>NZ_KV828506.1:33379-123418 GCF_001836405.1 Pseudomonas sp. HMSC057H01 | reverse complement strand
CCATGGCCCACGAATGGCTGATGGCCCACCAGCAGCTCGGTCCGCGCCTGATCGACAGCCAGAGTGCCGCGTTGGACTGCTGGGTCCGCGAATACCGTGGGCTGCTCGGCATCGCGCTGACCGACTGCATCACCACCGATGCCTTCCTGCGCGACTTCGACCTCTATTTCGCCAAGCTCTTCGACGGCCTCCGCCACGACTCGGGCGACCCGTTGCTGTGGGCGGAAAAGACCATCGCCCACTACCTCAAGCTGGGCATCGACCCGCTGACCAAGACCCTGGTGTTCTCCGACGGCCTCGACCTGCCGCGGGCCCTGAAGATCTATCGCGCGTTGCAGGGCCGGATCAACGTCAGCTTCGGCATAGGTACGCATTTCACCTGCGACCTGCCGGGCGTCGAGCCGATGAACATCGTGGTGAAGATGAGCGCCTGCAACGGCCATCCGGTGGCGAAGATCTCCGATACGCCCGGCAAGGCGCAATGCCGGGACCCTGACTTCATCCACTACCTCAAGCACGTGTTCCAGGTCGCCTAGAGCAAGCCTGGCGCGCTGCGGCAAGGTGGCGCATGAGGCCTGGTCCTTATTCGGCCCATGCCTCCGACGATCTCATCGCCCATGAAAAAGCCCCGCCAAGGCGGGGCTTTTTCGACAAGGAGACTCAGCGCGACAGGCTGGCTCCCCCCTGGGAAAGACCGAACATCAGCAGCAGGATGTCCTTGTTCGGCTGGACCTCCTGGCGCGTCGGCCGCTCGGCCTTGAGCGCCGAAGGTGTCGGGCAGTACTCATGACCGCCGCTCATCTGCACCACGTTCGGCGCGGGTTCGTGCCAGGCGGCAGCCGCGGCTGTAGCCACGGCGAGAGCGCCGACCAGCAACAAACCTCGAGTGATTTCTAATTTCATGTCTGCAACCCTTTGATGGCGCTGCCAAACGCCGTCTGGTAACCATAGATGAAGGCTTGCCACTGCGCGCCAGTCCACGACGAACGGCGCTTCAACTGCTTCAGGTCGTGCTGGGACGCCTTGTTCACCGTAAGGCGGCGGCGGCTCTTCTCCAGGTCGATCAGCGCTACTTCGATGGCCTCGCCCTCGACGCGGACGAAGATGTGCTTCGGATAGAGACAACCGTGCTGCCAGTGGGCGAGATTCATCCGGGCAATGGTAGCGCCGATTTGTTGCAGAATTCTTTGGTGCTTCGCTTCGCCCCAGCGGTCCTGGTCACCGCGCGCATAGCACTCGTCGAGGCTGGAGAAACCCTCCAGGGCTTCGGTCACCAGCAGCGCCTGCCATTGTCCGTCGACCTTGCGGCAGCCGGAATAGACCAGGCGCGGCACGCGAATACCAAGCGACTCGAAGGCCCGTAGCGCATCGCGCTCGCGCATGGCGGTGGGATAGCCGAAAGGGCGCTGCCAGTCGCGGTAGACGTGGCCGGTCTGCTGCTTGCGATAGAGCAGCCGTCCATCGCCGGTGTACACCCGCTGCACGCCGCTGGCCCCGCCGCGGCGCTCGTTGGGCTCCTCGACCCAGCTGCCGGGTACCTGCAACCACTGGTCGATGGCGGAGTCGCCGGAGATACGTTGCAGGGATGCCAGATCGGGAGCCATCGTTATTCCTTTCGCAAGATATAGACCCGCCACATGTGATACAGCGGGATGAAATCGAGATGCTTCTGGACGACGAAGCCGGCGTCGCGGAACTCGCGCTCGACCGTTTCGGCTGGTAACACGAAGCGGTTCTGGTAGCCGGTCTGTTCCCCGTTCGCTACCCGCCGTGCCTCCATGCGCCTACGCTTCCAGGCCTTGAAATTGCCATCGACCCAGAGGGAAAGAATCACGCTGTCCCGCGTGACCCGGTGAAACTCGCGGAGCAAGACGCGTCGATCGTCCGCCTCGCCGATGTGGTGGAGCAGCCGCATGCAGAAGATATTGTCCACCGAGCTGTCCGGCAGGTCGATGGCGAAAGCGGAAGTCTGCAAGGGCCGTACCCGTTTCACCACACCGTCCGGCTGACCGGCGCAGGCGACCGCCAGCATGTCCGCGGAATTGTCGGCGCCGATGATCACCCGGTTGTCCTTTTCCGCCAGCAGCGGCCAGAAGCGTCCGGCGCCGCAGGGCAGGTCGAGCACCAGGTTGGGCTGCCCCGCGAGCTTCAGCGCGTGCCGGGCGAGTTGGACGTCGCGCCGGTGGGAAAGTTTCCGGGCGAGGCCGTCCTGATGCTTCTTCAGGTAGGCCTCAGCATGCTCGCGATCATACTTGTGAGAAAAGTCGAGGTCGACAGGCGGATTGTTCATGACGGGAACTCCAGGATTCATGAGACGAACGGTATGAATCCAGCCGTCAAGCTCGGGTCAAGGGGTGGTGAATTTTTCGTCAAGCAACATCGAGTAAAACTTCGAACCGGCAGCCGTGCGGCTCCACCGCGCTGAGGGTTACGCTCCAGCCCTCGGCCGCGCAGATCCGCTTCACCAGCGAGAGCCCGAGGCCAAGGCCTTCGCCGCGCCCGGAGCTGGAACTGCCGCGAACGAAGGGCATGAAGATGCGTTCGCGTTGTTCTTCCGGGACGCCCGCCCCGGTGTCCTCGACGCTGAAACCATGCTCGTCGAGGGTCAGCGTGATGCTCCCGGCATCGGTGTAGTGGGTCGCGTTGCGTAACAGGTTGCCCATCACCGCGCGCAGCAGTGGCGCGTTGAACTGGCCGGCGCAGGCACCTTCGTTGCGGTAGTGCAGGGTCAGTCCTCGCGCCTCGACCTGTTCGCGCCAGACCTGGACCAGGTCGTCGGCGATGCTCTCCAGGCTACCGTGGGGCGCCAGGCTTTCCTCGCCCTTCTGCGCACGCGCCAGCAACAGGAAGGTTTGCACCAGGTCGCGCATCTCCTCGGTGGCCTTGGTCATCCGCTCCAGTTGGCCACGGGCGCGCGGGCCGAGGCTGGGTTCTTCGGCCAGCAGTTCGCACGAGGTGGCGATGACCATCAACGGCGTACGCAACTCATGACTGACGTCGCTGGTGAACAATTGCTCGCGCTTGAGCGCGTCGCGCAGGCGGCCAAGGGTCTCGTCGAAGGAAGCGGCCAGCTCGCCGACCTCGTCGTTGGCGTAGTCCGGCGCCAACGGCGGCGCCAGACCGAGCAACTGTTCGCGATGCCGCACCTGGCGCGCCAGGCGCACCACCGGCTCCATCACCTTGCGCGCGAGCATCCAGCCAAGCAGGCCGGCCAGGGCGATGCTCAGCACGTAGCCGGTCAGCACCGAGGCGTAGAGCACCTGCTCGCGCGCTTCGAAATCGCTCTGGTCCTGCAGCAGGACGAAGCGGCGACCATCGATGTCGCGCACCAGCGCATGGAACGACAAGTCGCCCTCGAACACTTCGTGGAAACCGACATCCAGTTGGTCCAGCGCCGGCGGCATGGCGTAGGAGCCCTGGCCGTCGCTGATGAAGAAGCGCATGCCGGGATCGAGCACCGGGTTGCGTCCCTGGGCCAGGTCGTCGCGCAGGATGCGCTCCAGTTCGCCGCCCAGGTCGCGGGAAATCAGGCGCTCCTCGATGATGTGGACCACGCCGACGATGCCGGCGGAGAACAGTCCTCCCACAGCGACCGTCATCAACATGAAGGCGATGACGATCCGGCGGGCGAGGCTCTGCTTATACTCCATTCGGCTCCTCCGCCAGGCGGTAGCCAACGCCATGCACCGTATGCAGCAAGGCCACGGAGAATGGCTTGTCGATCACCTGACGGAGTTGATGGACGTGGCTGCGCAGGCTGTCGCTGTCCGGGCAGTCGTCGCCCCAGACCGCTTCTTCCAGGGCATCCCGGCGCACCACATGGGGGCTCTTCTGCATCAGCACGGCGAGCAGCTTGAGGCCGATCGGGTTGAGCTTGAGCGACTTGCCCGCGCGCTTGACCTCCAGGGTGTCCAGGTCATAGCTCAGATCGGCCACGCTCAGCTCGCGGCGGCCGCCACCCTGGGCGCGACGCAGCACCGCCTCGATGCGTGCGGAAAGTTCGGAAAGGGCGAAGGGCTTGACCAGATAATCGTCGGCGCCGGAACGAAACCCCTGCAGGCGGTCGTCCAACTGGTCGCGGGCGGTGAGCATGATCACCGGGGTGTCGCGCCGTGCGTCTTCGCGCAGGCGCCGGCACAGGGCATAGCCGTCGATTCCCGGCAGCATCACGTCGAGCACGATCAGGTCGTAGTGCTCGGTGGCCGCCAGGTGCAGGCCGGACAGCCCGTCCTGCGCGCAATCCACGGTATAGCCCTTGAGCGACAGGTAATCGGCCAGGTTGGCCAGGATGTCGCGGTTGTCTTCGACCACCAGTATTCGCATGTCCCACTCCTTCGCAGGAAGACCGATCGAGCGCCTCTCGCGCATTTACGGATTCTTCACCGGCGATTCACACCGGCTCTACGCTCGCCACCAGAGACTGCATGGCGTCTTCCATGGCCGCCGATCATAGCGGCTTTGCGGATGCGCACGAACCCCGGCGGTGGATTTAACCAGCGTCGAAGTCAAGAGAACGTCAACGCCAGCGTTGGAGATCGCATGACCCAGGCCGCCGTCCATTCCCCTTCCCGTCCATTCAACCCCTGGCTGTTCCTCGCCCTGCCGCTGGGCCTGGCGGCACTGCTGCTGGCCTTCGAGCCGGTGACCCTCGACCTCGCCCTGGCCAACCTGATGTACGACCCGGGCGCCGGCTTCATCGGCCGGCACAGCTGGTTCCTGGAGAACATCCTGCACGACCGGGTCAAGCAACTGGTGATCGCCATCAGCGTCCTCGGCCTGCTGGTCTCCATCGCCGGACTGTTCCACCGGCCATGGCGCGCACTGAGCAAGCCGCTGGCCTATGTGTTCCTCGCCATGAGCCTTGCAGCCAGCATAGTCACTCCGCTCAAGGCGCTCACCGCCGTGCAGTGCCCCTGGAGCCTGGCGCAGTTCGGCGGCGAGGAAACCTACAGTTCGCTGCTCAGCCCGCGGCCGCCGACCGAGCACCCCGGACGCTGCTGGCCGGGCGGGCACGCATCGTCCGGATTCGTCCTGTTCGCACTGTTCTTCGCCCTGCGCGACCGCAAGCCCCGGCTGGCGCGCTACGCCCTGGCCTTCGCCTTCGCCATGGGCTGCCTGCTGTCGCTGTCGCGCATGCTGCAAGGTGCGCACTTCCTCTCGCACAACCTGTGGACGATGCTGTTCGACTGGCTGATCTGCCTCGGCCTGTACCGCCTGATGCTCTACCGACCGGAGAAGCGAGGACAGCGCAACGGCGGCGCCGACGAAAACCGCGTTCAGGGAGACGGTTCGTCCGCTCCCAGCACGCCGAACTCGATGGGCACCTTCATGTAGAACAGCCGCACGCCGGCCTGGCGGATCGACTCGAACAGCCGTTCTGCCTGCTCGGGATCGACCGCCATGAGGATTTCCTGCGGCTGGTCGGCCAGCTCGAAGAAATGCATCGAATGCAGCCGGCCGCTCTGGCCGAAGCCTTCGCTGGCAGCCAACGCGGTGGCACCGCGCACGCCCAGGCGGCGCGCCTCTTGCAGCAGCCAGTCGCAGATCGGCTGGCCCTGGTGGCAGCGCCCCTGCTGGGTGATGAAGGTCAGTTGATAGCCTTGCATGGTCGGTCCTCCCGCTACGCTATTTGCCCAGCATCCAGTTCATCGAGAACAACCCCAGCAGAGTCATCAGCAACGAGCCGCTGACGTGCGTCGCGATGGCCCCGGCGGCCCAGCCCAGGCGGCCCTCCTGAAGCAGGCTGACGACCTCGGCGGAAAAGGTGGAGAAAGTGGTCAGGCCGCCGCAGAACCCGGTGATGATCAGTAGCCGCCATTCCGGAGCGATGCCCGGCGCCTGGGCGAAATAGGCAATCGCCGCACCGATGACATAGCCGCCGACCAGGTTGGCCAGCAGCGTGCCGGGGGGAATGCTGGACAGCAGGCTGTTCAGCTTGAGCCCGAGGAACCAGCGCAGCAACGCCCCCAGGGCGGCGCCGAGGGCGATGGCGAGAATGGATTTCCACATAGTCCTGTCCTTGTAGGAGCGATTCGGACAGGCGGCAGGCGAGCGCCTACGCGCCTTTCCAGGTTCATGCGTAGGCATCATCAGCCCCAGGGGCGGTTGAAGGAGGAATGCCATCTCCTGTCGGCAAGATTGGCACAAAGCGAGGCACCTATCAAAGGCCGGAGTACGCCGGATCGCCCGAAGCGTGCCAGTCTAGGGAACCTTTCCCCTTCCTTCGCCGGAGTCCCCCATGCGCCCAGCCCTGCTGCTTTGCTGCCTGTTCCTGTCCGCCACCGCCCAGGCCGAGGATTGCTCGCCGCAAACCTCTGTCGGTAGCTGGTGCGAGCTGCCGCTCGCGGCTCTCCACCCGACCCAGCAGAATGTCGGCCTGCTGCAGGTCGAGGATGACCAGGCCAAGCTCGCCGGGAAGAAGCCCAAGGCTCTCGAGCGCTACTTGCGCAAGAAGGAGATTCCGGTGGTGATCGGCCCCGGCGGCCGCTTCTACCTCACCGATCGCCATCACCTGAGTAGCGCGCTCTGGCGCCTGGACCCGAAACAGGGCGTACCGGTGAAGGTGATCGGCCGACTACCCCAGGCCACCGACTTCTGGAAGAAGATGCAGGAAAACCACTGGGTCTGGCTGCACGATGCGCGTGGCGCGGAGATCCCGCCCGAGGCGCTGCCGGACGCTCTCGCCGGGCTTGGCGACGATCCCTACCGCGCCCTGGCCGGCTACGCCGAGGACGAGAACGCCTTCGACAAGGATCGGCAGAGCTATTTCATCGAATTCCACTGGGCGCGCTATTTCGGCGAACGCATGCACTGGCGGCCGATCAGCCGCGCCACTCTGCCCGACGACCTGAAGCAGGCGCTGCGCCTGGCCTGCGAACCGGCGGCAAAGGAGCTGCCGGGCTACCGCCAGGACTGCCCGCGCTGAGGAATAAAAAAAGCCCCGCCGAAGCGGGGCTTTTCCAACCACAGGGGCCGGTCGGCTTACATCATGCCGCCCATGCCGCCCATGCCGCCCATGTCAGGCATGCCGCCCATGGCCGGCTTGTCTTCCACGATCTCGGCAACCATGGCTTCGGTGGTGATCATCAGACCGCCGATGGAGGCCGCAGCCTGCAGAGCGGAACGAGTGACCTTGGCCGGGTCCAGGATGCCCATCTCGATCATGTCGCCGTACACGCCGGTAGCAGCGTTGAAGCCGTAGTTGCCGGAACCCTGCTTGACCTTGTCGACCACTACGCTCGGCTCGTCGCCGGCGTTGGCCACGATCTGGCGCAGCGGCGATTCGACGGCGCGACGCAGCAGGGCGATACCGACGTTCTGCTCCTCGTTGTCACCCTTCAGGCCTTCGATGGCTTGCAGGGCACGAACCAGGGCTACGCCGCCGCCGGGAACCACGCCCTCTTCCACCGCCGCACGGGTAGCGTGCAGGGCGTCTTCGACGCGGGCTTTCTTCTCTTTCATCTCGACTTCGGTGGCAGCGCCTACCTTGATCACGGCAACACCGCCGGCCAGCTTGGCCAGGCGCTCTTGCAGCTTCTCGCGGTCGTAGTCGGAAGTGGTTTCCTCGATCTGCTTGCGGATCTGCAGGACGCGGGCTTCGATATCAGCCTGCACACCGGCGCCATCGATGATGGTGGTGTTTTCCTTGTTGATCACGACGCGCTTGGCGTTGCCCAGGTGCTCCAGGGTAGCGCCTTCCAGGCTCAGGCCGACTTCTTCGCTGATCACGGTACCGCCGGTGAGGATGGCGATGTCCTGCAGCATGGCCTTGCGGCGGTCGCCGAAGCCCGGAGCCTTGACGGCCGCGACCTTGACGATGCCACGCATGTTGTTCACCACCAGGGTGGCCAGGGCTTCGCCCTCGACGTCCTCGGCGACGATCAGCAGCGGACGGCCGGCCTTGGCGACGGCTTCCAGCACCGGCAGCATTTCGCGGATGTTGGAGATCTTCTTGTCGACCAGCAGCAGCAGCGGGCTATCCAGCTCGGCAGCCATGGTGTCCGGCTTGTTCACGAAGTAGGGGGACAGGTAGCCGCGATCGAACTGCATGCCTTCGACGACGGACAGTTCGTTTTCCAGGCCCGAGCCTTCCTCGACGGTGATCACGCCTTCTTTACCGACTTTTTCCATGGCTTCGGCAATGATCTGGCCGATGGACTCGTCGGAGTTGGCGGAGATGGTGCCTACCTGGGCGATGGCCTTGGTGTCGGCGCAGGGCTTGGCCAGCTCTTTCAGCTGGGCGACGATGGCCACGGTGGCCTTGTCGATGCCACGCTTCAGGTCCATCGGGTTCATGCCGGCGGCAACGGCCTTCAGGCCTTCGTTGACGATGGCCTGGGCCAGGACGGTCGCGGTGGTGGTGCCGTCACCGGCAGCATCGTTGGCCTTGGAGGCAACGTCTTTCACCAGTTGCGCGCCCATGTTCTCGAACTTGTCTTTCAGCTCGATTTCCTTGGCGACGGAAACGCCATCCTTGGTGATGGTCGGAGCGCCGAACGACTTGTCCAGAACCACGTTGCGGCCTTTCGGGCCGAGGGTGGCCTTGACGGCATCGGCCAGCACGTTCACGCCGACCAGCATTTTCTTGCGAGCGGAATCGCCGAACTTAACTTCTTTGGCAGCCATGTTCTCTTTCCTCTAAATCGAATTCGGTGAAAACGGAGTGGTGAGACCGATCAGTCTTCCAGGACGGCGAGGATTTCGGACTCGCCCATCACCAGCAGTTCCTCGCCATCGACCTTGATGGCGTTGCTGCCGGAGTAAGGCCCGAAGACCACCTTGTCGCCCACCTTCACTGCCAGAGCGCGCACTTCGCCGTTGTCCAGTACACGACCGGTACCTACGGCTACCACTTCACCGCGGTTCGGCTTCTCGGCGGCGGAACCCGGCAGCACGATGCCGCCTGCGGTCTTGGTCTCTTCCTCGCTGCGACGGATAACGACGCGATCATGCAGAGGACGAAGCTTCATAGTCGTAACTCTCCCAAACAGTGGTTTCCAACGGCCGGATCGAAGTCCGGCGGGTTTTGTTGAAGCCGGCGTTGCCGGGTTGCGACTCGACGCGCGAGCCGCGTAAGACAGCCTGCCCTTGTGGCAGGGACCTTGCGGTGACCGTTACATAAGGTCGCCACAAGCCATTTCAAGGGCATGCAGTGAAAATTTTTTTCAGTTGCGCGAATCGTCGCGGCGCTCGTACTCGCCCTCGATGACGTTCGGCCGCGACGGACCCTGTCCGTAGCGGGCGTTCAGGTCGTCGGCAAAGGCGCGCCGGCGCAGCGCCTGCTGTTCGACGCGGCGGCGCAGGCCGCCGAGCATCAGGCGACGGGTGAAAGGAATCAGGCAGAGGATGCCGAAGATGTCGCTGATGAAACCCGGCAGCATCAGCAGGCCGCCGCCGACGGCGATCAACAGGCCTTCGAGCATTTCCTGCTCCGGCAGTTCGCCACGGGCCAGTCGTTCGCGGGCGCGCCAGGCGGTGGCCACACCGGCCACGCGCAACAATGCGGCACCGATGAAGGCGCTGGCGACGATCAGGAACAGGGTCCAGCCGACCCCGATGACACTGCCGACCTTGATCAGGACGGCCAGCTCGACCAGCGGGAAGAGCAACAGCAGAAAGAGGAAAGCGCGCATTTCAGAGTCCTTGGCGGGGCCCGTTTGCCCCCGGTACCACCAGTAGTTGGCGCCAGCCGGGGAAGAATTCAACCCTGCTCCGGCTCGACGGTCGGCCAGCGCTCGGCCCTGGCCAGTTGCACCAGCGCCTGGCGCACGGCCCCGGGGTTGCCGCAGGCGGCGGGGAACGGCAGCCAGTGCAGGCCCTGGCCGATGCGCAGGTGGAAACCTTCTGTATCAATTCCCGCCAGCTGCGCCGCGGCATGCGCCGGCAGTCCGGCCAGTTCCACATAGTGGGCGATGGCGGCGGCGTGGTCGCTGTTCATGTGCTCGACCATGCCGCGCTCGGCTTCTCCGGCGAACGGATTGGCCAGCGGCACGCGCTCGGCGGCCAGCCAGTGGATCGCGCCGAAACCGCCGATGAAACGCCACTGGACCGGCTGCAGCACCCAGAAATCGAAATCGTGGACCCGATGGTAGTCGGCGGACTCGGGGAAATAGCGGTAATAGCGCTCGGCCGCCGCGGCGACCTCCTCCTCCGCCAATTGCCGCGCCTCGGCCAGCAGGGTGAGGCGGCCGACAGCCTGGATATCCTCGGCGCCGCGCTCGCCTACCAGCATCGAGCAGCGCGGGTCCGCCTGCAGGTTGTGGGTGTGCTGGGCGATCCGGCTGATCAGGATCAGCGGCCGGCCTTCAGCATCCAGGCAATAGGGAACCACCGAGCCGAAAGGAAAGCCCGGCCATTTCTTCGAGTGGGTGGAAAGGACCGCACGGTATTCCTTGAGCAGCAATTCTCGGGCATTCTTTGCAGCTTCAACGCTCAATTTATGACTCCTTGCATAGAGTCCGTCGTAAACGGACGGGCATATCAAAGTACGTTCGCAGGTGCCGGCAAGGTCCGCTTCCAGAAACTGCTCGTGGGGTTCCAAGCAATGCAATTGAAAGACAAGGTCATCATCATCACCGGCGGCTGCCAGGGGCTCGGTCGGGCAATGGGCGAATATCTCGCCGGCAAGGGCGCCAGGCTGGCCCTGGTCGATCTCAACCGCGAACGTCTCGACGAAGCCGTCGCTGCCTGCAAGGCCGCCGGCGGCGACGCTCGCGCCTACGTGTGCAACGTGGCGGACGAGGAACAGGTTACCCACATGGTGGCCCAGGTCGCCAGCGACTTCGGCGCGATCAACGGCCTGGTCAACAACGCCGGCATCCTCCGCGACGGCCTGACCATCAAGGTCAAGGACGGCCAGTTGAGCAAGATGAGCCTGGCCCAATGGCAATCGGTGATCGACGTCAACCTCACCGGTGTGTTCCTTTGCACCCGCGAAGTGGCGGCGAAGATGATCGAGCTGAAGAACGAAGGCGCGATCGTCAACATTTCCTCGATCTCCCGCGCCGGCAACATGGGCCAGGCCAACTACTCGGCAGCCAAGGCCGGGGTCGCCGCGGATACCGTGGTCTGGGCGAAGGAACTGGCGCGCTACGGCATCCGCGTGGCCGGCGTGGCGCCGGGCTTCATCGAGACCGAGATGACCGCCGGGATGAAACCCGAAGCGCTGGAGAAGATGACCGCCGGCATCCCTCTGAAGCGCATGGGCAAGCCGGTGGAGATCGCCCATTCGGTGGCCTACATCTTCGAGAACGACTACTACACCGGCCGCGTTCTCGAACTGGACGGCGGCCTGCGCCTGTAGACCCCGGCCCGGCAAGGAAAAAGCCCCGCTATCGCGGGGCTTTTTCGTGCAGGCCGGCTTACCAGCCGACCCCGAGGCCGAAGGTATAGCGGCGCTGGTTGACGTTGCCGTCGTTGCCGCTGAACTTGTCCCATTCCGCCTTCATGCTCAGCGAAGCCCAACTGGTCAGCTTGTAGCGGATCCCCGCCTCGGTCTGCAGCTCGTAGTCCAGGCCGGATTGCAGCGGCTTGCTGACCTCGCCGTTGGTGAACAGCTCGAACTGCTTGGCCAGCAGGTAGCGGTTGTAGCCCCACTTGAAGCTCGACGAATAGAAGTGCTCCTTCTCGCCGTCGGCGAACTCGTAGTCGTTGCGGTTGACCAGGGTGGCAATGGAGAACGCGCCCAGCTCGTTGTCCCAGAACTGGTAGCCAGGGCCGGTACCGACGGTACGCTTCTTCGCCAGGTCCTCGATCATGTCGCGCTTGTAGGCGACCTGGCCCTGCCAGAACCAGTGGTCGTCGATGAAGCGGTCCAGCGCGTACTGGCCGGAATAATTGTCGGTGCTGACCAGGCCGTTCTTCTTCTCGCGGTTGTACTCGCCCTGCACGTTGTGGCGCCAGAGTCCGTGGCGGGCGTTGGTCTTGAAATCGATGTCGTAGTCGGACACATCGTTCTCGGCCTGCTTGCGGTCCAGCGAGAAATCGACGTTGCCGTTCCATACCCAGTCCTGGAGGATCGGCTTGGGCGGCATCATCTGCTGGATGCTGGCCAGCTCCACGGTCTTCGGCTCGCCATTGACCAGGGTCACCTGGCCCGGCCCGGCGGCCCTGATGCCCTTGGAATGCTCGCCGGTCTCGGCATCCTGCTTGACCAGCAGGTTCTGCTCGCTCTCGAAGGTGGAGATCTTGTCCCACTTGAGCGTGATGTCGCCGCCATAGTCGGTCTTCAGCAGCAGCTTGCCGCCGTCGAACAGGGTGATCTTGCCGGTAAGGCGGTCACCGTTCTTCATCCAGACCGTATCGGCAAGGGCAGAGGTGGAACTTGCAAGGGCAGCGAGGCACAGCAGGATTCTCGACAACATGAGCACAAATCAACTGAGTTGGGTTCGAAGAGGCCGGCATTATCCAAATGCCGGGCGGCAGAGCAAGGACCGGGGCACGGGCGGTAAAGTTCAGCCGGATCGACCGAAAGGTGAGCCGCATCACCAGCCGACGCCGACCCCGATCAGGTAATGCCGGTCGGACTGGGTGCCCCCCTCGGTGCGCAACTGGTCCAGTTCATAGAGGAACGAAAGACGCGCCCAACTGTTCAGGCGATAGCGCAGGCCGTATTCGCTGTCGAGCAGGTAGTCGATCCGCTCGATGCCGGGAACCAGCACGGTTCCCTTGCTGTACAGCTCCAGCCGGGTCCCGGCGAGCAGCCGCTTGTAGTCCCACTCCAGCGAATAGGAGGTGAAATCCTCGCGCGGCTGATCGCGCCACTCCAGTTGCCAGCGACTGATCTCGGCGACCAGGTCGAAACGCCCGAGTTCGTCGTCCCAGAACTGGTAGCCGGGGCCGGTTCCCAGCGCGCTCTGGCGCTCCAGGTTGTCGATCGCATCGTGCTTCTGCGAATAGCTGCCGCGCCAGAACCAGTGTTCGTCGAAGAAGCGATCGAGGTCGTAGTCCAGCTCCCAGTTGTCCTCGACCTTGCGCCCGTCCTTCTTTTCCCGCTCCACTTCCCCCGCCAGCACGTGGCGCCAGGCACCATGGCGAAGCCGGGTATCACCCTTGAGCTTCCATTCGTCCTTGTCGCTGTCGTTGCGCTTGCTATCCAGCTTGACGTCGAGATTGCCCTCCCAGACCAGGTCCTCCACCAGCGGTCGCGGCGGCACCATCTGGCGAATACTGGCCAGCGGGACGGTATGGCTGCCGCCATCGACGATCCGCACCATGCCCTTGCCCGCCGCCTCCAGGGTTCGGCTACGCTGCCCGGATACGCCCTGCTGCTTGATCAGCAGGGGTTTGTCGGAACTGATGGTGTCGATATCCTTCCAATCGATCAGCACCTGGCCGGCATAACGGGTCTTCAGCGCCAGCTTGCCGCCGTCCATCAGCACGATCTCGCCGGACAGGCGGTCGCCGTTGTCCAGCCATACGGTGTCGGCCAGCGCGGGGCCGGCCAGGAGCATCACGACGATTGAACAGAGGGCTCTGAGCGACATGGGCGTTCACAAGGCGGACAGGAAAGGGAAAACCGTTGAGCATGCCTGGGCTGGCAGCGACCCGGCAAGTGCCCAGGCGCGCCGCGAGGCCCTGTACCTGGTGCTGGCGCAGGTGCCGCCGGGGCAGGTGGTCAGCTACGGGCAACTGGCCGAATTGGCCGGCCTAGGCCGCGCCGCCCGCTGGGTCGGCAGGACGCTCAGCCAGTTGCCGGTGGATACCCGCCTGCCCTGGCATCGGGTTCTCGGCGCCGGCGGTCGCATCAGCCTGCCGGCGGACAGTCCCGGCGGTCGCGAACAGCGCGCACGCTTGCGCGAGGAAGGCGTTCTCCTGCACAACGACAGGGTGGACATACGTCGGCATGGCTGGCTTACAGCGAAGTAGAGCGGTTAGAGTGCGCGTTATTTTTTGCGGAACGGTTACCCCATGACTCAGCAATCCTGGCGAGAGGCTCTGGTCGCCTACAAGTCTCCCGCCAGCCTGGCCCTCCTGCTGCTCGGCTTCGCCGCCGGCCTGCCGACCATGCTGGTGTTCAACACCCTGTCGGTGTGGCTGCGCGAAGCCGGCGTGGCGCGGGATACCATCGGTTTCGCCAGTTGGCTGGGGCTGGTGTACGCCTTCAAGTGGGTCTGGTCGCCGATGCTCGACCAGTGGCGCCTGCCCTTCGTCGGCCGTCTCGGCCGGCGCCGTTCCTGGCTGGTGTTCTCGCAGGTGCTGATCGCCCTGGGACTGCTCGGCATGGCCCTGTGCAATCCGCAGAGCCACCTGCCCTGGCTGATCGGCCTGGCCCTGCTGGTGGCGTTCGCCTCCGCCACCCAGGACATCGCGATCGACGCCTACCGCCTGGAAATCGCCGAGGATAGCCGCCAGGCCGCCCTCGCTGCCTGCTACATGACCGGCTACCGCGCGGCGATCCTGCTGGCCAGCGCCGGCGCGCTGATTCTCGCCGAATGGTTCGGCTCCACCAGCCTCAACTACAGCCAATCGGCCTGGGGCCTGACCTATGCGTTGTTCGCCCTGCTGATCCTGCCTGGGCTGGTCACCAGCCTGCTGATCCGCGAGCCGGCGGTGGACGTGCCGATCCACGTCAACCCGTCGCGTTTCGACTTCAACCACCAACTGCTCTCGGTGCTCCTGCTGCTGATCCTGCTGATCTCGCTGCCGGCGATGATCACCGCCCTCCTCGACCGCGCCTGGCCGCGCGCCGGCCTCTACGCGCTGCTCATGGGGATCTGCCTGTCGCCGTGGGGACGCCAGCAGATCCGCCCGGTCCGCGAACTGCTCGCCACCGTGCGCAGGCCGCTGCTGGTGGCGGCGCGCGGCAAGGAAGTGCCGCTGTTCGATTTCGTCCACCAGGCGGTCTCGGTGATGGTGCTGATCATCCTCCTCGTCACCGTCACCGCCATGTGCCGCGCCTACTACTCCGGTGCCTGGCCGCGCGGCACGCTGTTCCTGCTGATCGCCGCGTCCTGCCTGTCGGCACCCGGGCGCCTGCTGATGGCCCCGGTGCTGACGCCGATCACCGAGTTCGTCCAGCGTTATCGCTGGCAGGCCCTGCTGCTGCTCGGCCTGATCTCCACCTATCGCCTGTCGGACACGGTGATGGGGGTGATGGCCGGGGTCTTCTACATCGACATGGGCTTCTCCAAGGAAGTCATCGCCAGTGTCAGCAAGGTCTTCGGCGTACTCATGACCCTGATCGGCGCCGCCGCCGGCGGGGTGCTGATCGCCCGCTTCAGCATCCTCTCCATCCTGTTCATCGGCGGTGCCGCTTCGGCTGCCACCAACCTGCTGTTCGCCATGCTCGCCCAGCTCGGCCCGCTGCACGCCGAGGCCCTGCCCAGCCATGACGTGATCAGCCTGGTGATGGCGCTCGAGCCGCACGTGCTGATGCTGGTGATGACCATCACCCTCGACAACTTCAGCGGCGGCCTCGCCGCCTCGGCCTTCGTCGCCTACCTGTCGAGCCTGACCAACCTGAAGTTCTCCGCCACCCAGTACGCCATGCTCAGCTCGACCATGCTCCTGCTGCCGCGCTTCATCGGCGGCTACTCCGGAACCATGGTCGAGAGCCTCGGCTACGAGCACTTCTTCTACGTCACCGCGGTGATGGGCATTCCCACCCTGCTGCTGATCGGCTGGTTGTGGCTGCGCCGCGCGCCGTCCAGCGAGACGCCGGCGCCGGGTCACCAGAACGCCGAGCAGCACTGAGGCAAGAATGAAAAAGGCCGGCATTCGCCGGCCTTTTTCGTGGATCGTGCGGGCCCTCAGTCGGCCATCGCGCCCTGCACAACCTTGACCACCCGCTGCGGGAAGGGAATGCCGATACCTTCCTTGCCCAGCGCGTCGCGGGCCTTTTCGTTGAACATGAACATCACGTCCCAGTAGTCGGCGTTCTTCACCCAGACCCGCAGGGACAGGGTAATCGCGCTTTCGCCGAGATTGGAAACCACCGCCACCGGTGCCGGGTCCTTCAGAACCCGCGGATCGTCGGCCATGGCCAGGAGAATGTTCTGCGCATTCTTCAGGTCGGCGTCGTAGTCGATGCCGACGTCGAAGATCACCTTGCGCAGCGGCTCGGCGGAGTAGTTGGTCACCGTTCCGTTGGACAGCGCCCCGTTGGGCACGATGATCCGCTTGTTGTCGCCGCTACGCAGCACGGTGTGGAAGATCAGGATCGAATCCACGGTGCCGGCCACGCCCTGCGCCTCGATCCAGTCGCCGACCTTGAACGGGCGGAACAGCAGGATCAGCACGCCGCCAGCGAAGTTAGCCAGGCTGCCCTGCAGGGCTAGACCGATGGCCAGGCCGGCGGCGCCGATGGCGGCGACGAAGCTGGTGGTCTGGATGCCGATCATGGAAGCCACGCTGACCACCAGCAGGATCTTCAGGACGATGCTCACCAGGCTGCCGACGAAGCCCTGCAGGGTGCGGTCGACGCTGCGCCTGGCGAGCAGGCCGCCGACCCGGCCGGTCAGGGTGTTGATCAGCCACCAGCCGATCGCCAGGGTCAGCAGCGCCAGGGCGACCTTGCCGCTGTACTCCAGCACGATCGGCAGCCAGGACTCGGTCTGCTGCACCAGTCGGTCGTAGTTCAATTCCATGCATTACCTCCATTTCTCGAAAAAACACCCCTCCCTTCCGCAACGGAAACGGGACGGGCTTGCAGATTCCTGCCCGGACGCCGTGGGCCGACGTTCCCGGGCCTGGATACGAATCGGCTCAGCGCGGACGAACCGACGCTGCGCCGACAGGGGCGGACAACGCGGGAGAGGCCGCGGCGGCGCTACTCCCTATTGCGATGCCCGGGATGGCGAGAGGTTCCGAAAAACCTCGTCAATCGCGGAAGTTGGTGAACTGCAGCGGCATGCCGAGGGATTCGCCGCGCAGCAGGGCGATGGCCTCCTGCAGATCGTCGCGCTTCTTGCCGGTGACGCGCACCTGCTCGCCCTGGATGGCGGCCTGGACCTTGAGCTTGCGCTCCTTGATCAGGCCGACGATCTTCTTCGCCAGGTCCTTGTCGATGCCCTCGCGGAAGTTCACTTCCTGCTTGACCACCTTGCCCGACGGGTAGGCATCCTTGATCTCCATGCACTGGCTGTCGACCTTGCGCTTGACCAGGTTGGAACGCAGGATGTCGAGCATCTGCTCGAGCATGAAATCGGCTTCGGCGGTGAGGGTCACCGACTTGTCCTTGGCTTCGAAACTGCATTTGCCTTTCAGGTCGAAACGGCGATCCAGTTCCTTGATGGCGTTGTCCACGGCGTTGGTCAACTCGTGTTTGTCCAGTTCGGACACCACGTCGAACGAAGGCATGTCATCTCTCCAGATGGACGGCGCGACAGGGTTCACAGACGGAACCGCGCCTGGCTTGACGGTAAAAAATGCCCGCCCATTATAACCGAGCCCTCGCGAGCGAATGCCCGCCGGTGTGGCGGAGACCGACGATTTCTTCCCGATGGCGCGCGCGACCGCGGCCGGGACCCGGCCTCCCGCGACGAACCGGGCCCTTGCCGGCAGCGTACCGGCGCCCATCCTCTTCTCGAGTCCGTTCATGCCCAACCCCGATCTCAGCATCCTGGTCGTCGACGACGCCAAGTTTTCCAGCGCCATGATCGGCCGCGCCCTCAGCCAGGCCGGCTACCAGGACATCCGCTTCGCCAGCAGCGCCAGCGAGGCCCTGCAGCAGCTCGAACAACGCCCGGTCAGCGTGCTCCTGGCCGACTGGCTGATGCCGGAGATGGACGGCCTGGAACTGACCGCCCGGGTCCGCCAACTGGACGAAAGCATCAACCACTACACCTATATCGTCCTGCTCACCGGCAAGGAAGGCGAGAACGTCCTCGGCGAGGCCTTCGACCGCGGCGTCGACGACTTCGTCAGCAAGGCCGCGATGAACGAGCAACTGGTGCCGCGCATCTACGCAGCCGACCGCCTGTGCAACACCCTGCAACGGTTGCTGGTGGAAAACCGCCTGCTCACCGAAAACATCGCGCGGATGGAAGAACGCAACCTGGTGGATACCCTCACCGGCCTCGGCAATCCCCGCTACCTGCGCCAGAAGCTGGCCGACAGCCTGCGCCAGGTGGAAACCCGCGGTGGAGCGCTGTGCTACCTGCTGGTCGGCATGCCCGAGGCACCGGTCCTGCGCCAGCGGCACGGCGAGGCCTTCCATCGCGAGCTGCTGCTCGGCGTGGCCAGGCGCCTGCAACAGCTGGTCCGGCCGCTGGACGTGCTGGTGCGCCTGGACGAGCAGCATTTCGCCCTGATCACCTTGGTGGAGGACCTGCACGAATGCTCGTCGAGCAGCTTCAAGCGGCTGCACGACGGGCTCAACCTGAAGGCCTTCAAGACCAGCGAAGGCTTCATCAGCCTGAAAGCCGGCATCGCCATGCTCGGCCTCGACAGCGGGGCATTGCCGCTGGGCATCGACGAACTGCTGCAGCGCACCGAGGCCCTGTTGCCCGATGCCTATGCCAGCGGCAGGATCGCAACCTGCCGGCTACCGGCACTGCGCTAGACTTCGCTCTATCGTCAGCCATTCGCAGTAGCCACCATGACCTGGCATATCCTCGGCGCCGGTAGCCTCGGCAGCCTCTGGGCCGCGCGCCTCGGGCGCGCCGGCCTGCCCGTCCGCCTGATCCTGCGCGACCGCCAGCGCCTGCGCCGCTACCAACAGGCCGGCGGACTGAACCTGGTGGAAGACGGCCAGGCCAGCCTCTACCCGATCGCCGCGGAAACCCCGGACGGCGGGCAACCCATCCAGCGCCTGCTGCTGGCCTGCAAGGCCTACGACGCGGAGGAAGCCGCCTCCAGCGTGGCCCATCGCCTGGCCGGCAACGCCGAACTGCTGTTGCTGCAGAACGGCCTGGGCAGCCAGCAGGCGGTCGCCGCCCGCCTGCCGCGCAGCCGCTGCCTGTTCGCCTCCAGCACCGAAGGCGCGTTCCGCGATGGCGATTTCCGCGTGGTCTTCGCCGGCCGCGGGCACACCTGGCTCGGCGATCCGCGCGACACAAGCGCCCCCGCCTGGCTGGCGCAGCTGTCCCAGGCCGGGATCCCGCACAGCTGGAGCGACGACATCCTCGAACGCCTGTGGCGCAAGCTGGCCCTGAACTGCGCGATCAACCCGCTGACCGTCCTCCACGATTGCCACAACGGCGGCCTGCGGCAGCACCCGGAAGAGATCGCCGCGCTTTGCGACGAACTCGGCCAGTTGCTCCACGCCAGCGGCTACGACGCCGCCGCCAGGAGCCTGCTGGAGGATGTCCGGGCGGTGATCGACGCCACCGCGGCCAACTATTCCTCGATGCATCAGGACGTCACCCGCGGCCGGCGCACGGAAATCGGCTACCTGCTCGGCTACGCCTGCCAGCACGGGCAGCGCCTGGGACTACCGTTGCCGCGCCTAGGAACCTTGCTCGCCCGCCTCCAGGCCCATCTGCGCCAGCGCGGTTTGCCCGACCGCTAAAGCGCGTTACCCTGCCCGCCATTCCTTTTCGCCGCGGACCGCCAGAGCCCATGAACCTGCGCCAGCGCCTCGACAACCTGCCCGTAGGGCAGAAACTGCTCGCCGCCCTGCTGATCCTGCTGGCCACCGTGCTGCTGGTGGCCAACCTGGCGTTCATCAGCGCCGCCTACTGGATTTCCCAGGAGAGCGTCGCCCCCCAGGCGATGCAGACCATCGGCCGGCTGATCGCCAACCCGGCGCTCAGCCAGCCGGCACTCAGTTCGCCGCAGACCGCCGAGGTCCTGCTGCGCCAGCTCAACGATTACCAGCCGTTGCGCGCCGCGGCCCTGTACGACAGCAATGGGCTGATGCTGGCCGACCTGCAACGCGGCGACACCCTCAAGCTGCCGACCCGCCTGGACCGCCTGGAGCACTGGAGGCGCGGCGAGTACCGCCTCAACGCGCTGATCGAACTGCCCCAGGAAAACGCCCGCCCCGGCTACCTGCTGCTGGTGGCCAGCGGCGAACTGCCGAGCGCGTTCTACACCGGAACCCTCACCGCCAGCCTGGCGATCCTCGGCGTCAGCGTGCTGCTCTGGCTGCTGGTGGCGCAGCAGATACGCCGCCTGATCACCCGGCCGATCCGCGATCTCGAGGAACTGTCGCGACAGGTCACCCGCGAGGAGAACTACGCCCTCCGCGCCCAGCGCGGCAACGGCGACGAAATCGGCCGCCTGGCCGACGCGTTCAACACCATGCTGACCCGCATCGAGGCCCGCGAGCAGCAGCTCAAGCGCGCCCGCGACGATGCCCAGGAAGCGGTCGAGCAGGCCCAGAGCCTGGCCGAGGAAACCCGCCGCTCGAACCGCAAGCTGGAACTGGAAGTGCAGGTGCGCAGCAAGATCGAGAAGAAGCTCACCGGTTTCCAGCACTACCTCAACAGCATCATCGACTCCATGCCTTCGGCGCTGATCGCGGTGGACGAGCAACTCTACGTCACGCAGTGGAACCAGGAGGCCAGCCAGCTTTCCGGCACCAGCCTGGACGATGCGGTCAACCAGCCGGTGTTCCTCGCCTTTCCCTCGCTAAAGCCGTTCCTTCCGCAGCTCACCCGGGCTGCCGAGAAGCACAGCGTGGAGCGTGTCGAACGGGTCACCTGGGCGCTGATCGACACGCCACGCCACTACGCCCTGACCTTCTACCCGCTGATGGGCGGCACCGGCCGCGGCGCGGTGATCCGCATCGATGACATCACCCAGCGGCTGAGCCTGGAAGAAGTGATGGTGCAATCGGAGAAGATGCTCTCGGTCGGCAGCCTCGCCGCCGGCATGGCCCACGAGATCAACAACCCGCTCGGCGCGATCCTGCACAACGTGCAGAACATCAAGCGGCGCCTGTCCCCGGAGCTGGCGAAGAACGTCGAGCTGGCGGCCGAGGTCGGAGTGCCGCTGGAAGACATCAATCACTACCTCGACGGCCGCGACATCCCGCGCCTGCTGGAAGGCATCCAGCACGCCGGCTCGCGGGCAGCGAAGATCGTCACCCACATGCTCGCCTTCAGCCGCCGCAGCCACCGGCAGATGACCGCTTGCGAACTGCCCGCACTGCTCGAACAGGCGGTGGAAATCGCCGGCAACGACTTCGACCTGGCCGAAGGCTTCGACTTCAAGTCGTTGCAGATCGTCCACGAGTTCGATCCCAACCTCGGCCCGGTGCCGGTGATCGCCAACGAGGTCGAGCAGGTCCTGCTCAACCTGCTGAAGAACGCCGCCCAGGCCATCCACCAGCGCGACGACGAAGAGGAAGGCGAACAGGGTCGGATCGTCCTGCGCACGCGCCTGACGCCGCCCTGGGCGGAAGTCCAGGTGGAAGACAACGGCAGCGGCATGCCCGAACTGGTGCGCAAGCGTATCTTCGAGCCGTTCTTCACCACCAAGGAAGTCGGCCAGGGCACCGGTCTCGGCCTGTCCGTCTCGTATTTCATCATCACCAACAATCACAAGGGCCAGATGGAAGTACGTTCGGAACTGGGCCGCGGCACCTGCTTCAGCATCCGCCTGCCGCTGGAAAGCTCCGAAGCGGTCGCCCCGGCACAAGCCAAGGCCCTGCCGCCCGCTCTGCCGCAACCCGGTAGCAGCCTGCGGCGGGGCGACGAAGAGGAAGGTTGAAACCATGGGCAATCGATTGTCGAAGATCTACACCCGTACCGGCGACCGCGGCGAGACCGGCCTGGCCGGCGGACGCCGGGTGCCCAAGAGCCATCCACGCATCGAGGCGATCGGCGCGGTGGACGAATTGAACAGCCAGTTGGGCCTGCTCCTTGCCGAGCTGCTGGAAGCGCGTGGCGCACATCCCGGCCTGGAGGAGATCGTCCAGGCGCTAGCGCCAGTGCAACACCGCCTGTTCGACCTCGGCGGGGAGCTGGCGATGCCGGAGTATCGGGCCCTGGACGAGACGGAAGTGGCACGCCTGGAAAGCTGCATCGACCGCTGGAACGACGAGCTGGGCCCGCTGAAGAATTTCATCCTCCCCGGCGGTTCCCGCCTGGTCGCCCAGGCCCATGTCTGCCGCAGTCTGGCGCGCAGCGCCGAACGGCGCTGCCAGGCGCTGGACCAGGAGGAAACGCTGGAGGGCGTCGGCCTGCGCTACCTGAACCGGCTCTCCGACCTGCTGTTCGTCGCCGCCCGCGCCATCGCCCGGCGCCAGGGCGTGGCGGAGATTCTCTGGGAGGCGGCGGCAAAACCGGACTGACGGCGAGCGAGGGCTCGGCATCGAGACGAAAAAAAGAGGCCGAAGCCTCCTTTTTTCTTCATTCCACCGTCAAAGGCCGCCCGGCCAGAACGCACGGATACCCGCCACGCCCTGGGCTCCATGCTCCCAAGCCTGCTCGGCTTGCTGCGGACCGACGCCACCCAGCAGGTAGACCGGCTGGTTGAAGCCGGCGATCAGTTCGGCGGCCTTGTCCCACCCCAGCGCCGGCTCGCCGGGATGGCTCTCGGTCGGCTGTACCGGCGAAAGGGTGACGAACTCCACTCCCATCGAGGCGGCCAGGGCCAGTTCCTCCGCGTCGTGGCAGGAGGCGGCCAGCAGGCGCCCTTCGGGGAACGGCCGACCGGCGCTGGCGTATTTGCGCAGTTGAGCGGAGGTCAGGTGCCAACCGGCAGCCGGGAAGTCGCCCAGCCACTCCAGCGGGCCTTTCAGCATCAGTTGCGCCTTGCCGGCGCAGAGTCCCTGGATATCAATGGCGAGATCGCGGTATTCGGGACTGAACATGTTCGGCGCGCGCAACTGGATGAGGCGGATGCCCGCCTCCACCGCCTTGCGTACGCCGCTGATCAGCTCGCCCGGCTCCAGGCCGTCCGGGGTGATCAGATAGTGCGCCGGCAGGCGCGCGGCCTGGACGATCGGCGCGTTGGCGGCGGGGAACTCGTAGTCCGCCAGCTCGCGCGGCTCCACCCAGGCCAGCGGTTGGCCCTCGACGCCGTGGGCTTCGCCGGAAAACCCGTCGACCTCCCAGACATCGAGCAGGACGTGCTTGTCGGCATAGTCGTGGCGAACCTGGATCAGCGGCCGGGCCCGCTCGACACGGATGCCCAGTTCCTCTTCCAGCTCACGGGCCAACGCCGCGCGCACCGGCTCGCCGTCCTCCACCTTGCCCCCGGGAAACTCCCACAGGCCGCCCTGATGCTTGTCTTCCGGCCGCCGGGCGATCAGCACCCGGCCATCGGAGCCACGAATCACGGCCGCGGCGACATGTACTCGTTTCACGGATCATCTCCTCGCTACTGCCGTCACGCACCGCCGGAAGCGGCGGACGGCCATCAACTACCGGCCTGCTCGCGCAATGCCGCGTCGTACCAGGCGCGGAACGCAGGCCACTGATAAATCGTCTCGACATAGGTCCGGGCGATATCCGGCAATTCCACCGCATAACTGCGGAAACGCGCCGCCACCGGTGCGTAGAACGCATCCGCCAGGCTGGCGTGGCCGAACAGGAACGGACCGTCCTGGCCGAAGCGCCGCCGGCAATCCGCCCAGGCTTCGCAGATACGTTGAATATCCTGTCGTGTCGCCTCGGACAATTCCACCAATGGCTGCTGGCGCCGCAGGTCCATCGGCAGCTCGCCGCGCAACGCGGCGAAACCGCTGTGCATTTCCGCGCAGACCGAACGGGCCAGCGCCCGCGCCGCCTCGCCGCGCGGCCACAGGTGGGCCTCGGGGAAGCGCTCGGCGAGGTACTCGGCGATGGCCAGGGAATCCCAGATGTCGCCATCCTCGCTTTTCAGCAAGGGCACCTTGCCGGTCGGCGAATATTGCAGGATCCGCTCCCGGGTATCGGGCCGCCCCAGCGGGACGAGGATCTCGTCGAACGCCGCCCCGCTCATGCGCAGGGCCAGCCAGCCCCGCAGCGACCAGGACGAGTCATTGCGATTGCCAATCACGATGGTCAGGGCCATGCGCCTCTCCTCTTCGGCCGCCCGACGCGGACGGCCATGCACCAGAGAACTTAAGAGGCGCACGGACCGATGGCAAATTCCCGATTTTCATCCATCGATGAAGGATCGGAATGCCTGGCTTCAGGTGCGGTACTCTGCGTTGATCTTCACGTATTCGTGGGACAGGTCGGTGGTCCAGATGGTCTCGCTGCAGGTGCCGCGTCCCAGTTCGATGCGGATGCCGATCTCGGCCTGGGCCATCACCGCCGCGCCCTGCTCCTCGGTGTAACTGGCCGCCCGGCCGCCACGGCTGGCGATACAGACGTCGCCAAGGAACACGTCGATCTTGCTCACGTCCAGATTGGCCACGCCGGCACGTCCGACCGCGGCGAGGATGCGTCCCCAGTTCGGGTCGGAGGCGAACAGCGCGGTCTTGATCAGCGGCGAGTGGGCCACGGCGTAGCCGACATCCAGGCACTCCTGGTGAGTGGCGCCGCCGTTGACCTGGACAGTGACGAACTTGGTCGCGCCCTCGCCGTCGCGAACGATGGCCTGGGCCAGCTCCATGGAAACCTCCAGTACCGCTTGCTTCAACGCGGCGAACAGCGCGCCGCTGGCCTGGGTGACTTCCGGCAGCGCCGCGCGACCGGTGGCGATCAGCATGCAGCAGTCGTTGGTGGAGGTATCGCCGTCGATGGTGATGCGGTTGAAGGACTTGTTGGCGGCGTCGCGCAACAGATCCTGCAGCACGCCCTGGGCGACCTTGGCGTCGGTGGCGATATAACCGAGCATGGTCGCCATGTTCGGCTTGATCATCCCGGCGCCCTTGCTGATCCCGGTGACGGTGACGGTCACGCCATCGTGCACGAACTGGCGGCTGGCGCCCTTGGGCAGGGTATCGGTGGTCATGATTCCCGCGGCAGCTTCGGCCCAGCGGTCCTCGGCCAGGTCGGCCAGGGCCGCAGGCAAC
Organism: Pseudomonas sp. HMSC057H01; assembly: GCF_001836405.1. Taxonomy (NCBI): domain Bacteria; kingdom Pseudomonadati; phylum Pseudomonadota; class Gammaproteobacteria; order Pseudomonadales; family Pseudomonadaceae; genus Pseudomonas; species Pseudomonas sp. HMSC057H01. The sequence goes on along the minus strand of NZ_KV828506.1, from coordinate 98,583 downwards.
GCCGCCTCGATCTTGGCCACCGGCAGGGGTTCGCCGATCACCCCGGTGGAATATGGCAGCACCGAAGTCTCGGCGACCCCGGCCAGTTCGGCGAGCTTGGCGCAGGTTTGCGCGGCGGCGGCGAGGCCGGCCTCGCCGGTACCGGCGTTGGCGTTGCCGGTATTGGTCAACAGGTAGCGCACCTCACCGAGGAAACGCTGCTTGGCCAGGGTCACCGGCGCGGCACAGAACGCGTTCAGGGTGAACACCCCGGCCACGCTGGAGCCTTCGGCGCAGCGCATGACCACCACGTCTTTGCGCCCCGGTCGCTTGATGCCGGCGGAAGCGATGCCGAGTTCGAAACCGGGGACCGGGTGCAGGGTGGACAGGGGGCCAAGACCGACAGCCATGGGAACGCGCTCCTTTACCAAACAGTGGACTCGATGCCGTCTGCGACGGCGTGACGGAAAACGCATCGGCGCCGGTCTGGCGCCAATTCGAACAAACGCCGCGAGCGGCAGGACCGGTCGCGGCGTTGGTGAACCAGGCGGGAAGCTTAGTCCAGCTGCCCGTGGCAGTGCTTGTATTTCTTGCCGGAACCGCACGGGCAAGGCTCGTTGCGGCCGATCTTCTGCTCGTTGCGCACAGGCTCGAGCGGCACGACCGGAGCCGGGCCCTCGGGAAGCTCTTCTTCCTCGCCGGCCACGGCCTGCTCCATCGAGGGAGCCTCGGCGTGCTGGAACTGCATGCGCTTGGCCAGTTCCTCCGCCTCGCGACGCAGGCGGGCCTCCTCTTCGGCCGGGTCTTCGCGACGGACCTGGACGTGGGACAGCACGCGGATGGTGTCGCGCTTGATCGAGTCCAGCAACTCCTGGAACAGGGTGAAGGACTCGCGCTTGTATTCCTGCTTCGGATTCTTCTGCGCGTAGCCACGCAGGTGGATGCCGTGCCGCAGGTGGTCCATGGTCGACAGGTGGTCCTTCCACAGGTCGTCCAGTACCCGCAGCAGCATCTGCTTCTCGAAGGCGCGCAGGGCTTCGGCGCCGGCCAGCTCTTCCTTCTCGTAGTAGGCGGCGACGATCTGCTCGAGGATCTTGCTACGCAGGGTTTCCTCGTACAGCTTGTCGTCTTCGTCCAGCCACTGCTGGATCGGCAGGCGCACGGCGAAGTCGCTGTACAGCGCGGCCTCCAGGCCTTCGATGTCCCACTGCTCGGGCAGCGACTGCGGCGGAATGTGTTGGTTGATGGTGGCGCTGAGGGTTTCCTCGCGGAACTCCTTGATGGTCTCGCCCACGTCCTCTGCCGACAGCAGGGTGTTGCGCATGTGGTAGATCACCTTGCGCTGCTCGTTGGCTACGTCATCGAATTCCAGCAGTTGCTTGCGGATGTCGAAGTTGCGCCCTTCGACCTTGCGCTGGGCCTTCTCGATGGCGTTGGTCACCATGCGGTGCTCGATCGCCTCGCCGGACTGCATGCCCAGCGCCTTCATGAAGTTCTTCACCCGGTCGGAGGCGAAGATCCGCATCAGGTTGTCTTCCAGCGACAGGTAGAAGCGGCTGGAACCCGGGTCGCCCTGACGACCGGCACGGCCGCGCAACTGGTTGTCGATCCGGCGGGATTCGTGGCGCTCGGAGGCGATCACGTGCAGGCCACCCGCCTCGATCACCTGCTGGTGGCGCTTCTGCCATTCGGCCTTGATCTGGGCGATCTGCTCCTCGGTGGGGTTCTCCAGGGCCGCGACTTCGACTTCCCAGTTGCCACCGAGGAGGATGTCGGTACCGCGGCCGGCCATGTTGGTGGCGATGGTCACCGAACCGGGCGCGCCAGCCTGGGCGATGATCTCGGCTTCCTTCTCATGGTACTTGGCGTTGAGCACCTTGTGCTCGATGCCTGCCTCTTGCAACAGCTTGGAAACGTACTCGGAACTCTCGATCGACGCGGTGCCGACCAGGATCGGCCGGCCGAGGGCCTGGCACTGCTTGATGTCGGTGATGATCGCCGCGTACTTCTCTTCCTGGGTCAGGTAGACCAGGTCGTTGAAGTCCTTGCGCGCGATCGGCCGGTGGGTCGGGATCACCACCACGTCGAGACCGTAGATCTGGCGGAACTCGAAGGCCTCGGTATCGGCGGTGCCGGTCATGCCGGCCAGCTTGTTGTACAGGCGGAAATAGTTCTGGAAGGTGGTGGAGGCCAGGGTCTGGCTCTCGGCCTGGATCGGCAGGCCCTCCTTCGCCTCGATGGCCTGGTGCAGGCCCTCGGACAGGCGACGGCCAGGCATGGTGCGGCCGGTGTGCTCGTCGATCAGGAGGATCTGGTCGCCCTGGACGATGTACTCGACGTTGCGGTGGAACAGGGTGTGCGCGCGCAGCGCTGCGTAGACGTGGGTCAGCAGGCTCAGGTTGTGCGCCGAATAGAGGCTCTCGCCTTCGCCGAGCAGGCCGTTCTGGCTCAGCAGGTCCTCGATGAACTGGTGGCCCTGCTCGTTGAGTTCGACCTGGCGGGTCTTCTCGTCGATGCTGTAGTGGCCTTCCTCGGTCGGCTTGCCCTCGACCTCTTCGACCTGGCGATTGAGACGCGGGATCAGCTTGTTGATCTTGATGTACAGCTCGGAGCTGTCTTCGGCCTGGCCGGAGATGATCAGCGGGGTACGCGCCTCGTCGATGAGGATCGAGTCCACTTCGTCGACCACGGCGAAGTTCAGCTCGCGCTGGAACTTGTCGTCCAGGCTGAAGGCCATGTTGTCGCGCAGGTAATCGAAGCCGAATTCGTTGTTGGTGCCGTAGGTGATATCGGCGGCGTAGGCGGCGCGCTTGTCTTCCGGCGGCTGGAAGGGAGTGACCACGCCGACGCTGAGGCCGAGGAACTCGTACAGCGGGCGCATCCAGTTGGCGTCGCGGCGCGCCAGGTAGTCGTTCACCGTGACCACGTGCACGCCCTTGCCGGACAGCGCGTTGAGGTAGACCGGCAGGGTGCCCACCAGGGTCTTGCCCTCGCCGGTACGCATTTCGGCGATCTTGCCGTCGTGCAGGGTCATGCCGCCGATCAGCTGGACGTCGAAGTGGCGCATGCCCATCACCCGCTTGCCAGCCTCGCGAACCACGGCGAAGGCTTCGGGCAGCAATTGGTCGAGCGTTTCGCCCTTGGCGTAGCGCTGCTGGAATTCAGCCGTTTTCGCCTTCAACTGCTCGTCGGAGAGCGCCACCATCTGGGGCTCGAGCGCATTGATGGCCTGTACAGCCTTGGCCATGCGCTTTACATCACGCTCGTTCTTGCTTCCAAAGAGTTTCTTCAACAAAGGCGCAAACATATCGACTTGGTCATCCACACGTGGGGAATGGAAGGCTCACCCATCCGGCGGCCCGTGCCGATCAACGGCATGAAAGGGAACATTCTACCCGGAAACGGGTATGAGAAAAGTACAGCAGATCAATGCGCATCACTCACTCGGAAACAGACGCGCGTGCGATGAAGCTTTGCGGATTCATTACCCGGCCATCCTTCATCACTTCGAAATGTACGTGGTAGCCGGTGGAGCGTCCGGTGCTGCCGACCTTGGCCAGCACCTGGCCGCGCTTGACCAGGTCACCGACCTCGACCAGGTTCTTCTGGTTATGGGCATACAACGTGGTGTAGCCATCGGCGTGCCCGACCTCGACCACGTTGCCATAGCCGTTCTTGCGCCCGGACCAGGTCACCACCCCCGCCGCCACGGCCACCACGTCGCTGCCGGCCGGCGCGGCGAAGTCGATGCCCTTGTGCATGCTCAGGCGGCCGCTCACCGGATTGACCCGGCGCCCGAACGGCGAGGAGATGTAGCCCTGGCGCACCGGCTGGCCGGCCAGGTAGGTCGACTGGCTGATGTGCTTGTCGGCGAGCAGTTGCTCCAGCACCTCGAGCTGCTGCTCGCGGGTATCCAGGCGTGCCGCCAGTTCGTCCAGCGTCGCCATGAACGACGGCGGGGCATAGGCGCTGCCCTCCAGCGGTTCGTCGACGCCACCCTGACCGACGCTCAGGGAGAAGTCGAACTCGTCGGGGTCGACGTCGGCCAGCTCGGTGAGACGTTCGCCGAGGGCATCCAGCCGAACCAGGCGCGCCTGCAGTTCGCCGAGATGCACGCTCAGTGCGTCCATCTGCCGCTGCGCGTCCTCGCGGGCGCTGCTGATCTCGGCGCTCTGCGCCTGCAGCGCGGCATCGACTTCGATGCCGGCCACCGGAGCCGGCGCGCGGAACAGCCAGGCGCCCATGAAGCCCCCGGCCAACAGGCTGGCACCGACCACGCAAGCCCCGGCCAGCATCAGCAACCGCGGCTGCAGATGGACGGAGCGAGCGGCCCCATGGTGCCGGCTCAGAAAAATGATGTGCATGACTTATCCTTCATACGGGCCGGCAGTAGCGAAACGCTTTCTGCTACCATTCCGACTCAGTAACCCCCAGGCTTCCCGCCATGTCTTTTCGTCCCTTGCCCGCCCAGGCATCGACCCAGTTGCTGCGCCAGGCCAGGCCGCTGCAGATGCTATTCGCCGAAGCCCAGCGCATCTGCCGCCTGCAGCAACTGCTGGAAAGCCAGTTGCAACCGGCGGCGCGCCCGTACTGCCATGTGGCTTCGTGGCGCGGCGGTTGCCTGCTGCTGATCGTCACCGATGGCCACTGGGCCACACGCCTGCGCTATCAGCAGCGGCGCCTGCAGCGGCAGCTGCAAGCTTTCGAAGAATTCGCGAACTTAGCGAAAATCCTTTTCAAGGTGCAACCCACCACGTCCACACAACGTGCGGCACGTCGCAGCTTGACCCTGTCTGCCGTCGCGGCGGAAAACCTTCGCGAATCCGCCGACATCGTCGGCAATCCACGCCTGCGGGAAGCGCTCGAGCGGTTGGCAAGCCGCGCCGAGAAAAGCCGGCAAGAATAAATCCCGAAATAAAAAGAGGCCACCCTGAGGTGGCCTCCAAATATGGAAAGGAGAGTTTTCCTACACTGCCGCCGCCGGGCGCATATAGGAAATAGGCGCGGTACGCGCGTCTTCGAAGGTCACCACTTCCCAAGCATCCTTGTCTGCGATCAACGTACGCAGCAGTTGGTTGTTCAGGGCATGGCCGGACTTGAAGCCACGGAACTCGCCGATAAGACTGTTGCCGAGCAGATACAGGTCGCCGATGGCATCCAGGATCTTGTGCTTGACGAACTCGTCCTCGTAACGCAGGCCGTCTTCGTTGAGCACGCGGTTCTCGTCGACCACGATCGCGTTCTCCACGCTACCGCCGAGTGCCAGGTTCTGCGAACGCAGGTACTCGATGTCGCGCATGAACCCGAAGGTACGGGCGCGGCTGACCTCCTTGACGAAGGAAGTACTGGAGAAATCGACCGAGGCCTGCTGGGTGCGACCACGGAAGACCGGATGATCGAAATCGATCTCGAAGCTGACCTTGAAGCCGTCGAACGGAACGAAGACGGCGCGCTTGTCGCCCTCTTCCACGCTGACTTCGCGCTTGATGCGGATGAACTTCTTGGCAGCTTCCTGCTCTTGCAATCCGGCGGACTGGATCAGGAATACGAACGGACCAGCGCTGCCATCCATGATCGGCACTTCCGAAGCGGACAGCTCGACGTAGGCGTTGTCGATACCCAGGCCGGCCATGGCCGAGAGCAGGTGCTCCACCGTATCCACTTTGACGTCACCCTTGACCAGGGTGGTCGACATGGTGGTTTCGCCGACGTTCTCGGCCCGGGCCGGGATTTCCACTACCGGATCCAGGTCGGTGCGGCAGAACACGATACCGGTGTCCATCGGCGCCGGTTTCAGGGTCAGGTAAACCTTTTCCCCCGAGTGCAGACCGACGCCAGTAGCCCGGATGATGTTCTTCAAGGTGCGTTGTTTGATCATGGCTTTGGCCGCTTAAGCGCTGACTGCGAACTGTTTTCAACAATGGCCGGCGATGATAGCAGAACCGGCCTTTGCTGAACACCAATCACATCTCTACTCCTGATTAATTACTTCAATCGGCCTGACGACGCAGGAACGCCGGGATATCCAGGTAATCCAGGTCATCCTGCGGGTTCAGCTTGGCCGCGGTCGCCGCGCTGCCGTGAGACTGGTTGCGCATCACGGTAGGACGGTCGAGGTCGCGGTAGTTCACCGACTGCTGCTCGCGCTGGGCCGGAGCGGCTGCCTGGGCTGCACTGCCCTGCACGGTGTTGTCGACGACCTTCACCGGTTTCTCCAGGCGCGCGCCCAGGCCGGTGGCGACTACGGTGACGTGCAGCTCATCGCGCATGTCCGCGTCGATCACGGTGCCCACCTTCACAGTGGCGTGCTCGGAAGCGAACTGTTCGATGATGTTGCCGACATCGGAGTACTCGCCCAGGGACAGGTCCGGACCCGCGGTGATGTTCACCAGGATGCCGCGCGCGCCCTGCAGGTTGACGTCTTCCAGCAGCGGGTTGCGGATTGCCGCCTCGGTGGCCTCGCGGGCACGGTTCGGACCGCTGGCGCAGCCGGTACCCATCATCGCCATGCCCATTTCGCTCATGACGGTCTTCACGTCGGCGAAGTCGACGTTGATCATGCCCGGACGCTTGATGATGTCGGAGATACCGCGCACGGCACCGGCCAGCACGTCATCGGCCTTGGCGAAGGCAGCCAGCAAGCTGGCATCCTTGCCGAGGATGGTCAGCAGCTTCTCGTTCGGGATGGTGATCAGCGAATCGACGCTCTCGGCCAGCGCGCGGATGCCCTCGTCGGCGATCTGCATGCGCTTGCGACCTTCGAACGGGAACGGACGGGTCACCACCGCGACGGTGAGGATGCCCATTTCCTTCGCCACTTCGGCGATGATCGGCGCGGCGCCGGTACCGGTGCCGCCACCCATGCCGGTGGTGATGAAGACCATGTCGGCGCCTTCCAGCACTTCGGAAATGCGCTCGCGATCTTCCAGAGCCGCCTGACGACCGACTTCCGGATTGGCGCCGGCACCCAGCCCCTTGGTGACGCCCGGGCCGAGTTGCAGAACGGTGCGCGCCGCGATGTTCTTCAGCGCTTGTGCGTCGGTGTTGGCGCAGATGAACTCGACGCCCTCGACGTTGTTCTTGGCCATGTGATTGACGGCGTTGCCGCCACCACCACCTACACCGATCACTTTTATGACGGCGGTTTGTGCGATGTTATCGACCAGTTCAAACATTTCCCCTCTCCTTCCTTTCTAGTTTTGTCGCCTACTGTTACCGCGTTGAATCAGAAATTGCCCTGGACCCAGCGTTTGAGCCGCTCCAGGACAGGTGCCTTGGGTTCGTCGCTGCTGTAGCTGCTGCCTGACACAGACATCGACATGCCATCGGACTGCTTCTGCAGTCCGTACATCAGCAGGCCGACGCCCGTCGAATAGATCGGGTTGCGCACCACGTCGGTGAGGCCCTTCACGCTATACGGCACGCCGAGGCGTACCGGCATGTGGAAGATTTCCTCGGCCAGCTCGACCGCGCCTTCCATCTTCGAGGTGCCGCCGGTGAGGACGATCCCGGCCGGGATCAGGTCCTCGTAGCCGCTGCGGCGCAGCTCGGCCTGGACCAGGGTGAACAGCTCGTCGTAACGAGGCTCGACCACTTCGGCCAGGGCCTGGCGCGACAGTTCGCGCGGCGGCCGGTCGCCGACGCTGGGCACCTTGATGGTCTCGCCGGCACCGGCCAGCTTGGCCAGGGCGCAGGCGTAGCGGATCTTGATCTCTTCCGCGTACTGGGTCGGCGTCCGCAGGGCCATGGCGATGTCATTGGTGACCTGGTCGCCGGCGATCGGGATCACCGCGGTATGGCGGATCGCGCCTTCGGTGAAGATCGCGATATCGGTGGTGCCGCCGCCGATATCCACCAGGCACACGCCCAGTTCCTTCTCGTCCTCGGTCAGCACCGAATAGGCCGAGGCCAACTGCTCGAGGATGATGTCGTCGACCTCGAGGCCGCAGCGGCGCACGCACTTCTCGATGTTCTGCGAGGCATTCACCGCGCAGGTCACCACGTGCACCTTGGCTTCCAGGCGCACCCCGGACATGCCCAGCGGCTCGCGCACGCCTTCCTGGTTATCGATCACGTAATCCTGGGCCAGGGTATGCAGCACCCGCTGGTCCGCCGGGATCGCCACCGCCTGGGCGGCATCCAGTACCCGTTCGATATCCGCCGGGTTCACCTCGCGATCGCGGATCGCCACGATGCCGTGGGAATTGAGGCTGCGGATGTGGTTGCCGGCGATGCCGACGAACGCCGAGTGGATACGGCAACCGGCCATCTGCTGGGCCTCGTCGATGGCGCGCTGGATCGACTGCACGGTGGACTCGATGTTCACCACCACGCCCTTCTTCAGGCCGCGGGACGGATGAGTACCGATGCCAACGACCTCCAGCTGGCCATCGGCCGTCACCTCGCCCACCAGCGCCACCACCTTGGAGGTACCGATGTCGAGGCCGACGATCATCTTGCCGCTCTGCACGCTTGCCATGGTTATTACTGTCTCCTCAACTCACTGCACGGCGCTGGCCGTGGCCACCGTCGCGGGCGTGACCGGCTCGCGCCACGCAACGGCGAGGCCGTTGGGGTAACGCAGGTCGATCCGCGCAATGTTCGAAATCTGATCTTTGAGTGCCTTGTCGTAGATGCTTACGAAGCGGCGAATCTTGTCTACCACGTGGTCGCGCCCGATCTGGATCTCGACGCCCTGGGCCGTGGTCAGCGCCCAACCGCCGCGATCGCTCATTTCCAGGCGGGCAATGGAGAACCCGAGGGGACGCAGCAACTGGCTGAGCAACTGGTATTGCTGCATCACCTGCTGTTGCGCCCGCTGTGGACCATGCAAGCGGGGCAGATGTTCATAATTCGCCAGCTCCTTTGGCGTAAAAGCCTGTCCCTGGTTGTTCAGCAGCGCTTCGTCGCCCCACCGGGCGATCGGCAGTTGCTCGTCCAGGCGGATCACCACCTGGTCCGGCCACACCCGGCGCACCTCGGCGTGGGCGATCCAGGGCATCTGTTCCAGTTGCCCGCGCATGCCCGCCAGGTCGATGGTGAAGAAGCTCGCCGCCAGGTACGGGGAAATCCGCTGCTGCACCGCGCGCTGGCTGATGTAGCTGAGGTCGCCCTCGACACTGACCTTGGCGATCGGCCGGTCGGCGTACGGCAGGATGTACTCGGCGCCGCGATAGGCGCCATAGCCGAGAACGGCCAGCAACAGCGGCCAGGCCAGGTACTTGAGGAAACTGAAGTCGGCTTTCGGCAGGCGCACGCTCAGCGGTTCCTTGGCCACCAGACGGCTGGCGCCGCGCGGCATCGGCTTGCGCGGAGCGCGGCCGAGTCCACCGGGTTGCTGATGACGGAGCAGTACGCCGTTCATGGCTTATCCCCTCGCCTCGCGGCTATCGGCCAGGATCGCCAGCACCAGTTGCTGGAAATCCAGGCCGGCGGCCCGCACGGCCATAGGCACCAGGCTGTGGTCGGTCATGCCTGGTGCGGTGTTGACTTCAAGCAGCCAGAAACGCCCTTCGGCGTCCTGCATCACGTCCGCCCGCCCCCAGCCCTGGATGCCCAGGGCGTCGCAGGCGCGCGCGGTGAGTTCCTTCAGCTCGCGTTCCTTGGCCTCGTCGAGACCGCAGGGCACCTGGTAGCGGGTATCGCTGGCCAGGTACTTGGCGTCGTAGTCGTAGAAGGTGTGCGGCGTGCCCAGGCGGATCGCCGGCAGCACCTGCCCGCGCAAGGTCGCCACGGTGAATTCCGGGCCGCTGATCCACTGCTCGACCAGCACCTGCGAGTCGTAGCGGGCCGCTTCGCGCCACGCCGCGATCAATTCGTCGAGCCCGCCGACCTTGGCCATGCCGATGCTCGAGCCTTCGTGAGCCGGCTTGACGATCAGCGGGAAACCCAGTCGCTGCGCCGCGTCGCGGCAGTCATCCTCGCTGGCCAGCACCGCGTAGTCCGGGGTCGGCAGGCCGAGGCTGAGCCAGACCCGCTTGGTCCGCAGCTTGTCCATCGCCAGCGCCGAGGCCAGCACGCCGCTGCCGGTGTAGGGAATGCCCGCGCACTCGAGCAGGCCCTGCATGCTGCCATCCTCGCCGCCACGACCGTGGAGAATGATGAAGGCGCGGTCGATCTTCTCCTCGACCAGGCGTTGCAGCAGGTCTTCGCCGACATCGATGCCGAAGGCATCGACCCCGGCGGCCAGCAGGGATTGCAGGACCATCGCGCCGGACTTCAGCGACACCTCGCGCTCGGCGCTCTTGCCACCGAACAGCACGGCGACACGGCCGAACGCCTTGGGATCCTGGGTGCCGTTCAGCAGGCTATCGAGGCAAAGGTTCATGCGCCCTTCCCTCCCTTGCCGGCGAACAGCGGGTTCTTGATCAGTTGCGGGGCCAGGCCGCCGACATCGCCAGCGCCCTGGCAAAGCAGGATGTCGCCAGCGCGCAGCAGCGGCTTGACCAGCGGCGCCAGGTCGGCGTCGCGCTCGAAGTAGATCGGGTCGAGCTGACCGCGCTGGCGGATGCTGTGGCACAGCTGGCGGCTGTCGGCTCCCGGGATCGGCTCTTCGCCGGCCGGATAGACCTCCATCAACAGCAGCACGTTGGCTTCGCCCAGCACCTGCACGAAGTCTTCGTACAGGTCGCGGGTACGGGTATAGCGATGCGGCTGGTAGACCATCACCAGGCGACGCTCCGGCCAACCGCCACGGATCGCCTTGATCACCGCGGCGACTTCGCGCGGATGGTGGCCGTAGTCGTCCACCAGCATCACGCTGCCACCCTCGACCTGCAGCTCGCCGTAGACCTGGAAGCGCCGGCCTACGCCCTGGAAGCCGGACAGCCCCTGGACGATGGCTTCGTCGGAGATGCCCTCGTCGGTAGCGATGACGATGGTCGCCAGGGAATTCAGCACGTTGTGCAGGCCGGGCATGTTCACCGAGACGTCCAGCGGCTCGCGCTCCGGGCGCAACACGGTGAACCAGGTGCGCATGCCTTCCTGGCGGATGTTGATCGCGCGCACGTCGGCGTCTTCGCTGAGGCCGTAGGTCACGGTCGGGCGGGCGATCTGCGGGAGGATCTCGCGCACCACCGGGTCATCCACGCACATCACTGCCAGTCCGTAGAACGGCAGGTTGTGGAGGAACTCGACGAAGGTCTTCTTCAGCTTGTTGAAGTCGCCGCCGTAGGTCGCCATGTGGTCGGCGTCGATATTGGTGACCACCGCGACCATCGGTTGCAGGTGCAGGAAGCTGGCGTCGCTCTCGTCGGCCTCGGCCACCAGGTAGCGGCTGGCGCCAAGCTGGGCGTTGGTCCCGGCGGCGTTCAGCCGACCGCCGATGACGAAGGTCGGGTCCAGGCCGCCGGCGGCGAACACCGAGGCGATCAGGCTGGTAGTGGTGGTCTTGCCGTGGGTGCCGGCTACCGCGATGCCGTGCCGGTAGCGCATCAGTTCGGCGAGCATCTCCGCACGCGGCACCACCGGAATCCGCCGTTCCAGGGCCGAGGCCACTTCCGGGTTGGCCCGGTTGATGGCACTGGACACCACCAGCACGTCGGCACCGTCGGCGTTTTCCGCCTGGTGGCCGATGAAGATCTGCGCGCCGAACTTCTCCAGGCGCTCGGTCACCGCCGAGGCCTTGAGGTCCGAGCCGGATACCTCGTAGCCGAGGTTCAGCAGCACTTCGGCGATCCCGCACATGCCGGCGCCGCCGATGCCGACGAAATGGATGCGGCGGATACGGCGCATGGTCCGGGTGACGCCATTCGGTTCTTTAACCACGGGCCACCTCCAGGCAGGCATCGACCACCGTCCGGGTAGCCTCGGGTTTCGCCAGGCTGCGTGCCTGGTCTGCCATGGAGCGCAGGGTTTCGGGATGCATCAGGACCTCGGACAGCTGCGCGGCCAGTTCGGCCGCGCCGGTAGACTTTTGCGGCAGCAGGCGGCCGGCGCCGCTGCGTACCAGGAATTCGGCATTGCGGGTCTGGTGATCGTCGATCGCGTGAGGCAACGGCACCAGGAAGGCGGGTAATCCCGCCGCCGTCAGCTCGCTGACGGTCAGCGCGCCGGCGCGGCAGATCACCAGGTCGGCCCAGGCATAGGCCGCGGCCATATCGCTGATGAAGGGCGCGACGTCCGCTTCGACCGCCACTGTGCGATAACGCTCGGCGGTAATCTCGGCATGCTGACGACCGGCCTGATGGCGGATTGCCGGACGGATTTCCAGCGGCACCTGCGCGAGGGCCTCTGGCAACAGCTTGTTCAGCGGTTCCGCGCCAAGGCTGCCGCCGAGCACCAGCAGATTGACCCGACGGCCGGTCAGCGGCGCGCGGGCGTGCGCGTCGAGGAACAGCTCGCCGCGCACCGGATTGCCGGTGGTCAGACGCTTGTCGCTGGCCGGGAAGGTATCCGGGAATGCCTCGCAGACGCGCCTGGCGATCGGCGCCAGGCTGCGGTTGGCGGTGCCGGCCACGGCGTTCTGCTCGTGGATCACCAGCGGCACGCCATTGAGGCGCGCGGCCAGGCCGCCCGGGCCGGTGACATAGCCACCCAGGCCGAGCACGCAGACCGGCCTCAGCTGGCGGATCACCCGCAGCGCCTGGAACAGCGACTTGAGCAGTTCCAGCGGCGCCTTGACCAGCGACTTCAGGCCCTTGCCGCGCAGCCCGCTGACCTGGATCAGGTGCAACGGCAGGCCGGCCTTGGGTACCAGGTCATTCTCGATGCCGCGCGGCGTCCCCAGCCAGTGCACGGCATAGCCGCGCGCCTGGAACTCCCGCGCACAGGCGAGCGCCGGGAACACGTGTCCGCCGGTGCCACCCGCCATGATCAGGACATTACCTTTCATCGGCAAAGTCCTCTTCGTTGAACTCATATTCCTCGCTACCCAGGTGGGTTCGCCGTTCCCATTCGATGCGCAGCAACATCCCCAGACAGGCACAGCAGATCACCAGCGAACTGCCGCCGTAGCTGAGGAACGGCAGGGTCAGGCCCTTGGTCGGCAGCAGGCCGACGTTCACCCCGATGTTGATCAGGAACTGGCCGATCCAGAGGAAGGCCAGGCCGTAGGCCACGTAGGCGGAGAAGAACTGCTTGGCCTGCTCGGCCCAGATGCCGATGTACAGCGCGCGCAGGCTGACGAACACGAACAGGGCGACGGTCGCCAGGGCGCCGACGATGCCCAGCTCCTCTGCAAGCACGGCGAAGACGAAGTCGGTGTGCGCCTCCGGCAGGTAGAACTGCTTCTGGATGCTGTTGCCCAGTCCCATGCCCAACCAGCCGCCGCGGCCGAAGGCGATCAGCGCCTGGCTCAACTGATAGCCGGCGCCGAACTGGTCGGCCCAGGGGTCGGTGAAGTTGGTCAGGCGTGCCATCCGGTAGGGCTGGGTCTGGATCAGCAGGACCACCGCGCCGACCGCCAGCAGCACCATCAGGCCGAAGCGGAACAGCCCCACCCCGCCGAGGAACAGCATGGCCGCGGCAGCGCCCATCATTACCACGGTGGCGCCGAAGTCCGGCTCGCGCAGCAGCAGGCCGGCCATCGGCAGCAACACCACGAAGGGCTTGAAGAAGCCCATCCAGCTTTCCCGGACCTCCTGCTGGCGGCGGATCAGGTAGCCGGCCATGAAGATCACCACGCAGACCTTGGCGATCTCCGAAGGCTGGATGTTGAACAGGCCGAAGCCGATCCAGCGCATCGAGCCGTTCACCTCGCGGCCGATACCGGGGGTGATCACCAGCACCAGCAGGCCGAAGGCGACCAGCAACAGCTTCCAGCCCCAACGCTGCCAGGTGGCCATCGGGACCATCATGGTCAGGCCGCAGGAAATCAGGCCGATCACCAGGTAGATCAGGTGACGGACGGAGAAGTACAGCGGGTTGCCCGACTGCGCCGCCGCCACCTCGGAAGAGGCGGAAGTCACCATCACCAGGCCGAGGCCGAGCAGCGCCAGGCAACCCGCCAGCAGCGGGAAGTCCAGGTCGATGCCGTGCCGGCTCAACAGCGGCGACGGGAAGGGGCGCAACACCGACAGCATCACGCTAGCTCCTCTACGGCTTTGGCGAACAGGCGTCCGCGTTCTTCGAAGTTCTTGAACATGTCCAGGCTCGCGCAGGCCGGCGACAACAGCACCGCATCGCCTTCGCGGGCCAGCTCGGCGGCCTGCCGGACTGCTTCGTCCAGCGTTGCGACGCGCACCAGCGGTACCGCGTTGCCCAGTGCCTGGGCAATCAGCCCGGCGTCACGGCCAAGCAGTACCACCGCCCGGCAGAAGCGCGCGACCGGCTCGCGCAGGTCATGGAAATCGGCGCCCTTGCCGTCTCCGCCGGCGAGCAGCACCAGCTTGCCGTCGATGTCGGCACCCAGCCCCTCGATCGCCGCCAGGGCGGCGCCGACGTTGGTGGCCTTGGAATCGTCGTAGTAGCTCACGCCCTGCCGCTCGCGTACCCACTGGCAGCGATGAGCCAGGCCGGAAAACGCCTTCAGCGCGCCGAGCATGGCGTCGAACGGCAGGCCGACCGCATGGCCCAGCGCCAGCGCGGCGAGCGCGTTGGAATAGTTGTGGGCGCCACGGATCTTCAGTTCGCCGACCGGCAGCAGCTTGTCGAACTGGAACGCCAGCCACTTCTGGCCGTCTTCCTCGATCAGGCCGAAAGCCTTGAAGTCCGGCTTGTTCAGGTCGAACGACCAGCACGGCACGGTATCGGCGATCAGCGGTCGGGTCAGGGCATCGGCGCGATTCACCACGACCTGGCGGGCACCGCGGAAGATCCGGTGCTTGGCCAGGTGGTAGTCAGCCATGCCGTCGTAGCGATCCATATGGTCTTCGCTGACGTTCAGCACGGTCGCCACCTCGGCGTTGAGGCGATCGCAGGTTTCCAGCTGGAAGCTCGACAGCTCCAGCACGTACAGCTCGATGTCGTCGGCCAGCAGGTCGAGCGCCGGGGTGCCGAGGTTGCCGCCGACGGCGACACGCTTGTCCGCGGCCACCGCCATTTCGCCCACCAGGGTGGTCACGGTGCTCTTCGCGTTGGAACCGGTGATGGCGACGATCGGTGCCTTCGCCTCGCGGGCGAAGAGATCGATGTCACCGGAGATGCGCACGCCTTTCGCGGCGGCCTGTACCAGCGCAGGGGTGCGCAGCGACAAGCCGGGGCTGACGTAGAGTTCGCGGGCGGAGCAGAGGAACTCGGCGTCGAGTTCGCCGCAACGCACTTCCACCTGCGGATACTGGGCACGCAGGGTGGCCAGCTCCGGCGGGTTCTCTCGGGTATCGACCACGGCGAAAGGCAAGCCGCGGCGCGCCAGGTAGCGCACCAGGGACATGCCGCTCTTGCCGAGGCCGACAACGATGCGGAAGTGGTCGGAGGCGATCAGGCTCATGCTCTCTTCGTCCTCAACGCAGCTTCAAGGTGGCGAGGCCGATCAGCACCAGGATCACGGTGATGATCCAGAAGCGCACGATCACGCGCGGCTCCGGCCAGCCTTTCAGTTCGAAATGGTGATGGATCGGCGCCATGCGGAAGACGCGGCGTCCGGTCAGCTTGAAGGAAGCGACCTGGATCATCACCGAGAGGGTTTCCATGACGAACACCCCACCCATGATGAACAGCACGATCTCCTGGCGCACGATCACCGCGATGGTGCCCAGCGCGGCGCCCAGCGCCAGCGCGCCGACGTCGCCCATGAAGACCTGCGCCGGATAGGTGTTGAACCAGAGGAAGCCGAGGCCGGCGCCGACCAGCGCGGCGCAGAACACGATCAGCTCGCCGGCGCCCGGTACGTTGGGAATCAGCAGGTACTCGGCGAACTTCACGTTGCCCGACAGGTAGCAGAAGATGCCCAGCGCGCCGGCAACCATTACCGTCGGCATGATCGCCAGGCCGTCGAGACCGTCGGTGAGGTTCACCGCATTGCTCGAACCGACGATGACGAAGTAGGTCAGGACCACGAAGAAGATGCCCAACTGGATCTCGACGCTCTTCAGCATCGGCACGATCAGGGTGGTCTCGATCGGGGTTTCGGCAGTCATATAGAGGAACACGGCGGCGCCGATGCCAAACACCGACTGCCAGAAGTACTTCCAGCGGCTCGGCAGGCCGCGGGAGTTCTTCTCGATCACCTTGCGGTAGTCGTCCACCCAGCCGATGGCACCGAACAGCAGGGTAACGACCAGCACCACCCACACGTAGCGGTTGGAAAGATCCGCCCACAGCAGCGTGCTGATGGCGATGGCGGTAAGGATCAGGGCGCCGCCCATGGTCGGGGTGCCCTTCTTCGACAGGTGCGACTGCGGACCGTCGTTGCGCACGGCCTGGCCGATCTGGCGGATCTGCAAGGTACGGATCATCCAGGGCCCCAGCCACAGCGACAGCGACAGCGCGGTGAGCACGCTGAGAATGCCGCGCAGGGTCAGGTACTGGAAGACGCCGAAGCCCTTGTAGAACTGTTGCAGGTATTCGGCCAGCAGCAGGAGCATTAGTGACTCTCCTCGGAGGAACCGCACAGCGCCGCGACGACTTTGTCCATCGCCGCGCTGCGGGAACCCTTGATCAAAATGGTGGTTGTCGGTTGTTCGGTGGCCAGCGCCCCGATCAGGCTGGCCTGGTCGGCGAAGTGCCGGCCCGTGGCGCCGAACGCCTGTACGGCGTGGGCCATCAGCGGTCCGACCGCATAGAGCGCGGACACCTTGCCAGCGGCGTAGGCGCCCACCTCGCGGTGGGCCTGCTCGGCCCAGGAACCGAGTTCGCCCATGTCTCCGAGGACCAGGACGGTGCGCCCGGAAAAGCCGCTCAGTATATCAATCGCCGCCAGCATTGACGCGGGGTTGGCGTTGTAGCTGTCGTCTATCACACGCAGCCCGCTGGCGGTCAGTTGCGCTACCGCGCGGCCCTTGACCGGCTGCAGCGCCTGCAGCCCGGCGACGATCCCATCCAGCGGCACGCCCAGTGCATGGGCGGCAGCGGCGGCAGCCAGGGCATTGGCGACATTGTGCCGCCCCAGCAGGTTGAGCTGGACCTGCGCTTCACCCGCTACGCCCTGCAGCCTGAAGCCCATGCAGCCGCGCGCATCGCGCTGCAGATCGGCGGCGCGGAAATCGGCCTGGGGCCGGTCGAGGGAGAAAGTCAGCAACGGACGGCCGCTGGCACGGGCCTTCCAGGTGTCGAAGGCCTTGTCGTCCAGGTTCAGCACGGCGGTGCCGTCGGCGGCCAGCCCTTCGAGTATCTCGCCCTTCGCCTCGACGATCTTCTCCGGTCCGCCGAACTCGCCGACATGGGCGGTGCCGGCATTGGTGATGATCGCCACGTGCGGGCGGGTCAGCTCGACCGTGTAGGCGATCTCGCCGATGCGCGAGGCGCCCAGTTCGATCACTGCGCTACGGTGCTGCGGCGCCAGTTGCAGCAGGGTCAGCGGTACGCCGAGGTCGTTGTTCAGATTGCCACGGGTAGCCAGCACCGACTCGGCATCGCCGGCCTGGGTACGCAGGATGCTGGCGAGCATCTCCTTGACCGTGGTCTTGCCGCTGGAGCCCGTCATGGCCGCCAGCGGGCCGGTGAACTTGCGCCGGTTCAGCGCGCCCAGTCGCCCCAGGGCCGCACGGGTATCGCGCACCAGCAATTGCGGCAGGGGCGCGTCGGCGACTTCGCGCTCCACCAGCGCAGCCACCGCGCCCTTGGCGGCAACCTCGGAGAGATAGTCGTGGCCGTCGAAACGCGGCCCACTCAGGGCAATGAACAGTTGGCCGGGCCCGATGGCGCGACTGTCGGTGGAAACCGCCGAAAAGACGGCGTCCTCGCCGATCAGGCGGGCGTCCAGCGCGACCGTCAACTGGCTGAGGCGAAGAGGCTCAAGCATGCGGCACCTCCCAGGCGGCCAGGGCGCGCTCGGCCTGCTCGATGTCGGAGAACGGATGGCGTACGCCGTCGATCTCCTGATAATCCTCGTGACCCTTGCCAGCCAGGAGCACCACGTCATCCACCGCAGCGGAAGCGATCAGATGGGCGATCGCCTCACCGCGCGACGGCAGGAAGGTAACCTTGTCAGCGGCAGCGAAGCCTTTGCGGATATCGGCGATGATCGCCGCACTGGCCTCGGTGCGCGGGTTGTCGTCGGTGACCAGCACCCCATCCGCCAGGCGTTCGGCGATCGCAGCCATCAACGGACGCTTGCCGGCATCGCGATCGCCACCGCAGCCGAACAGGCACAGCAGGCGCGCGGCCGCGTGCGGACGCAGGGCCTCCAGGACTTTTTCCAGGGCGTCGGGAGTATGCGCGTAGTCCACCACCACCAGCGGCTTGTCGCCGCCTCCCAGGCGCTGCATGCGGCCGACCGGCCCCTGCAGTTGCGGCAAGGTGCGGAGGATATCGCCCAGGGGATAGCCCAGGCCAAGCAGCGCACCGACCGCCGCCAGCAGGTTGCTCAGGTTGAAGCGGCCGAGCAACGGGCTGCGCAGCAGGCCCTCGCCGTGCGGAGTGACCAGTGCCGCCTCGATGCCGGCGTCGCCGAAGCGCGCTTCGCGGCAATAGAGGAACGCCGAGCTGTCGGTGAGGCTGTAGGTGATCAACTCCGAGTCCTGTTCCTCGCCGGCCAGTCGACGGCCGAAATCGTCGTCCAGGTTGATCACCCGGCAGCGCAGGCCCGGCCAGGCGAACAGCTTGGCCTTGGCGGCGGCATAGGCTTCCATCGAACCGTGATAGTCGAGGTGGTCGCGGGACAGATTGGTGAACACCGCGATATCGAAACCGAGCGCCGCCACGCGGCCCTGGTCGAGGCCGTGGGAAGACACTTCCATCGCTACCGCGCGGGCGCCGGCCTGCTTCAGCGTGGCCAGCGTGGCTTGCACCGCGAGCGGGTCCGGCGTGGTGTGCCGGCCGCTCTCCAGGGCGCCGTAGAAACCGGTGCCGAGGGTGCCGACGATGCCGCAGCGCTCGCCGAGCAGATCCAGGGCCTGGGCCACCAGTTGGCTGACGCTGGTCTTGCCGTTGGTGCCGGTGACGCCGATCAGGTCCAGCCCGCGGCTCGGCTCGCCGTAGAAACGCCCGGCGACCGCCGACAGTTGCGCGGCCAGCCCCTTCACCGCGATCAGCGGCGCATCGCTGGGCGGCAGCTCTCCGGCGCCTTCCGCCTCGTAAGCCACGGCAGCCGCGCCCTTGGCCAGGGCATCGGCGATGTGCGCACGACCATCCTGGCGCCCGCCCGGCACCGCCAGGAACAGGTCGCCCGGACGAACGCCGCGGCTATCCAGGGTCAGCTCGCGGATCAGCAGATCGCGCTCGGCCTGGGGAAACAGTTGGTTCAGGCTCATAGGCATCAGCCACGCCCTCCTTTTGCGGGCGCAGCATTGACCTGCTGCTGTTCGGTGGCCGTCGGCAGGTTATCCGGCGGCACGTTCATCAGGCGCAGCGCGCCAGCCATGACCTTGCTGAACACCGGCGCCGACACCAGGCCGCCGAAGTAGCCCGCCTTGCTCGGCTCGTCGATCACCACGACCATCGCGATGCGCGGATCGGTGGCCGGGGCGAAACCGGCGAACAGCGAGCGATAGGCGTTTTCCCGGTAGCCCTTGGTGCCGACCGAGACCTTGCGCGCGGTCCCGCTCTTGCCGGCGGCGTGGTAACCCGGCACCTGGGCGCGGAACACCCCGCCCTGGGCCTCGACCACTTGTTGCAGCATGCCCTGCACGGTGGAAGCCACTTCCGGCGAGATCACCTGCACGCCATCCGGCACGCGGTCGACTCGGGTCATGCTCAGCGGCACGCTCTTGCCGTCGTTGGCCAGGGCCGCATAGGCATGCGCCAACTGGATCGCGGTTACCGAGAGACCGTAGCCGTAGGCCAGGGTCGCGGTTTCCGCCTTCGGCCACTTGCGGTGGTTGGGCAGGTTGCCGACGCGCTCGCCGGGGAAGCCCAACCCCGTGTCCTGCCCGAGGCCGACCTGTTGCATGACCGAGTAGATGGATTCGGCGCCGATGTCGAAGGCGATCTTGCTGATGCCGACGTTGCTCGACTTGATCAGGATGCCGGTGAGATCGAGTTGCCGCGAATTGCGCGATACGTCGCGAATGGTGTAGCGGCCGATCTGCAGGGTGCCCGGGTAGACGTCGACGATATCGCTGGGTTTCCAACGCCCGCTGGCCAGCGCCGCGCTCATCGAGAACGGTTTGACCGTCGAGCCCGGCTCGAACACGTCGATCATCGCCCGGTTGCGCATGGCCGCCGGCTGCAGGTTACGACGATTGTTCGGGTTGTAGGTCGGCTGGTTGGTCATGGCCAGGATCTCCCCGGTCTTCACGTCCATGATCACCAGGCTGCCGGCCTTGGCGCCGTTCTCCAGCAGAGCGTTGCGCAGTTCGCGATGAGCCAGGTACTGCAGGCGCAGGTCGATGGACAGCGCCAGGGTCTTGCCCGGCTTGGCATTCTTGGTGACCTGCACGTCCTTGATCACGCGGCCACGGCGATCCTTGAGCACCTGGCGCTTGCCCGGCACGCCGGCCAGCCATTCGTCGAAAGCCAGCTCGATACCTTCGCGACCGCGGTCGTCGACATCGGTGAAGCCGACCGCATGGGCCACCACTTCGCCAGCCGGGTAGAAACGCCGGAACTCCTCGATGGAGTACACGCCCGGCACCTTCAGGGCGATCACGCCTTCGCCCTGTTCCGGGGTCAGCCCACGGACCAGATAGATGAACTCGCGCTCGGCGTTCTGCTCGATGCGGTCGGCGAACAGCTTGGTATCCTGCCCGAGCGCCGCCGCCAGTTGCGGCCAGCGTTCCTTGGCGGTCATCAGCTCCTTGGGGTTGGCCCACAGGGTGGTGACCGGGGTGCTCACCGCCAGCGGTTCGCCGTTGCGGTCAGTGATCAGGCCCCGGTGCGCAGGGATAGCGATATGCCGCACGCTACGCGCGTCGCCCTGGCCCTTGAGGAAGTCATGGTCGATCACGTGCAGGTCGACGATTCGCCAGACGATGGCGCCGACCATCGCCAGCAGCAGGCCGACGATCACGCAGAACCGCCATGGGTAGAGGGCGCCCTGGAAATAATTCAGTTTCATGGCGCCACCATCCTGACCTCGGCCGGGTCGGGAACGCGCATGCGCAACTGTTCCACCGCCAGGCTTTCGATGCGGCTATGAGCGGTCCAGGTGCTCTGCTCGAGAATCAACCGGCCCCACTCGGCCTGCGCCTTGTCGCGCACGCTCAGCTCGGAATACAGCGAGTTGAGCAGTTGCCGGTTCCAGTAGGTGCTGTAGGCCACGGCAATCGCCGAGAGCAACAGACCTATATAAAGCAGCAACATGAGGAAGCTGCCGGTAGGCAGGCGCTTGACGAAGAGACGGCTCATCTCAGCTTCTCCGCCACGCGCATGACCGCGCTGCGCGAGCGCGGGTTGGCCTTGAGTTCTTCTTCCGAAGCGTACTGCGGCTTGCCCAGCAGCTTCAGGCGCGGCTCGAAGACCTTGGAACGGATCGGCAGGTCGCGCGGCAGGTTGTCCGCCTCGCCCTTGGCGTGCTTGCGCATGAACAGCTTGACGATGCGGTCTTCCAGGGAATGGAAACTGATCACCACCAGGCGGCCGCCGACGGCCAGCGATTCGAGCGCGGCGTCAAGGCCGCGCTCGAGATCGCCCAATTCATTGTTCACATGGATGCGCAGGCCCTGGAATGCGCGGGTCGCCGGATTCTTGCCCTTCTCCCAGGCGGGGTTGGCAACCGTGATCACTTCGGCGAGATCAGCGGTCCGTTCGAACGGCCGCTCCTGACGGCGCTGCACAATGGCGCGGGCCATCCGCTTGGCGAAGCGCTCTTCGCCATATACCTTGAAGACCCGGGCGATTTCCTCTTCGGTGGCGTTGGCGATGAACTCCGCTGCGCTGATGCCCTGGCCGGGATTCATGCGCATGTCCAGGGGACCATCGTTGAGGAAGCTGAAGCCGCGCTCGGGATCGTCGAGTTGCGGCGACGACACGCCAAGGTCGAGCAGGACGCCATCGACCCGACCTTCGAGACCGCGTGCGCGCACCTCATCGCCCAGTTCGGCGAACGAGCGCTGCACAATGACGAAGCGGCCGTCTTCGGCCGCCAATGCTTTTCCTGTCTGGATGGCCTGGGGATCTTTGTCGAATCCGAGCAGGCGTCCCCCGGTGCCCAGTTTCTCGAGCAAGGCTCGACTATGGCCCCCTCTTCCGAAGGTACCGTCCAGATAGCAGCCGTCCTCCCGCGGGGCCAGTGCGGAAACGGCCTCCTCGAGCAGAACGGTGATATGGCGGTAGGTGGCATTCATAGTCAAAGGATCAGGTCGCGTAGTTCGTCCGGCAGCCCACCGGGTTGTTTGATTGCCGCCAGGTCGGCTTCAGCCATGGCGTTCCAGGCATCCTCATCCCACAACTGAAACTTGTTCAGTTGCCCCACCAGCATCGCCCGCTTGTCCAGCTTGGCGTACTCGCGCAGGCGCGGCGGAATCAGGAAACGCCCGTTTCCGTCCAGTTCCAGATCGACGGCATTACCGATCAGCAGCCGCTGCAGGCGCCGCGTTTCTTCTCGCAAAGAAGGCAGCTCGCGCAGCTTGGCTTCGATCAGTTCCCATTCGGGCAAGGGGTAAACGGTGAGGCAGGGGTCGACTGCGTCGATAGTGACGATGAGCTGGCCGGCACAACGCGAAACGAGCTCGTCACGATACCGACTCGGCATCGCGAGGCGCCCTTTGGCGTCAAGACTTATGGCATTAGCTCCGCGAAACACGTCAGCGCTTCCCCTGTGGTTGGCTTTCCATGCCAATTGATCCCACTTTTACCCACTTCATACCACTTCTGCACACTATAGAAATCCACACTCCCCACCGTCAAGGCGCGTCAGAAGTGAAAAATCCTTACAGGACGGAGATTTAGCGTGCTTTTGGAAGGTTGCGGAGCGCTTTTAGAAGTAAAAGAGATGACAAAACACAATAAGTCCAAAGTCTTAGCCTTCGAACTTAAAGTGATTTATCAAGAGTTGCGGCTTTTCGCTTTTGCGACGGACGGATAAAACCGGGAAAAAGCGAAGAGAGTGGGAAGAAGTGGGAGAGTCGATCTATAAGCCGGGTTCTGTCGAGGACAGCCATTCCTCTGGGACGCACATCACTGTACGCCTCAAGCGACCTACCCGAATCCAACGCGGGCCGCGCCAATGGATTCCTATTTGGTCTTGCTCCGAGTGGGGTTTACCTAGCCACGCACTGTTGCCAGCCGTGCGGTGCGCTCTTACCGCACCTTTTCACCCTTACCGGCGCTGTTGCGCTTAGGCGGTTATTTTCTGTGGCACTTTCCGTAGGCTCGCGCCTCCCAGGCGTTACCTGGCACTCTGCCCTATGGAGCCCGGACTTTCCTCCACCGCGCTATTGCGCGACAGCGACTGTCCAATCGACTCTCCGCCGACAAGGTTAGCGGGAGCAGGCGCGAAGAACAAGCTCAACTCTTCCCTTGGCGTTGCAAAGCCTGTTGATACAAAAGGTTTTTTCGCACCCCGGTGATTTCCGCCGCCAGCGCCGCGGCTTTCTTCAACGGCAGCTCGGCAAGCAGCAGGTCGAGCACCCTGAGCGCCTCTGCACCGATCGACTCCTCGCCTTCCGGCGCCTGCCACCCCGCCACCAGCACAACGCACTCGCCGCGCTGCTGGTTGCTGTCCGACGCGACCCAATCATGCAGTTCGGCCAACGGCAGGCTGCGAATGGTCTCGAAGGTCTTGCTCAGCTCCCGCGCCAGCACCGCACGGCGCTCCCCGCCGAACACGTCGCGCATGTCCGCCAGGCTTTCCAGCAGACGATGGGGCGCCTCGTAGAAAATCAGCGTGCGTGGCTCTTCCTGTACCGCCTGGAGGCGGCTGCGTCGTCCCGCAGCCTTGGCGGGCAGGAAACCTTCGAAGATGAACCGGTCCGACGGCAATCCCGCCGCCGACAGCGCCGCGATCAGCGCGCAGGAGCCCGGCACCGGGACCACCCGGATACCCAGCGCCTGTGCCTGGCGCACCAGGTGGAAGCCGGGATCGGAAATCAGCGGGGTACCGGCGTCCGAGATCAGCGCGACGTCCTCCCCCCCCTGCAGCCGGGAGATGAAGCGCCCGCCCTCCTCGCGCTCGTTGTGCTCGTGGCAGGCCGCCAATGGCGTCTCGATGCCGAAGTGCTGGAACAGCCGGATCGAATGGCGGGTATCCTCCGCAGCCACCAGGGCCACCTCCCGCAGCACCCGCAGGGCGCGCGGGGTGATGTCGTCGAGATTGCCGATCGGGGTCGCCACTACGAACAGAGTGCCTGCTGACACGAAAATACCTCGGGAGCTATCTGAAAAGGCGGCATTGTATCGCGATTCAGGGTGCCGCCATCGCACCCGAGGCGGGCCTCCGGTACAATCGGCGACTCTTCGTGAATGCGCCATGAGAAGCCCTATATGATCGCTCGCCTGCGTCCGCTTTCTGCTCTGATCCTGGCCGGTCTGCTGACCGCCTGCGCGACCTCGTCCAATTCCGGACTGGGCGAACTTCCCCGTACGCCGAATGCCAGCATCGAGCAGTTGTTGCAACAGGCCAGCCAGAGCAAGCCCGAGGAAGCGGCGCTGCTGCGCCTCTCGGCAGCGGACCTTGCCTACCAGCAGAAGGACCTCGCCAGGTCCACCGCCATCCTGGGACAGATCCCGCTGGAAAGCCTGAAGCCGGCCCAGCAGGTCTTCGCCAGCACCCTGAACGCCGAACTGGCCCTCGCCCGCAGCAAGCCCAAGGCCGCCCTGCAGGCATTGCAGCATCCGAGCATGCAGCATCTCAGCGAGCTGCCGGTGACCCAGCAGGTTCGTACCCAGCGCGCCAAGGCCCAGGCCCTCGCCGCCGACGGCCAGGTCCTTGCCGCAGCCAAGGAGCGCATCTACTTCGCCCCGCTGCTCGAGGGCCCGGCGGTGATCGAGAACCAGGAAAAGATCTGGACCCTGGTCAGCAGCCTGCCGGTCGACCAGTTGCAACCGAGCGCCAACGAAGGCGACCTCAGTGGCTGGCTGGCTCTGGCCCGCATCACCAAGACCTCGCCGACCCTGCAACAACAGCAGGCCAGCATCGAGAGCTGGCAACAGCAGAACCCCGAGCACCCGGCGGCCAAGCACTTGCCGGCGGCGCTGGAGAAACTCAAGACGCTGTCCCAGCAGCCGCTGACCCGCATCGCCCTCCTGCTACCCCAGCAGGGGCAGTTGGCCAACGTCGCCCGGGCCCTGCAGGACGGCTTCCTCGCCGCCCACTTCCAGGCCCAGCAGGCCGGCCAGAACCCTCCTTCGATCAAACTCTACGACAGTACCCAGGTGCGCTCGCTAGATGACTTCTACCGCCAGGCCCAGGCCGATGGCGTCGAACTGGTCGTCGGTCCACTGGAGAAGCCGCTGGTCAAGCAACTCGCCAGCCGCGAGCAACTGCCGATCACCACCCTCGCACTCAACTACAGCGACAACAGCCAGGAAGGCCCGGCGCAGCTGTTCCAGTTCGGCCTCGCCGCCGAGGACGAAGCGCGCGCGGTGGCCAGCCGGGCCTGGGGCGACGGCATGCGCCGGGCCGTGGCGCTGGTGCCGCGCGGCGAATGGGGCGACCGCGTGCTGGCCGCCTTCAGCCAGAGCTGGCAGTCCGCGGGCGGCAGCCTGATCGCCGCCGAGCATGTCGACCAGCCGGTACAACTGGCGCAACAGATCGCCGACCTGCTGCAACTGCGCCAGAGCGAAGGCCGCGCCCAGCGCCTGCAGGGCGCCCTCGGCAGCCAGATCGCCACCCAGCCGTCGCGCCGCCAGGACATCGACTTCGTGTTCCTCGCCGCTACCCCGCAGCAGGCCCGCCAGATCAAGCCGACCCTGGCCTTCCAATACGCCGGCGACCTTCCGGTCTACGCCACTTCGCACCTCTACACCGGGACCAACAACCCGACCCAGGACCAGGACCTCAACGGCATCCGCTTCTGCGAGACCCCGTGGCTGCTCAACCCCAGCGACCCGACCCGCCAGCAGGTCGCCGCCCAATGGCCCCAGGCCAACGGCAGCATGGGCCGCCTCTACGCCATGGGCGTCGACGCCTACCGCCTCGCTCCGCGACTGCCTGAACTGAAGGCCGTGCCGAGCCTGCAGATCGACGGCCTGACCGGTACCCTGAGCCTGAATCCGACCCAACGTATCGAACGCCAGTTGCAATGGGCCGAGTTCCGCAATGGCCAGGTCCAGCCGCTGGGGACCAGCAGCTTTTGACCGATAGGGAAAGCTCCCGGGACAAGGGGCGCCAGGCCGAGGAACTGGCCTGCGCCCATCTACGGCGACAGGGCCTTGCCACACTTGGCAAGAATTGGACCTGTCGCCGCGGAGAGCTCGATCTGGTCATGCTCGACGGCGATACAGTAGTATTCGTCGAAGTCCGCTCCCGCCGGCATCGCGCCTGGGGCGGAGCCCTGGAGAGCATCGACGCGCGCAAGCGGCAGCGCCTGATTCTCTCCGCCGAACTTTTTCTGCAACAGGAGGCGCGCTGGGCCAAACGCCCCTGTCGCTTCGATGTGGTCACCGTCGATACCAGCGACGGACAATCACCACCGCGACTGGACTGGATTCAGAACGCATTCGACGCCTGATCAGCCGCCCCACCGAAGGTCATTACCGATGGACATGCAACACCGTATCCGCCAGCTCTTCCAGGCCAGCATCGAGACCAAGCAGCAGGCGCTGGAAGTACTGCCTCCCTATATCGAGCAAGCCAGCCTGGTGATGGTCAATGCGCTGCTCAACGAGGGCAAGATCCTCTCCTGCGGCAATGGCGGCTCGGCCGGCGATGCCCAGCACTTCTCCTCCGAACTGCTCAACCGCTTCGAGCGCGAACGTCCGAGCCTGCCGGCCGTGGCCCTGACCACCGACAGCTCGACCATCACCTCGATCGCCAACGACTACAGCTACAACGAAGTCTTCTCCAAGCAGATCCGCGCCCTGGGCCAGCCGGGCGACGTCCTGCTGGCGATTTCCACCAGCGGCAATTCGGCCAACGTGATCCAGGCCATCCAGGCTGCCCACGACCGCGAGATGCTGGTGGTCGCCCTGACCGGCCGCGACGGTGGCGGCATGGCTTCGCTGCTACTGCCGGAAGACGTGGAGATTCGCGTTCCTTCCAAGATCACCGCACGCATCCAGGAAGTCCACCTGCTGGCCATCCACTGCCTCTGCGACCTGATCGACCGCCAACTGTTCGGGAGTGAAGAATGAGCCGTACCGCCTTCGTCGCCGCCACCCTGGCCCTGAGCCTGGCCCTGGGAGGCTGCAGCAGTTTCCTCAGCGCCACCCGGGACAAACCGATCGACGACGATCGCGGGACCCGAACCATCGGCAGCAAGATCGACGACTCGCTGATCGAGACCAAGGCCGCGGTGAACATCGCCAAGGCCGATCCAGCCCTGGACAAGGACTCTCACATCGTCGTGGTCAGCTACAACGGCATCGTGCTGATCGCCGGCCAGACCCCGCGCGCCGACCTCAAGAGCAAGGCCGAGCAGGCCGCACGCACGGTGCAGAAGGTCAAGAACGTGCATAACGAACTGCAGGTGACCTCGCCCTCCTCCCTGCTCGCCCGCAACAACGACGCCTGGATCACCACCAAGCTGAAGACCCAGATGCTCAGCGATCCCAACGTGCCCTCGTCGCGGATCAAGGTGGTCACCGAGAACGGCATCGTCTACATGATGGGCCTGGTCAACCAGCAGGAAGCCGCCCAGGCTGTCCGCGTCGCCCAGGGCGTCGACGGGGTGCAGAAGATCGTCAAGCTGTTCGAATACATAAACTGAAGAACAGCGAACGAAAAAAAGGCGATCCTTCGATCGCCTTTTTCATTGCCCGCCGTTTACTTGACCACCTTCAGGGATGGCCTGCCACTGGGACGCGGCGGCTCATCGGACGGCCCACCATCGTCATCGCCCGGCTCGTCGTCCACCGGACCCGGCTGCTCCAGATCGAAGACCATGCCCTGGCCGTTTTCCCGGGCGTAGATGGCCATTACCGCCAGCGCTGGAATGTACAGGCTCTGCGCCACGCCGCCGAAACGCCCCTCGAAGCTGACCGCCTCGTTGTCCATGTGCAGATGCCGCACGGCAGAGGGCGAGACATTGAGCACGATCTGCCCATCGCTGGCATAGCCCGGAGGCACCTTTACCCCGGCGAACTCTGCGTTCACCAGGATATGCGGCGTGCAATCGTTGTCGACGATCCATTCATAGAGCGCGCGGACCAGATAGGGACGGCTGGAATTCATCTTCATGTTCCTTAACGCATATCTCGTTCAACGGAAGACAGGCTGGCCCGGAAGCTTTCCCGGGCGAATCCGCGCTCCATGTAGTCGAGCAACGGCTTGGCCTGCCGCGGCAACTCGATGCCCAGCAGCGGCAGACGCCAGAGGATCGGCAACAGGCAGCAATCCACCAGGCTGAAATCCTCGCTGAGGAAATATGCCTTGTCGGCGAACAGCGGGGAAACCCCGGTCAGGCTCTCGCGCAACTCCTTGCGCGCCTGGACCCGCTCGGCCTCCTTGCTGCGCGCATCCAGGATCCGGTCCACCAGGGAACACCAGTCCCGCTGGATACGATGGATCAACAGGCGGCTGTTGGCACGCTTCACCGGATAATCGGGCAGCAGCGGCGGATGCGGATAGCGTTCGTCGAGGTATTCCATGACCACCGTCGGCTCATACAGCGCCAGGTCGCGATCGACCAGGGTCGGTACGCTGCCGTAGGGGTTGACCTCCGCCAGCATCGGCGGACAGCGGCCCGCCTCGATATCGATCACCTCTACCGCCACGTTCTTCTCGGCCAGGACCAGGCGGATGCGATGGCAGTAATGATCGGCAGGGTCGGAATAGCAGGTCAGCTTGTTGATTGAAGCCATGGAGCCCTCCTCGCAGGTCGACTTGTGGGAGGTGAAAAGACGCGCGCGCCCCGTAGGGCGCGCGCTTCGAAGACCAACGTGCGGGTTAGTGCACGTCCTTCCAGTACTCGCGCTTGAGGAGATAGGCGAATACGAAGAAGAAGGCCAGGTAGAGCAGGACGTAGGTACCGATACGCTCGGAGGCCAGCTTGTTCGGGTTGGCCGAATAGGCCAGGAAGGTCACCAGGTTCTTGACCTTCTCGTCGAACTGGGCTTCGTTCAGCTCGCCGGTCTTCGGCACCACGGTCAACTGGTCACAAGCTTCGTGAGTCAGCGGGGTACCGGTCAACGGATCGAACTGCTTCTTGCCATCCTCGACCACCTGTACCTGCTTGCAGCCGATCACCTGGCGTCCCTGCAGGGGCGCCAGGACGTTCGGCATGCCGACGTTGGGGAAGATCACGTTGTTCACGCCCCACGGACGCTTGGGATCCTCGTAGAACGAGCGCAGGTAGCTGTACAGCCAGTCGGTGCCGCGTACGCGGGCAACCAGGGTCAGGTCCGGCGGAGCGGCGCCGAACCAGGTCTTGGCGTCGGCCGGCTTCATGCCGATGTCCATGTGGTCGCCGATCTTGGCGCCGGTGAACACCAGCTTCTCCATCATCAGATCGGCAGGAATGCCCAGGTCGGTGGCGACACGCTCGTAACGCTGGAACTTGGCGCTATGGCAGCCCATGCAGTAGTTGGCGAAGGTACGCGCGCCATCCTGCATGGCCGCCTTGTCGGTCAGGTCGATATCGACATGATCCAGTTGCGGCCCATGGCCGCCAGCGGCGAAACCCAGGACTGGCAGTACCGCCAGAATCAGTGCAGCGAATTGCTTTTTCATCAGCCAGTCACCCTTTCCGGAACCGGTTTGGTCTTCTCCATCCGGGTGTAGAACGGCATCAGGATGAAGAAGGCGAAATACAGGACGGTGCAAACGCGCGACAGGGTAGTACCCAGCGGGCTCGGAGCCTGGGCGCCGTAGTAGCCGAGGATCACGAAGGACACCGCGAAGATCACCAGCCACAGCTTGCTCAGCCAGCCCTTGTAGCGGATCGAGCGAACCGGGCTGCGATCCAGCCACGGCAGGACGAACAGCACGGCGATCGCCGCACCCATCGCCACCACGCCCATCAGCTTGTCCGGAACCGCGCGGAGGATCGCGTAGAACGGGGTGAAGTACCAGACCGGAGCGATGTGCTCGGGGGTCTTGAACTGGTTGGCCATCTCGAAGTTGGGCTTCTCGAGGAAGTAGCCGCCCATTTCCGGGAAGAAGAAGATCACGGTGCAGAAGATGAACAGGAACACCACCACACCGACGATATCCTTCACGGTGTAGTACGGATGGAACGCGATGCCGTCCAGCGGTACGCCGTTCTCGTCCTTCTTCTTCTTGATGTCAACGCCGTCCGGGTTGTTCGAACCGACTTCGTGCAGCGCCAGGATGTGCAGCACGACCAGGCCGAGCAGGACGATCGGCAGGGCGATCACATGCAGGGCGAAGAAGCGGTTCAGGGTGATGCCGGAGATCAGGAAGTCACCGCGGATCCACTGGGCCAGGTCTTCGCCGACCACCGGAATCGCGCCGAACAGGGAAATGATCACCTGGGCGCCCCAGTAGGACATCTGACCCCAAGGCAGCAGGTAGCCCATGAAGGCCTCGGCCATCAGCGCCAGGTAGATCAGCATGCCGAAGATCCACACCAGCTCGCGCGGCTTCTGATAGGAGCCGTAGAGCAGGCCGCGGAACATGTGCAGGTAGACCACGATGAAGAACGCCGATGCACCGGTGGAGTGCATGTAGCGAATGATCCAGCCGTAGTCGACATCGCGCATGATGTATTCGACGGAAGCGAACGCCTCTTCGGCCGACGGCGTGAAGCTCATGGTCAGCCAGATGCCGGTGAGGATCTGGTTGACCAGCACCAGCAGCGCCAGGGAACCGAAGAAATACCAGAAGTTGAAGTTCTTCGGTGCGTAGTACTTGCTCAGATGGTCTTCCCACATCTTGGTCGCGGGAAAACGCGCATCGACCCAAGCCATGAACTTGTTCATCAGGCTTTCTCCTGGTCCACGCCGATGGTGATGACGTCGTCAGCATCGAACGTATAAGGCGGAATCGGCAGGTTCAGCGGCGCTGGCTGGCCTTTGTAGACACGACCGGCGAGGTCGTAGTGGGAGCCGTGGCAAGGGCAGAAGTAGCCACCCTTCCAGTCCGGACCGAGGTCGGCGGGGGCGACTTCGGGACGGAAGGTCGGCGAGCAGCCCAGGTGGGTGCAGATGCCGACGATCACCGCCAGTTCCGGCTTGATCGAGCGAAGCTTGGGATCGACGTACTCCGGCTGCTCCGAGGCCTTGGAGTCCGGGTCGGCCAGTTGTCCTTCGAGGCTCGGCAGGGCGTCCAGCATCTCCTTCGTGCGGTGCACGATGAATACAGGCTTGCCGCGCCATTCAGCGATGATCTGCTGACCTGGATCGATCTTGCCCACGTTCACCTGCACCGGCGCGCCAGCAGCCTTGGCTTTGGCACTGGGGAACCATGACCCTACGAACGGGACCGCAGCACCCACCGCTCCCGCCGCGCCAACCACAGAGGTGGCCGCGACGAGGAAGCGACGCCGGCCTGCATTCACGCCGTCATTACTCATTCAGTCGTCTCCCATCAGCTTCAGACCTGTTCTAATCAGGCCTTTAAGTAAAAATTCGAGCCGCGCAAAAAATTCGCCAAATGGTAAAGAAAACCCCCTTTGATGACAAGGTAATAGCCTGACACAAAACGCCCGAAACCCTTGTAGGGCGCGCCCTTCGGCCATGCGACACCTTGCCGCAGAGTTAAAGCGTAGACATAAAAAAACGCCCAGCTCCGAAGAGGTGGGCGTTTTTCAGCAAGCGTCGAATTAACGCTTGGAGTACTGCGGACGCTTACGCGCTTTACGCAGACCGACTTTCTTACGCTCGACTTCACGGGCATCGCGAGTCACGTAGCCGGCCTTGCGCAGCGAGCTACGCAGGGTTTCGTCGTACTCGATCAGGGCACGGGTGATGCCGTGACGGATCGCACCGGCCTGACCGCTTACGCCACCGCCAACGACGGTAACGAAGATGTCGAACTTCTCGACGGTCTCGGTCAGCTCGAGCGGCTGACGCACGACCATGCGAGCGGTTTCACGACCGAAGAACTGATCGAGACCACGGTTGTTGATGGAAATCTTGCCAGTACCCGGACGCAGGAAGACGCGAGCGGTAGCGGTCTTACGACGGCCAGTGCCGTAATTTTGAGTCGCCGACATAATGAGCTATCCCGTTAAATCTTCAGTTCTTGGGGCTGCTGAGCGGTGTGCGGGTGGCTGGCACCCTTGTACACCTTCAGCTTGCGATACATATCGCGACCCAGAGGGTTCTTCGGCAGCATGCCTTTTACAGCGGTCTCGATGACGCGCTCAGGGGCCTTGGCGATCAGCTTCTCGAAGTTGATCGACTTGATGCCGCCCGGGAAGCCGGAGTGGTGGTAGTACATCTTGTCGGTGGTCTTGGCACCGGTCACACGCACCTGCTCGGCGTTGATGACGACGATGTAGTCGCCGGTGTCAACGTGCGGAGTGTACTCAGGCTTGTGCTTGCCACGCAGGCGGCGGGCAATTTCGGTCGCCAGACGACCCAGGGTCTGGCCGGCAGCGTCGACGACGAACCAGTCGCGCTGTACAGTTTCCGGTTTCGCGGTATAGGTTTTCATTCGTTATAGCCTCAGGGGCCGCCTGAAAATAAGACGGCGAATCTTACTGGACAGTGGTTGCCTTGACAAGTCAAGGACAGCCGAAAACAGACACGAATTGGGGCTCGGGTCGGTGTGCGTCCGTAACGACTAGATACATCGATCGGCAGGCTTGGCATCCCCCACCGATGAAAGGCTGCGGAATTATGCAGATTTCGCCAGAATTTACAACCGCATTAACCACTTAATTTCACGAGGACACCCGCATGGAGTATCGCCCGCTCGGCCGCACCGATCTGAAAGTCAGCGCCCTCTGCCTCGGCACCATGACCTGGGGCGAGCAGAACAGCGAGCAGGACGCCTTCGCCCAGATCGCCAGGGCCAAGGCCGCCGGGATCAATTTCATGGATACCGCCGAAATGTATCCGGTGCCGCCCCGCGCCGAGACCTACGCCAGCACCGAGCGCATCATCGGCAACTGGTTCCGCCGCAGCGGCGACCGCGCCGACTGGATCCTCGCCAGCAAGATCGCCGGCCCCGGCAACGGCATCAGCCATGTGCGCGACGGCAACCTCAAGTTCAACCGCCAGCACATCGTCGCCGCCCTCGATGCCAGCCTGGAGCGCCTGCAGACAGACTGGCTGGATCTCTACCAGTTGCACTGGCCGGAGCGGCGGACCAACTTCTTCGGCCAGCTCGGCTACCAGCACCAGGAAGAGAGCTTCACACCGCTGGAGGAAACCCTGGAAGTGCTCGACGAACAGGCGCGCGCCGGCAAGATCCGCCACATCGGCCTGTCCAACGAGACGCCCTGGGGCACCATGACCTTCCTCAGGCTCGCCGAGGAGCGCGGCTGGCCGCGCGCGGTATCGATCCAGAACCCCTACAACCTGCTCAACCGCAGCTTCGAGGTGGGCCTGGCGGAAATCGCCATCCGCGAGCAGTGCGGCCTGTTGGCCTACTCGCCGATGGCCTTCGGCATGCTTTCCGGCAAGTACGCGGACGGCGCCCGCCCGGCCAACGCGCGCATCAGTCTCTACAGCCGCTTCACCCGCTACACCAACCCGCAGGCGGAAGCGGCCTGCGCGCGCTACGTGGCGCTGGCCCGCGAACATGGACTGGAACCGGCGCAGATGGCACTGGCCTACGTCACTTCGCGGCCGTTCGTGACCAGCAACATCATCGGCGCGACCTCGCTGGAACAGCTGGAAGCCAATCTCGGTAGCGTCGACCTCAGGCTGGACGAGGAGGTGCTCGCCGGTATCGATGCGATCCACCGGGAGCAACCGAACCCGGCTCCCTGAGGCTCCAGGGGCCTGGCGCTGCCGCGGGTTCGGCGGACAACCGCGCAATGCGCTCGTTCGCCCCTCCCGGTGGCCAGGAGCGCCTCACAGGGCCCGCGCGATGATCTCCTTCATGATCTCGTTGGTACCGGCGTAGATCCGCTGTACCCGGGCATCGGCCCAGGCCCGCGCCACCGGATATTCCCACATGAAGCCGTAGCCGCCGTGCAACTGCACGCATTCGTCGAGCACCTTGCATTGCAGGTCCGTCGTCCAGTACTTGCACATGGCGGCGGTGGGTACGTCCAGCTTGCCCTGGAGATGCAGCTCCATGCAGCGATCGACGAAGACCCGGCCGACCTGGATCTCGGTAGCCATCTCGGCAAGCTTGAAGCGGGTATTCTGGAAGTCCGCCACCGACTTGCCGAACGCCTTGCGCTCGCGAGTGTAGTCGAGCGTCCATTGCAGGGCCGCCTCGGCCGACGCCAGCGCGCCGATACCGACGGTCAGGCGCTCCTGCGGCAGCTCCTGCATCAGGTAGATGAATCCCTGGCCGTCCTTGCCGAGCAGGTTCTCCCGGGGAATCCGCACATCCTGGAAGAACAGCTCGGAGGTGTCCTGGGCCTTCATCCCGACCTTCTCCAGGCGCTTGCCCTTGCTGAAACCCGGCGTACCCGCCTCGACCACGAACAGGCTTATGCCCTTGGCGCCAGCCTTCGGATCGGTCTTCGCCACCACGATCACCAGGTCGGCGAGGAAGCCGTTGGTGATGAAGGTCTTCGAGCCATTGATGACGTACTCGTCGCCATCCAGTACCGCCGTGGTCTTCACCCCTTGCAGGTCGGAACCGGCCCCCGGCTCGGTCATGGCGATGGCCGCGACCATCTCGCCGGATACCAGCTTCGGCAGGTACTTGCGCTTCAGCGCCTCGCTGCCGTAGTGGAGGATGTAGGGCGCAGCGATGTCCGAATGCAGGGAGAAACCGATCCCGGTCAGGCCGGCCCGACCGATCTCTTCGATGACCACGGCGCTGTAGAGGAAGTCCGCGCCCATCCCGCCATACTCTTCCGGCAGGTGCGAACAGAGCATTCCGGCCTCGCCGGCCTTGTTCCAGAGCGCGCGGTCGACATGCCCATCCTTTTCCCATTGGTGATGGAAAGGCACGGCTTCCTGTTCGAGGAACTTGCGCACGCTGTCGCGAAACAGTTCGTGGTCGGAGCTGAACAGGGTTCTCGGTATCATCGTGGTCACCTGGAAACGGTCTGGGATCGGGTTGGCTGCACGCGGCAGGTCTTCGACTGTAGGGAAATGCCCCGACCGACGCACTGGACAGTTGCGCCAAAAAATAAGACGATCCAGCCGCCTTTTGACCGCTTTCCCTTACTCACAACAACGATAAAAATCCATGCGCGCTCAATCCGCTCCGGTGCTGAAACATGTCGGCATCGTCGCCATCGACGGCGTCTTCGCCTCGACCCTGATGCAGGCCAAGGACTTCTTCCACATGGCCAGCCTGCGCCACGGCAAGCAGCAGGGCCTCGGTCTCCAGCCGGCCTTCCGCACCCGCATCCTCAGCCCCGACGGCCAGCCGGTACGCAGCTTCAGCGGCGACAGCATCGCCGTCGACGGTCCCCTCGCCGCCTGCGATATAGTGGTCCTGCCCGCCTTCTGGGGCGACTTCGACGCGCTCGAACGGCGCTATCCGCAAATCGTTCCCTGGTTGCGCCGCAGCCATGCCGAGGGAACCGCCCTCTGCGGCGAGGCGACCGGGGTCTTCTGGCTGGCCCAGGCAGGCCTGCTGGATGGCAAGGAAGCGACCACCTACTGGCGCTTCTATCGGGAATTCGCCGAACGCTTCCCGAACGTGCTCCTCAACCAGGAGAAGCACCTGACCGATGCCGACGACCTGTTCTGCGCCAGCGGCGTCACCTCCGCCTGCGACCTCTACATCTATCTGATCGAGCGTTTCTGCGGCGGATCGGTGGCCCAGGCGGTGGCCCGGGATACCCTCTACGAAGTACAGCGCAGCTACACCCCAGGGCGTATCGGCTTCGGCGGTCAGAAGCTGCACCATGACCCGACGATCCTGCAGATCCAGCAATGGCTGGAAGACCACTTCGCCGACAAGTTCCGTTTCGAGGACGTCGCCCGCGACCACGGCATGAGCATCCGCAACTTCATGCGGCGCTTCCAGGCCGCTACCGGCGACAAGCCGCTGCACTACCTGCAGCGACTGCGGATCGAGACCGCCAAGGGCATGCTCTCGAGCACGCGCAAGAGCATCAAGACGATCAGCTACGAGGTCGGCTACGACGACGCCAGCTTCTTCGCCCGCCTGTTCCGCCAGCACACCGAACTCTCTCCCCACCATTACCGTCGCCAGTTCATGCAGAAGGAAAGCTGAGCCGGACATCGCCGGGCCTGCCCGAACGGCATCGGCGCCGGCGCTTTCCCTACAGAACCTAGGATAGGTAGCCAGGTCGGCCTTCGCGGGTTCTCATGAATCCGCAGGCCCGCCGCAGACGCGGGCGTTCCGAACAACGACAAGAACGGACCTTTGCCATGCGCCTTTATCTGCTCGCCTTCCTGGCCCTCTTCGGTATGAATGCTATGGCCGCCGACAACTGGAAAGCCTTCCCCTACGACCAGAGCGCCTATGACTATCCAGGCGACAAGTTGAAGGAAGCCTGGCCGCGCCTGACCCGCGGCTTCGGCGACTATCCCTATCCGGACGCCGACTGGGTGGTGAACATGGCGACCGCCCATCCGGATGCCCTGGAAAAGACCGTGAAGGCCGGCACCGGCTTCACCGGCAAGCCGGAAGAGGCCGCGCAATATGCGGCGCGCCTGCAGGATGTCTGGCGCCTGCTGTTCCGCGGCGACTACGCCAAGGCCAAGGAGCAGGGACTGGCTCTGGGAGTCGGCGGCCAGGTACCGGCGATGTTCGCCCAGGTGCTCTACGCCATGTTCCTGGCTCCCGACCAGGCGGAGAAACAGCGCCTGCTCGAAGAGGTCATCGACTACACCGAACAGGCCGGCCCGCTGGTCAAGGCCGATATCGTCGCCCAGTTCGGCAGCGTCTACGCCAAGGCGCGCCTGGCCGAGGAGCTATCGGTACCGGTAGTGCTCAAGCGCGGCTATACCAGCGAGATACCCAAGGAACTGGACGCCCTCCTGGCCAGGCAACCCAACCAGCCGTTCGCCCTGGCGCTCTACGGCGGCTACGAGGCGGGAGTGATCCGCAAGGTCGGCAAGCTGGTCGGCAAGATGACCTACGGGGTCAGCGCCGACAAGATGGAACAGTACTTCGCCCGCTCCTTCCGCCAGGCCAACGACCTGCCGATCGGCCACTACGAGTACGCCAACGCGCTGACCTACGTATACGGCGACGACGAGCGGGAGAAGGCCATCGCCCAACTGAAGCAGGCCGTGGCGATCAAGCCGATCAACGCCATGGAAGCCCTCGAAGTGGCCCATGCGAAGAAGCTCCTCGCCGGCTTCGAGCAGAACACCGCGCAACGCTGAAACGCCGCGCGTCCATGAAAAAAGGGGTTGCCATCGGCAACCCCTTTCTCGTTTCCGCCCCGGATCAGGGCCGGTGCGGACGCGTCAGGTATTCGTGGGACTGCATTTCCAGCAGACGACTGAGGGTGCGCTGGAATTCGAACTCCAGCCGGCCGCCGCTGTAGAGATCCTTTAGCTCGACCTCGGCGGAGATGATCAGCTTGACGCTGCGGTCGTAGAACTCATCCACCAGGTTGATGAAACGCCGCGCCATGTCGTCCTTGGTGACGCCCATCTGCTCGACGTTGGAGATCAGCACGGCGTGGAAAATCTTCGCCAGCTCGATGTAGTCGTTCTGGCTGCGCGGGCCGTCGCACAGCTCACGGAATTCGAACCAGGCCACGTCGTCGCAGGTCAGGCGCGCGCGGATCTCGCGGTTCTCGATCATCAGCGCCTCGTCGCGCTGGGCCTTGGCGCAGTCCGGGGTCAGGGCCTTGAAGCTGCGCGCCATCTCCTCCTCGACCTGTTCGCTGAGCGGCCAGTGGAACAGCTCGGCCTGCTCCAGCGCGCGCAGGCGATAGTCGACGCCGCTATCGACGTTGACGATCTCGGTATGCTCCTTGAGCAGGGCGATCGCCGGCAGGAAACGGGCGCGTTGCAGGCCGTCCTTGTACAGGCCGTCCGGCACGATGTTGGAGGTCGCCACCAGGCTCACGCCGTTCTTGAACAGCTCTTCCAGCAGGGTGGCGAGGATCATCGCATCGGTGATGTCGGAGACGAAGAACTCGTCGAAGCAGATCACCCGCGCCTCGTCGGCGAAGCGCTTGCCGATGATGGTCAGCGGGTTCTTCTCGCCCTTGAGGGTCTTCAGTTCTTCGTGTACCCGCTTCATGAAGCGGTGGAAGTGCGTGCGCACCTTCTGCTCGAACGGCAGCGACTCGAAGAAAGTGTCCACCAGGTAGGTCTTGCCACGGCCGACGCCGCCCCAGAAATACAGGCCCTTCACCGGCCCGCCGGACTTCCTGCCGAGCAGCTTGCCGAACAGGCCGGGCTTGGCGTGGTCGGCGGCGACCAGGTCATCGTAGAGGCGTTGCAGATGCTTCACGGCATTCGCCTGTGCGGCATCGTGGAAGAAATCGGGGCGTTGGAGATCGGCCTGGTAGCGCTCGAGGGGCGTCATGATCGGTAGCAATGCAACGAAAACGGGGCCGTCACTTTAGCGACGACCCCGTCTCTTGGCAATCGGCCATCCGTCGAGGATGCACCGGGGAGGCCTACTCCTGCGGCGCCAGCGCTTCGCGGGTGCGCTCGATGGCGGCGTCACGGGCGGCGGCGTCGGCGAAGGCCGGGCTCTGCGCCACCGCCTCGCCATCCAGCCACAGGCCAAAGGCATTGCCCTCGGCCCGCAGGTCGGCAGTCTCGCCAGCCAGCAGGCGCTTGCTCACCGCACCGGCGGCCTTGCCGTCGGCGAAGGCGCGGGACAGCAGCAGCTGTTCGCCGGCGGCGTCCAGCAGGCGGAAGCGGAAGCTGCCGTCGTCGTCGCGGAAGCTGACCAGGCGCGCAGCCTTGGCGGCCTTCTTCTTGCCGCTCTCGGTACTTTTCAGCGGCTCGCGCAGGGAGCGCAGGCCGACGGCCTCGCGCAACTCGGCGATGAATGGGGTTGCGATGCGGCGCGCCTTGGCGGCGCCGGCGAGGAGAATGTCCTCGATATCGTCGGGCTTGGCGATCAGCGCCTGGTAACGCTCGCGAGCCTCGCCCAGTTCGTTGTCGAGCAACTGGAACAGGCGCTGCTTGGCTTCGCCCCAGGCCAGGCCGTCGAGCAGTTCCTGGCGGAACGCGGCGACCTGTTCGGCGCTGGCGAAGGCCGAGTAAAGAAGGAACAGGTGCGAACTGTCCGGGTCCTTCGGCTCACCCGGCGCGCGCGAGTCGGTGACGATGCGTGCGATGGCGTCCTTGAGCTGCCTGGACGGGCTGAACAGCGGGATGGTGTTGTCGTAGCTCTTGGACATCTTGCGCCCGTCCAGGCCCGGCAGGGTGGCGACGTTTTCCTCGATCACCGCTTCGGGCAGGACGAAGAACTCGCGGCCGTTGCCGAACAGGTGGTTGAAACGCTGGCCGATGTCGCGGGCCATCTCCACGTGCTGCACCTGGTCGCGGCCGACCGGGATCTTGTGCGCGTTGAACATCAGGATGTCCGCGGCCATCAGCACCGGATAGCTGTAGAGGCCCATGGTCACGCCGGCGTCCGGGTCTTCGCCGGCCTCGACATTGCGGTCCACCGCGGCCTTATAGGCATGCGCGCGGTTGAGCAGGCCCTTGGCACTGACGCAGGTGAGCAACCAGGTCAGCTCGGGAATCTCGGGGATGTCCGACTGCCGGTAGAAGGTCGCACGCTCGACGTCCAGGCCGCCGGCCAGCCAAGTCGCGGCGATTTCCAGGCGCGAGCGCTGAATACGAGCGGGATCGTCGCACTTGATCAAGGCGTGGTAGTCCGCCAGGAAGTAGAACGAATCCACGTCGCTCCGACGGCTGGCGAGGATCGCCGGGCGGATGGCGCCGGCGTAGTTGCCCAGGTGCGGAGTGCCGGTAGGAGTGATGCCGGTCAGGATACGAGTAGTCATGCGATACCAGATGTCAGGCAAAGAAAAGAATGGCGCGCCGGATGGTAGCAGGGCCGGCGCGACGACGTCAGTCCTGCAGGCGTGGCAGCAACAGGTCCTTCAGATCGATCAGCTTGCCATGGAAGAAATGTCCGCTTTCTGCCACCCGCAACAGCTCGTGCGGTCGTGCCAGGGACTCGCTCCAGGCATATACCGCGGCCGGCGTGACCACGTCGTCGTCCTCCGGCTGCACCACGGTCAGCGGGCAGCGCGCAGGCAGGCTGACCGCGAAGCGCTCCACCGGCGGCGCGATCATGAACAGCCGCGCCAGCCCGACGCCCTCCGCCTCCAGGCGACCCGCCAGATTGCCGGCGACGCAGGAGCCGAAGGAAAAGCCCATCAGTGTCAGCGGCAGCCCCGGATGGCGTGCCAGCAACCAGCGCGCAGCGGCCTCGGCGTCGTCGATTTCGCCGATCCCCTCGCCATAGCTGCCAGCGCTCTGGCCAACGCCACGGAAGTTGAAACGCAGGGTCGCCAGGCCGGCATCGCGGGCGCTGCGTTGCAGAGTGGCGACCACCTTGTTCTGCATGGTGCCGGCGAACAGCGGGTGCGGATGGCAGACCAGGGCGATGCCGCGGGCATCGGGCAGATCGAGGTGCAGGGCTTCCAGCGGCCCGCAGGGGCCATCGATGGATACAGGGATTTCGCGGGTAGACAAACAGGAACTCCGTGACCCCGGCTCGGGTCGACTCGTCTAGCAGATTACTCCAAGCGACACAGGCACTTACTCGCGTGCCGTGGTATACAGCTCGGACTCAAGCCGTTAACGTAAAGCAAAGCCGTCTATAGAGGAAGGATTCGCGTGGAACAGTCGCTCACCGCCTGGCTGCTGCCGGCCCTCGCCCTGGTCGCCGGGGTCGCCATCGGTTTTCTGATCGCCCGCCTGCTGCCCAACGCCGCGCCGAACAAGGTGCAACGCCAGATGGACGACCTGCAGGACCGCTTCGACAGCTATCAGCGCGAAGTCGTGACCCATTTCAACACCACCGCCAGCCTCGTGAAGAAGCTGACCCAGAGCTACCAGGACGTGCAGGAGCACCTCTCCGACGGCGCCCAGCGCCTGGCCCTGGACGAACAGACCCGCCAGCGCCTGCTGGCTGCGCTGCATGCCGACGAGGCCTATCCGGCCGAGCGCCGCGAGCGCCTGACTCCGCCGGCCTCCGGCGAAGTGCCGAAGGACTATGCGCCGAAGAGCCCGGACAGCCCCGGCACCCTCGACGCCACCTACGGCCTGAAAGGCAAGTACTGACGCGCTGCGCGAACCTGCCGACGCCCATGAAAAAGCCCCGCATCAGCGGGGCTTTTTCATGGCTGCGAGACGATCAGATCGCCTGGCGTTCGCGCAACAGGTCGAGCACCTGCTTCACGCCGTCCTCGACGCTCAGCGCCTGGGTATCGATCACCAGGTCGGCATCCAGCGGCACGTCGTAGGGGAAGGACTCGCCGGGGATATTGTCCTCGCCCGCCGCATACAGCCCCTGGGGATCGCGTTCGCGGCAGACCTGCGGCGACGCCTGCACATAGACGGTGATCAGGCGCTCGGCGCCGATCAGCGCCCTGGCCTGCTCGCGCCCTTCCGCGCTCGGCGCGACGAAGGCGCAGAGGCTGATCAACCCGGCCTCGTTGAACTGCTTGGCGACATGGGCGGTACGCAGCCAGTTCTCGGTGCGCCCGGCGCGGTCCTGCGGCAACCCCTTGTTCAGGTCGTGGCGCAGGTTCTGCCCGTCCAGCACGTAGACCGCGCGGCCCATATCGAACAGCTTGCGCTCCACGGCGTAGGCCAGGGTGCTCTTGCCGGCGCCGGAGAGGCCGCTGAACAGTACGGTCGCCGGCTGCTGGCCGAAGCGGCCGGCACGCTCCTCGCGCGTCACATGGGCATTCGAACCGTGATGCGCGCTGCTGCCATGGGCCGCCGGCGGAGCGGAGACGATCATGCCGGCGCCAACGGTGCCGTTGGTCAGGCGATCGATGACGATGAAGGCGCCGGTGGTGCGGTTCTGCTCATAGCCATCGAGCGCGATGGGCGCGTCCAGGCTGACCTTGACCCTGGCGATCTCGTTCAGCTTCAGCTCGCTGCCCGGGGTCCGCTCCAGGGTATTCACGTCCACCTTGTGGACGATGCTCGGAATCGAACCCGGCACATAGCTGGTAGCGCGCTTGATATCGTACTTCTTGCCCGGAAGCATCGGCTCCTCGGCCATCCACACCAGCATGGCATCGAAGCCGTCGGTGACCAGCGGGCGATTGTCGGCATGCACCAGCATGTCGCCGCGGGAAACGTCGATCTCGTCTTCCAGGGTCAGGGTGACGGCCTGGCCGGGACCGGCCTGCTCCAGTTCGCCCTCGAAGGTGACGATGGATTTCACCTTGCTGCCCTTGCCCGACGGCAAGGCCACCACCTCGTCGCCCTTGCGCACCACGCCGCTGGCCAGGGTGCCGGCGAAACCGCGGAAGTTCAGGTTCGGCCGGTTCACGTACTGCACCGGGAAGCGCATGTCATCGAGGTTGCGGTCGGCGGCGATCTCGACGGTTTCGAGGATTTCCATCAGCGACTGGCCGGCGTACCAGGGCGAACGCTCGGACTTGTTGACCACGTTGTCGCCCTTGAGCGCCGACATCGGCACGAAGTGCAGCGAACTGGTCTTCAGACCGATCTTCTCGGCAAAGGCCAGGTAGTCGGCCTTGATCTGTTCGAAGACACCCTGGTCGAAGTCCTTCAGGTCCATCTTGTTGATGGCGACCACGATATGCCGGATGCCCAGCAGGGACGCGATGAAACTGTGCCGGCGGGTCTGGGTCTGCACGCCGTAGCGGGCATCGATCAGGATGATCGCCAGGTCGCAGGTCGAGGCACCGGTGGCCATGTTGCGGGTGTACTGCTCATGGCCGGGCGTGTCGGCGATGATGAACTTGCGCTTGGCGGTGCTGAAGTAGCGGTACGCCACGT
Organism: Pseudomonas sp. HMSC057H01; assembly: GCF_001836405.1. NCBI lineage: Bacteria > Pseudomonadati > Pseudomonadota > Gammaproteobacteria > Pseudomonadales > Pseudomonadaceae > Pseudomonas > Pseudomonas sp. HMSC057H01. The sequence goes on along the minus strand of NZ_KV828506.1, from coordinate 55,596 downwards.
CGATGGTGATGCCCTGCTCGCGCTCGGCCTGCAGGCCGTCGACCAGCAGCGCCAGGTCGACGTCGTCGCCCGTGGTGCCGACTTTCTTCGAGTCGCGGGTGATGGCCTCGAGGTGATCCTCGTAGATCATCTTGGAGTCATGCAGCAGGCGCCCGATCAGGGTGCTCTTGCCGTCATCGACGTTGCCGCAGGTAAGGAAGCGCAGCAGTTCCTTGCGTTCGTGCTGCCCCAGGTAGGCGAGGATGTCCTCGCTGATCAGATCGGATTGATGAGACATGCTGCGTACCCTCAGAAATAGCCCTGACGTTTCTTTTCTTCCATCGAACCGGCCTGGTCATGGTCGATGACCCGGCCCTGGCGTTCGGAAGTACGCGTCAGGAGCATTTCCTGGATGATTTCCGGCAGCGTGGTGGCGCTGGACTCGACCGCGCCGGTGAGCGGGTAGCAGCCGAGGGTACGGAAGCGCACCATGCGCTTCTCGATGCGGGCTTTCTCTTCGTCAGAGAGATGCTCGAGGATGCGCTCGTCGTCGATCATGATCAGCGTGCCGTTCTTCTCGATAACCTCGCGCTCGGCGGCGAAGTACAGCGGGACGATCGGGATGCCTTCCAGGTAGATGTATTGCCAGATGTCCAGCTCGGTCCAGTTGGACAGCGGGAAGACGCGGATCGACTCGCCCTTCTTCACCTTGCCGTTGTAGATGTTCCACAGCTCGGGACGCTGGTTCTTCGGGTCCCAGCGGTGCTTGCTGTCGCGGAACGAATAGACCCGTTCCTTGGCCCGCGACTTCTCCTCGTCGCGGCGCGCACCGCCGAAGGCAGCGTCGAAACCGTACTTGTCCAGGGCCTGCTTGAGTCCCTCGGTCTTCATCACATCGGTGTGCTTGGCGCTGCCGTGGGTGAACGGGTTGATGCCCTGGGCGACGCCGTCCGGGTTGACGTGGGTGATCAGGTCCAGGCCCATTTCCTCGACCATCCGATCGCGGAACCTGTACATCTCCTGGAATTTCCAGCGGGTGTCCACGTGCATCACCGGGAAGGGCAGCTTGCCGGGGAAGAAGGCCTTGCGGGCCAGGTGCAGCATGACCGCGGAATCCTTGCCGATCGAGTACAGCATCACCGGGTTATCGAACTCGGCGGCCACCTCGCGGATGATGTGGATGCTTTCCGCCTCCAGCTGTTTCAGGTGCGTCAGTTTGTCGACCATGGCTACTCACGGAATTGCTTATGGACGGCCGTCGGGCCGTAGACGAACGCGCACTCTATCACAGCGCAAGGCTCTAAAAGATTCGCCATTTATACCGAAAAAATATACTCATATAGCCATCAGCGCTCAGGGTTGCAGCCGGCGAAAACACTGGCATGGAGAGGCTTTCCTGGGCGTTTCGCGGAGCGGACGGACAGGCCTGCGACGGCATCGCCCCTGGACCGAGCGAAGCCACCACCGCAACCGCGAGCGGACGGTCCGCCCCCCTTTCGGCGGCTCGACTTGTACGCCAGCGGCACTGCGCTAGCATAGCGGGCATCGTCATTCCGCCAAGAAGACCCCAGATGCGCCGTACCGCCCTCGCCCTGCCCCTGTTCCTTCTGGTTTCAGCATGCAGCAGCGAACCGACGCCACCACCGAAACCCGCCGCCAAACCCCAGGCCCGCACCGTCATTACCCCCCGCCCCGTACGCCAGTCGGTGCAACCGATACTGCCGCTGCGCGGCGATTACGCGAACAATCCGGCGGCACAGCGCTTCATCGACAGGATGGTCAGCCAGCACGGCTTCAACCGCCAGCAACTGCACGACCTGTTCGCCCAGACCCAGCGCCTGGACTGGGTGATCCGCCTGATGGACCGGCAAGCTCCGACCTATACCCCACCCAGCGGACCGAACGGCGCCTGGCTGCGCTACCGGAAGAAGTTCGTCACGCCAGGCAACGTACAGAACGGCGTGCTGTTCTGGGACCAATACGAAACCGACCTGCAACGGGCATCGCGCGTCTACGGCGTGCCGCCGGAGATCATCGTCGGCATCATCGGCGTGGAAACCCGCTGGGGGCGGGTGATGGGCAAGACGCGGATCATCGATGCGCTGTCCACCCTGTCCTTCTCCTACCCTCGCCGCGCGGAGTTCTTCAGCGGCGAGCTGGAACAATTCCTCCTCCAGGCGCGCAAGGAAGGCACCGACCCGCTGGCCCTGCGCGGTTCCTATGCCGGCGCCATGGGCTACGGCCAGTTCATGCCGTCTTCATTCACCAAGTACGCAGTGGACTTCGACGGCGATGGGCATATCGACCTGTGGAATCCGCGTGACGCGATCGGCAGCGTCGCCAACTATTTCAAGCAGCACGGCTGGGTCAACGGCGATCGCGTGGCGGTTCCCGCCAGCGGCCGGGCGCCCTCGCTGGAGGATGGCTTCAAGACGCTGTACCCGCTGGACGTGCTCGCTTCCGCCGGACTACGCCCGCAGGGTCCGCTCGGCGGGCACCGGCAAGCCAGCCTGCTGCGCCTGGACATGGGCAGGAACTACCAGTACTGGTACGGCTTGCCGAACTTCTACGTGATCACCCGCTACAACCACAGCACCCACTACGCGATGGCTCTCTGGGAACTGGGCAAGGAGGTCGACCGGGTACGTCACCGCTCCGTCGTCAGGCAGGATTAGGACAGTCGATGAACAAGTGCTCGATGGCGAAGCGCTTGCCCAGGTAGTCGCCCAGCGCCTGTACCCCGTAGCGCTCGGTGGCATGGTGTCCGGCGGCGATGAAGCTGATGCCGTTCTCCCGCGCGCTGTGCACGGTCTGCTCGGAAACCTCGCCGGTCAGGTAGGCATCGACGCCGGCGGCGATCGCCTGGTCGATATAACCCTGGGCGCCGCCGGTGCACCAGGCGATGCGTCGGATCGGCTGGCCGGCGTCGACCAGCAGCGGCTCGCGCCCCAGCGCATCGCGCACATGCCGAGCGAAATCGGCAGGCTGCATCGGCTCGGCAAGCGAACCGAGGAGGACGATGGAACGCGGGTTGCCCGGCTCCAACGGCCCTTCCACTTCGAAGCCGAGCTGCCGGGCGAGCTGCACGTTGTTACCCACCTCCGGATGCAGATCCAGCGGCAGGTGGTAAGCGAGCAGACTGATATCGTTGTTCAGCAGGGTCTTCAGGCGCCGTTGCTTCATGCCGACCACGCAGGGATTCTCACCCTTCCAGAAGTAGCCGTGATGCACCAGCACCACGTCGGCGTCGGCCTCCACGGCGGCATCCAGCAGCGCCTGGCTGGCAGTGACCCCGCTGACGATCCGCCGCACCTGCGGCCGGCCCTCGACCTGCAGGCCGTTCGGGCAGTAGTCCTGGATGCGCGCGGCATCCAGATAACGGTCGGCCTCTTCGACCAGGGTGCTCAGGGCGATAGCCATGCAAATTCCTCTTCATTCAGGCAGGGCGCGCCGCTCCTCTAATGGACGGCTTCCCCCTATAATGGGCGCCACCTTATCGGCCGCTTTTCGGCCTCGCAACCCCAAGGATTGTCCCGATGCCCAAGGCCCTGCGTTTCCTCGGCTGGCCCGTGCTGGTCGGCGTGCTGCTGGCCCTGCTAATCATCCAGCGCAACCCCGAGCTGGTCGGCCTGCCACGCCAGGAGGTGCACGTCGAGCAGGCGCCTCTGCTCAGCCGCCTGCAGGAAGGCCCGGTGTCCTATGCCAATGCGGTGAGCCGGGCGGCTCCGGCAGTGGCCAACCTGTACACCACCAAGATGGTCAGCAAGCCCTCCCACCCATTGTTCGACGACCCGATGTTCCGCCGCTTCTTCGGCGACAACCTGCCACAACAGAAGCGCATGGAATCGAGCCTCGGCTCGGCAGTGATCATGAGCGCGGAAGGCTACCTGCTGACCAACAACCACGTGACCGCTGGCGCCGACCAGATCATCGTGGCCTTGCGCGACGGCCGCGAAACCATCGCCCAGTTGGTCGGCAGCGACCCGGAAACCGACCTGGCCGTGCTGAAGATCGACCTTAAGAACCTGCCGGCGATGACCCTCGGCCGCTCCGACGGCATTCGCACCGGCGACGTCTGCCTCGCCATCGGCAACCCGTTCGGCGTCGGCCAGACCGTGACCATGGGCATCATCAGCGCCACCGGACGCAACCAGCTCGGCCTGAACACCTACGAAGACTTCATCCAGACCGACGCGGCGATCAACCCCGGTAACTCCGGCGGCGCGCTGGTGGACGCTGCCGGCAACCTGATCGGCATCAACACGGCGATCTTCTCCAAGTCCGGCGGCTCCCAGGGTATCGGCTTCGCCATCCCGACCAAGCTGGCCCTGGAGGTCATGCAGTCGATCATCGAGCACGGCCAGGTGATCCGCGGCTGGCTCGGCGTCGAGGTCAAGGCGCTGACCCCGGAACTGGCGGAGTCGCTGGGCCTCGGCGAAACCGCCGGGATCGTCGTCGCCGGCGTCTATCGCGACGGTCCGGCGGCGCGCGGCGGCCTGCTGCCGGGCGACGTGATCCTGACCATCGACAAGCAGGAAGCCAGCGACGGCCGCCGCTCGATGAACCAGGTGGCGCGCACCCGTCCGGGACAGAAGATCAGCATCGTGGTGCTGCGCAACGGGCAGAAGGTCAACCTGACCGCCGAGGTCGGCCTGCGTCCGCCGCCGGCACCGGCTCCACAGCAGAAACAGAACGGCGGCGAGTGATCCCTGCCATTGAAAACGGCGCCCTCGGGCGCCGTTTTCGTATCACTTGAGGAAGTGCAGGGCGTCCAGTAGCGCCTGGTTCTGCTCCGGACTGCCGATGGTGATACGCAGGAACTGGTCGATCCGCGCCTGCTTGAAATGGCGGACGATCACTCCCTGCTCGCGCAGGGTCGAGGCAATCTGCCCGGCATCGTGCCGCGGATGACGGGCGAAGACGAAGTTGGCGGCCGACGGTAGTACCTCGAAGCCCAGCGCCTGCAAAGAGGCGCTCAACGCCTCGCGGCTATCGATCACTGCCTGGCAGGTCCGACGGAAATAGGCGTCGTCCTCGAAAGCCGCCGCCGCGCCGGCGATCGCCAGGCGATCCAGCGGGTAGGAATTGAAGCTGTTCTTGATCCGCTCCAGCGCCTCGACCAGATCGGCATGGCCGACCGCCAGGCCGACCCGCAGGCCGGCCAGGGAGCGCGACTTGGACAGCGTCTGGGTGACCAGCAGGTTCGGGTAGCGATCGACCAGGGCGATGGCGCTCTCGCCACCGAAGTCGACATAGGCCTCGTCGACCACCACCACCGAATCCGGCGACGCCTTCAGCATCGCTTCGATGGCGTCCAGCGGCAGCAGGCAGCCGGTCGGCGCGTTCGGATTGGGGAAGATGATTCCGCCGTTGGGCCGCGCGTAGTCTTCGACGCGGATGCGGAACCTTTCATCCAACGTGATCTTCTCGTGCGCGACCCCGTACAGGCCGCAATAGACCGGGTAGAAGCTGTAGGTCACGTCCGGGAACAGAAGCGGCAGGTCGTGTTGGAACAGGCCATGGAAAATGTGCGCGAGCACCTCGTCGGAGCCGTTGCCGACGAACACCTGGTTGGCCTGTACGCCGTAGTGCGCGGCGACCGCCTGCTTCAACCGCTCGCCGTTGGGATCGGGATACAGGCGCAGGTCGTCGTTGAGTTCCGCCTGCATCGCGGCGAGCGCCTGTGGCGACGGACCGTAGGGATTCTCGTTGGTGTTCAGCTTGACCAGCCGCGACAGCTTCGGCTGCTCGCCCGGCACATAAGGCACCAGGTCCTTGACGAAGGGACTCCAGAATTTGCTCATGCTCAGGCCTCCTTCTCGTCGAGGATGCGGTATTCGGCGCTGCGCGCGTGGGCGGTCAACGACTCGCCGCGAGCCAGCACCGAAGCGGTGCGACCGAGGACCGAAGCGCCCTCGGCCGAGCAGTTGATGATCGACGAACGCTTCTGGAAGTCATATACCCCCAGCGGCGAAGAGAAACGCGCGGTACCGGAGGTCGGCAGCACGTGGTTCGGGCCGGCGCAGTAGTCGCCCAGGGCCTCGGCAGTGTAGCGGCCCATGAAGATCGCACCGGCATGGCGGATCTCCGGCAGCCAGCTTTCCGGATCGGCCACCGACAGTTCCAGGTGTTCCGGGGCGATGCGGTTGGCCACCGCGCAGGCCTGGGCCTGGTCGGCGACCTGGATCAGCGCGCCACGCCCCTCCAGGGAGGTGCGGATGATCTCGGCGCGCTCCATGGTCGGCAGCAGGCGAGCGATGCTGTCCGCGACGCGGTCCAGGAACGCCGCGTCCGGACTGACCAGGATCGACTGGGCGTCTTCGTCGTGTTCGGCCTGGGAGAACAGGTCCATGGCGATCCAGTCGGGATCGGTCTGGCCATCGCAGACCACGAGGATTTCCGAGGGACCGGCGATCATGTCGATGCCGACCTGGCCGAACACGTGACGCTTGGCGGTGGCCACGTAGATGTTGCCGGGGCCGACGATCTTGTCCACCCGCGGCACGCTTTCGGTGCCGTAGGCCAACGCGGCCACGGCCTGTGCCCCGCCGATGGTGAAGACACGGTCGACACCGGCGATGCAGGCGGCGGCGAGGACGATCTCGTTGATCTCGCCGCGCGGGGTCGGTACGACCATGACCACTTCGGACACCCCGGCGACCTTGGCCGGGATCGCGTTCATCAGCACCGAGGACGGGTAGGACGCCTTGCCGCCCGGCACATAGAGCCCGGCGCGATCCAGGGGAGTGACCTGCTGGCCGAGCACCGTGCCGTCGGCCTCGGTGTAGCGCCAGGAACCCTGCTTCTGCTTCTCGTGGTAGCTGCGCACGCGCTCGGCGGCGACTTCCAGGGCTTCGCGCTGGGCTACGGTGATACGGGTGAGAGCCAGCTCCAGGCGCTCGCGCGGCAGGATCAGGTCAGCCATCGAGGCGGCCTGGAGACCGTCGAAGCGCTGGGTGAACTCGACCACGGCGGCGTCGCCACGGCTGCGTACGGCGGCGATGATGTCGAGGACGCGCTGGTTGACCGAATCGTCGGAGACACTTTCCCAGCTCAGCAGATGATCCAGATGACGCCCGAAGTCCGGATCAGCGGCATTGAGTCGACGGATAGCGAAGGGAGCGGTCATAGCGAGCCTCTTTTATGGATGGCGTTGTCTCGGGCGCCGCTAGACTACCAAGCCCACCGTGCGGGCACCCGAGAAAATTTGGCTATGACACGGATAGGCAGGTGCGGCGCGGAGCCGCACGGGTATCAGTGACGGTGTCGCGCCTCGACGGCGTCGCGCAGGGTATCGATCAGCGACTGGATGCGACCGTGCTGCATCTTCATCGAGGCCTTGTTGACCACCAGGCGCGAGCTGATCGTGGCGATCAGTTCCTGGGGCTCCAGGCCGTTGGCGCGCAGGGTGTTGCCGGTATCCACGACGTCGATGATCTTGTCGGCGAGACCGACCAGCGGCGCCAGCTCCATCGAGCCGTACAGCTTGATCACGTCGACCTGGCGGCCCTGCTCGGCGTAGTAGCGCTTGGCGACATTGACGAACTTGGTGGCCACCCGCAGGCGTCCCTTGGGTTCAGGCGCGCCAATGGCGCCGGCGGTCATCAGCTTGCAGTTGGCGATACGCAGGTCCAGCGGTTCGTAGAGTCCCTGGCCGCCGTACTCCATCAGCACGTCCTTGCCGGCCACGCCGAGATCGGCGGCGCCATGCTCGACATAGGTCGGCACGTCGGTGGCGCGCACGATGAGCAGGCGCACATCGGGCAGGGACGTCGGGATGATCAGCTTGCGGCTCTTGTCCGGGTTCTCCGACGGCACGATGCCCGCCGCTGCGAGCAGCGGCAGGGTATCGTCGAGAATCCGGCCCTTGGACAAGGCGATGGTCAGCATTTGCGCGACAGCCTCCGCTAGCCCGGTACGCGGCGGATCTTGGCGCCGAGCAGCTGGAGTTTCTCTTCGATGCACTCGTAGCCACGGTCGATGTGGTAGATGCGATCGATCAGGGTGTCACCCTCGGCCACCAGGCCGGCGATCACCAGGCTCGCGGATGCGCGCAGGTCGGTCGCCATGACCGGAGCGCCCTTGAGCTTGGGTACGCCGGTGACGATGGCGGTGTTGCCTTCGACGAGGATCTGCGCACCCATGCGGTTCATTTCGTAAACATGCATGAAGCGGTTCTCGAAGACCGTCTCGATGACCGCGCCGGTGCCTTCGGCAACCGCGTTCATGGAGATGAACTGGGCCTGCATGTCGGTGGGGAACGCCGGGTACGGCGCGGTACGCACGTTGACCGCCTTCGGCCGGTTGCCCTTCATGTCCAGCTCGATCCAGTTGCTGCCGGTGCTGATGTGAGCACCGGCCTCTTCCAGCTTCTGCAGGACCGCCTCGAGGATGGTCGGATCGGTATCCTTCAACTTCACCCGGCCGCCGGTCGCGGCCGCGGCCACCAGGTAGGTGCCGGTCTCGATACGGTCGGGCAGTACGTCGTAGCGAGCGCCGCCGAGGCGCTTCACGCCTTCGATGACGATGGTATCGGAGCCAGCGCCCTGGACGTTGGCGCCCATGGCGTTCAGGCAGTTGGCCAGGTCGACCACCTCCGGCTCGCGAGCGGCGTTCTGCAGCACGGTGCGGCCGTTGGCCAGCGCGGCGGCCATCATCAGGTTCTCGGTGCCGGTCACGCTGACGGTATCGAAGAAGAAGTGACCGCCACGCAGGCCGCCGGCGGGCGCCTTGGCCTTGATGTAGCCGCCTTCGACCTCGATCTGCGCGCCCATGGCCTCGAGACCGCGGATATGCAGGTCGACCGGACGCGAACCGATCGCGCAACCGCCCGGCAGGGCCACTTCGGCCTCGCCGAAGCGCGCCAGCATCGGACCCAGCACCAGGATCGAGGCACGCATGGTCTTCACCAGTTCGTACGGCGCGACCAGGGTCTTGATGCTGCTGGCGTCGACTTCGACGTTGAGCTTCTCGTCGATGATCGGCTGCACGCCCATGCGGCCGAACAGTTCGATCATGGTGGTAATGTCGTGCAGGTGCGGCAGGTTGCAGACGGTGACCGGAGTATCGGCCAGCAGGGTCGCGGCCAGGATCGGCAGCGCCGAGTTCTTCGCGCCGGAAATGCGGATTTCGCCATCGAGGCGGTTACCGCCGGTAATAATCAGTTTATCCATTGCAATGATCCCCCGTGGGCTCAGGAACGCTCGGCCCAGGCGGCGCGGCTGAAGAATTTCATGGTGACGGCATGGATGCTGCCATCGGCGATCCAGGCGTTCAAATGGGCGTAGACCTGCTGCTGACGCTTGACCGGGCTCTGGCCGGCCAGTTCGTCGCTGATCAGATTCAGTTGGAAATTGCACCCTTCGCCCTCGACTTCCACCTGGGTGCCGGGGAGTTTTTCCTGGAGAAGGCTCTTAACGTCTTCGGCCTGCATGCTCAACCTCAATCGGGCGCCCTACGCGCACGGTCGGCCATCATACAAAAAAGCCCTCCGCCTGCGAACCCCAGGAAGGGACGCGCAGACGGAGGGCCGCTCGTTCCACCGGCCGGTCATTCCTGCAGAGGCAGGATCTCCAGAAGGCTGCTGACCTTGGCAATCTCCCGCATGTCGTCCGGCAAGGCCCTGACGCTCAGGACCTTGCCGGCCTTGCGTGCGTCGCGCATGAAGGCCAGCAACAGGGAAATGCCCACGCTGCTGGAGCGCTCCACCGCCGAGCAGTCGACGACCAGTTCCGCCGCCTGGCTGGCGCGGATCAGCCGACCGCCCTGCTCGCGCAACGCCGGCCCGCTGCTGTAGTCGAGCACGCCGGCGAGCTGCAGTTCGCCGGCCGCGCCTTCGCGCAGGCTGGCCTGGCTCATTTCGCCCCGGCCTCTTCCGCTTTCGCGGTTTCCTTGGCCTTGGCGACCACCTCGCCCCAGCCGGCGATGGTCTTCTCGAGGTCGTTGCGGTTCTTCTGCATGGTGTCGGCGAACTGGTCGCGGAACAGCTTGCCGATGTTGATGCCGTTGATGATCACGTTGCGGACCTTCCAGCCACCGGCCAGGTTGGTCATGGTGTAGGAGACCGGGTAGACCGTGCCCTTGCTGTCACGGATCTCCATGTTGACGCTGGCGCGATCGTCGCTCGGCTTGGCCGAGCTAGGCAGCACGCGGATGTCCTGGTTGTCGTATTCGAGCAGCGCGTTGCCGTAGAACTGCATCAGGCTGTTCTTGAACACTTCCTCGAAGCGCTTGATCTGCTCGGGTGAGGCCTGGCGCGAATACTTGACGGTCATCACGCTCTTGGCGATGCCCTCGGCATCGACCACCGGCCCGAGGATACGGTCGAGAGTGGCGTAGAGCTTTTGCGGATCGGCCTTGTAGGCGGCCTTGTTGGCCTTGATGTCGGAAAGCAGCTCGTCGACCGTGCCCTGCACCACCTGTTGCGGGGTCGGCGCCGCCATGGAAAGCAGCGGGAAAGCCGCCAGGAACACCAGCAGGCCGCGACGCAGAAGAGTCAGCATGGAAGAAAACCTCACTTTTTGGCTTCGTCTTTGTTAACCGAGTTCAGCAGGAACTTGCCGATCAGGTCTTCCAGCACCAGCGCCGACTGGGTGTCGTGGATGGTGCTGCCGTCCTTCAGAACGTCCTCGTCGCCGCCGACGCTGATGCCGATGTATTTCTCGCCCAGCAGGCCGGCGGTCAGGATCGACGCCGTGGAATCGACCGGCAGGTTGTTCACGTTCTGGTTGATCTCCATGGTCACGCGACCAGTGTAGCTGTCGCGATCCAGGTCGACCGCCGTCACCTTGCCGATCGTCACGCCGGCCAGGGTGACCTTGCCGCGCACGGTAACACCGGCGATGTTGTCGAAGTAGGCGTAGACCTTGTAGGTATCGCCGGCGTTGCCCACGCTCAGGCCGCTGACCCGCAGGGCCAGCAGCAACAGGGCCAGCAGGCCGGCCAGGAGGAACAGGCCGACACCGATTTCCAGGGTGCGGGTTTGCATTCAGAAATCTCCAAACATCAAAGCAGTCAGAATGAAATCGAGCCCCAGCACCGCCAGGGAGGCATAGACCACGGTCCGAGTCGTCGCCCGGCTGATTCCTTCCGAGGTCGGCTCGCAGTCGTAGCCTTGGTAGACCGCGATCCAGGTCACCACGAAGGCGAATACGATACTTTTGATCACGCCGTTGAGCACATCCTCGGTGAACTGCACGCTGTTCTGCATGTTCGCCCAGAACGACCCCTCGTATACGCCCAGCCAGTCGACCGCGACCATCGCCCCGCCCCAGATGCCGACCACGCTGAAGATCGCGGCGAGCAGCGGCATGGAGATGAAACCGGCCCACAGGCGCGGCGCGACGATGTACTTGAGCGGGTCGACACCGATCATTTCCAGGCTGGAAAGCTGTTCGGTGGCCTTCATGTTGCCGATTTCCGCGGTAAGCGCAGAGCCGGCACGGCCGGCGAACAGCAGGCCGGTCACCACCGGCCCCAGTTCGCGCAGCAGGGTCAGGGCCACCATCTGCCCGACCGCCTGCTCGGAACCATAGGAAATCAGGATGTTGTAGCCCTGCAGGGCCAGCACCATGCCAATGAACAGGCCCGAGACGACGATGATCGCCAGCGACAGCACGCCTACCGAATAGAGTTGCTTCACCAGCAGGTGCAACCCGGTGCCTGGCGTGCGCCGGCCGAGCAGGGCGTGGCCGAGGAACAGGGTCGAGCGGCCGAGCGCGGCGACCACGTCCAGGCCGGCGCGGCCGAACAGGCGGATACGCTCGAGGGGAGAGACTCTACGCATCAGCGCTCTCCCAGCAGGTCGGCCCGGTAGTCGCGGGCCGGATAATGGAACGGAACGGGACCATCCGGGATTCCCTTGACGAACTGGCGGATACGAGGATCGTCGGTTTCCTTGAGGACGTCCGGCGTCCCGTGGCCAAGTACCCGGCCGTCGCCGACGATATAGATGTAGTCGGCGATGCTGGCGGTCTCGGCCAGGTCATGGGAAACCACGATGCTGGTGATGCCGAGGGCATCGTTGAGCAGGCGGATCAGGCGCACCAGGACGCCCATGGCGATCGGATCCTGCCCCACGAACGGCTCGTCGTAGAGCAGGATCTGCGGGTCCAGGGCGATCGCCCGGGCCAGGGCGACGCGGCGCTTCATGCCGCCGGAAAGCTCGTCCGGCATCAGTTCCACGGCGCCGCGCAGGCCGACGGCCTGAAGCTTCATCAGGACGATGTCGCGGATCATTTCTTCCGGCAGCTGGGTATGCACGCGCAGCGGAAACGCGACGTTCTCGAAGACGTCGAGATCGGTGAACAGCGCCCCGCTCTGGAACAGCACGCCGAACTGCTTGCGCATGTCGAACAGGTCGCCGCGCGAAAGCTGCGGCAGGTTCTGCCCGTTGACCCAGACCTCCCCCTTCGAAGGACGCAACTGGGAGGCGATCAGCCGCAGCAACGTGGTCTTGCCGCAACCGGACGGGCCCATGATGCCGGTCACCTTTCCGCGCGGGATACGCACATCGATGTTGTCGAAAATCGCCCGCGATCCGCGCTTGAAGGTCAGGCCCTTCAACTCGACCGCGTAGGCACTATCGGTGCTCATCAGGACTCCTTGCGATGCGACCCGTCCATGCTGGACGCCTTGCCCCGTTGCAAAGGCACGCATCCGGGAGGGGTCGAATGGGCGCGGACTATAGCACTGCGGCGGGTTCTGGCCCAAGGCCTGGCACCGTGCCGTTCAGCTTGGATTCAGCTTGTTCGGAGCGTTCTCTCAGCCCTTTAGGACATATCGCACACTTCAGGTTCACTACGGACAGAAAAAAATCGCGTCGACGTCGAATATATCGACATTTATGCAGTCATAGCGCGGAGTGCAGATAACGGCGGCGTAACAGAGCATTGCAGTCCATACAACATTGCGCCGCGGGGGATGCGGACCGACTTCACAGCATGGCTGGTGTAAGCGGGACACGCTTTCCCGTTATAATCCCGCCTTTAATCCAGGCGCCACATTCGTTGAACATGAGCCAGAACCTCGATTTCATCCATTCCGCCCAGCGCACCATCGGCCTCGAGCGCGACGCGGTAGACAGCCTGCTGGCGCGGATTGGCGACGATTTCGTCAAGGCCTGCGAACTGCTGCTGGCCGGCAAGGGCCGGGTCGTCGTCGTCGGCATGGGCAAGTCCGGTCACATCGGCAAGAAGATCGCCGCTACCCTGGCCAGCACCGGCACCCCCTCCTTCTTCGTGCATCCGGCCGAGGCCAGCCACGGCGACATGGGCATGATCACCAAGGACGACGTGGTCCTCGCCCTGTCCAACTCCGGCTCGACTGCCGAAATCGTCACCCTGTTGCCTCTGATCAAGCGCCTGGGCATCACCCTGATCAGCATGACCGGTAACCCCGAGTCGCCCCTGGCCAAGGCTGCGGAAGTGAACCTGGACGCCAGTGTCGGCCAGGAAGCCTGTCCACTGAACCTGGCCCCGACCTCCTCCACCACCGTAACCCTGGTCCTCGGCGACGCCCTGGCGATCGCCCTGCTCGAAGCCCGCGGCTTTACCGCGGAAGACTTCGCCTTCTCGCACCCGGGCGGTGCGCTGGGCCGCCGACTGCTGCTGAAGGTGGAAGACGTCATGCACGTCGGCGAAGGGCTGCCGCAGGTGCTGCTCGGCACCTCGCTGACCGGCGCGCTGATGGAAATGACCCGCAAGGGCCTGGGCATGACCGTAGTGCTCGACGAACATGGCAAGCTTGCCGGCATTTTCACCGATGGCGACCTGCGTCGCGCCCTGGATCGGGGCATCGACGTCCGCCAGGTCACCATCGACCAGGTGATGACCGTCCACGGCAAAACCGTCCGCGCCGAGATTCTCGCCGCGGAAGCCCTGAAGATCATGGAAGACAACAAGATCGGCGCACTGGTGGTGGTCGACGCGGACGACCGTCCGGTCGGCGCCCTGAACATGCACGACCTGTTGCGCGCAGGAGTGATGTAATGAGCGATACCCATTCGGCCGCGGAACTCCCGGTCCGGGCCCGCCGGATACGCCTGGCGATCTTCGACGTCGACGGCGTGCTGACCGACGGCAAGCTGTATTTCCTCGTCGACGGCAGCGAGTTCAAGACCTTCAACACCCTGGACGGACATGGCATCAAGATGCTCATCGCCTCCGGCGTGCGCACCGCCATCATCACCGGCCGCGACACTCCGGTGGTCGAACGGCGCGCGCGCAACCTGGGCATCCAGCACCTCTATCAGGGCCGGGAAGACAAGCTCGCCGTCCTCGACGAACTTCTCGGCGAACTCGGACTAGGCTATGAGCAAGTCGCCTACCTTGGCGACGACCTGCCCGATCTGCCGGTGATCCGCCGCGTCGGCCTGGGCATGGCGGTAGCCAGTGCCGACCCGTTCGTGCGCCAGCATGCCCATGGCGTCACCGCGGCCCGCGGCGGCGAAGGCGCCGCCCGCGAGTTCTGCGAACTGATCATGCGCGCCCAGGGTACGCTCGAAGCCGCCCAGGGCGCCTATCTGTAGAGCCGACCATGCCGAAGACACTACGCCAGAAACTGCTGCTCGCCCTGATCGCCCTGTTGCTGATCGTCGCGGGCTACTACTGGAACGTCGGGCTCGAGCTGTTCAACGAACAGCCGACCCGCCCCGGCCAGGACAACACCATCGACTACTATGCCGAGAATGCCCATAGCCTCCAGTACCAGGAGGACGGCAGCCTCGACTACGAGATGACCGCGGTGAAGCTGGAGCACCAGAAAGCCACGGACATCACTTTCGTCACCACCCCCGACCTGCTGCTCTTCCGTGGCAACGTGCAACCCTGGCACATCCAGAGCGCCCGCGCCGAAGTCGGACCGAAAGGCAAGGAGGTCGAACTCATCGACGACGTGCGCGTCGCACGTACCGATGCCAAGGGCCAACCAAGCATCCTGACCACCACTCGGCTGACCGTATTCCCCGACAAGAATTATGCACAGACCGAGCAAGCCGTTAAAATCGACGCGGCCAATGGAGTGACGACGGCTGTTGGAATGAAAGCGTATCTGAAAGACAGCCGGATGCACCTGCTGTCCAACGTAAGAGGTCAGCATGAGGTTCGTTAATACCCTCCCCCTTATTTTCGGTCTGACTGCCGCCCTCGGCAGCTCCATGGCCTTGGCCCTGCCTTCGGACCGCGAACAACCGATCCGCGTCCAGGCCGACAGCGCCGAACTGGACGACAAGCAGGGCGTCGCGGTCTACCGCGGCGACGTCGTGGTGACCCAGGGCAGCACCAAGCTGACCGGCAACACCGTGACCCTGAAGCAGGACAAGAACGGCGACATCGAGGTCGTGACCTCGGTCGGCAAGCCTGCCTACTACGAGCAGAAACCCGCTCCGGACAAGGACGTGACCAAGGCCTATGGCCTGACCATCCAGTACTTCGTCACGCAGAACCGGGTCGTGCTGATCGACCAGGCCAAGGTGATCCAGGAAGGCAACACCTTCGAAGGCGAGAAGATCGTCTACGACACCCAGCGCCAGATCGTCAACGCGGGTCGTGCCACCGGCTCCCAGGTGACCAGCCCGCGCCCGCGCATCGACATGGTCATCCAGCCGAAGAAAAAGGCCCAGTAATGGCAACGCTCAAAGCCCAGCACCTGGCCAAAAGCTATAAAGGCCGGCAAGTCGTCCGCGACGTCAGCATGTCCATCGATAGCGGGCAGATCGTCGGCCTGCTCGGTCCGAACGGTGCCGGCAAGACCACCTGCTTCTACATGATCGTCGGCCTGGTCCAGGCCGACCAGGGCGTGGTCCGCATCGACGAGCAGAACGTCACCCACCTACCGATGCACGGGCGCGCCCGGGCCGGCATCGGCTACCTGCCGCAGGAAGCCTCGATCTTCCGCAAGCTGTCGGTATCCGACAACATCATGGCGATCCTCGAGACCCGCAGCGACCTCGATCGCAACGGTCGCAAGGAAGCCCTGGAAGGCCTGCTGCAGGAATTCCACATCCACCACATCCGCGACAACCTCGGCATGAGCCTGTCCGGCGGCGAACGACGCCGGGTGGAAATCGCCCGCGCCCTGGCCAGCGCGCCGAAATTCATCCTCCTCGACGAGCCCTTCGCCGGCGTGGACCCGATCTCGGTCGGCGACATCAAGCAGATCATCCATCACCTCAAGGCGAAGGGTATCGGCATCCTCATCACCGACCACAACGTCCGCGAGACCCTGGACATCTGTGAAACGGCGTATATCGTCAATGATGGGCAGTTGATCGCGGAGGGGGATGCCGAGAGCATCCTCGCCAACGACCTGGTCAAGGAAGTCTACCTGGGGCACGAGTTCCGCCTCTGAAGAAATCTCCTAGCGCGCCCTCCGGCCTCGCCGGAGCGGTTCCGCTCGCCCGCGGTTTCGCAACCGCGAGTGCCGCCTGGAGCGGATGATTTATTCAGAGCAACCCTAGGCAAAGTACGAAAATTCAGGCATATAATTTGCTTCCTGGCGGTGCCGCCACCTCGGCACCCGTAGTAGTGGATGGTGCCATCCGGTACCAGCGAATAAGGTACTAAGCCCTCAGCCATGAAACCATCGCTAGTCCTCAAGATGGGCCAGCAGCTGACGATGACGCCGCAGCTGCAACAGGCCATACGCCTCCTCCAGCTATCCACCCTGGACCTCCAGCAGGAAATCCAGGAAGCGCTGGAATCCAATCCCATGCTCGAACGCCAGGAAGACGGCGACGATTTCGACAACAGCGACCCTCTCGCCGATGGCGCCGAACAGGCGGCCAGCGCGCCCCAGGAGAGCCCTCTCCAGGAAAGCGCCACGCCCAGCGTCGAAAGCCTCGACGACGACCAGTGGAGCGAACGCATACCCAGCGAGTTGCCGGTGGATACCGCCTGGGAAGACATCTACCAGACCAGCGCCAGCAGCCTGCCCAGCAACGACGATGACGAATGGGACTTCACCGCGCGCACCAGCAGCGGCGAGAGCCTGCACAGCCACCTGCTCTGGCAGGTCAACCTGGCACCGATGTCGGACACCGATCGGATGATCGCGGTGACCATCATCGATAGCATCAACAACGATGGCTATCTCGAAGAGTCCCTCGAAGAAATCCTCGCCGCCATCGATCCGGAACTGGACGTCGAACTCGACGAAGTGGAAGTCGTGCTGCGCCGCATCCAGCAACTGGAACCCGCCGGCATCGGCGCCCGCAACCTGCGCGAGTGCCTGCTGCTGCAACTGCGCCAGTTGCCGTCCACCACGCCCTGGCTGAACGAAGCGCTGCGCCTGGTATCCGACTACCTCGACCTGCTCGGCGGCCGCGACTACAGCCAATTGATGCGGCGCATGAAGCTCAAGGAAGACGAACTGCGCCAGGTCATCGAGCTGATCCAGTGCCTGCATCCCCGGCCCGGTTCGCAGATCGAATCGAGCGAAGCCGAATACATCGTCCCCGACGTCATTGTGCGCAAGGACAACGAGCGCTGGCTGGTCGAGCTGAACCAGGAGGCGATGCCGCGCCTGCGCGTCAACGCCACCTACGCCGGCATGGTCCGCCGCGCCGACAGCAGCGCCGACAATACCTTCATGCGCAACCAGTTGCAGGAAGCCCGCTGGTTCATCAAGAGCCTGCAGAGCCGCAACGAAACGCTGATGAAGGTCGCCACCCAGATCGTCGAGCACCAGCGCGGTTTCCTCGACTACGGCGAAGAAGCCATGAAGCCGCTGGTCCTGCACGACATCGCCGAAGCGGTGGGCATGCACGAATCGACCATTTCGCGGGTCACCACGCAGAAATACATGCATACGCCGCGCGGCATTTTCGAGCTGAAATATTTCTTTTCAAGTCACGTCAGTACCGCTGAAGGCGGGGAATGCTCGTCCACCGCGATCCGCGCGATCATCAAGAAACTGGTGGCCGCGGAAAATGCGAAAAAGCCATTGAGCGACAGCAAGATCGCTGGTTTACTGGAGGCACAGGGCATTCAAGTGGCTCGCCGCACCGTCGCCAAATACCGCGAATCCCTGGGCATAGCCCCTTCGAGCGAGCGCAAGCGACTGGTGTGACGTTGATCCACGCCAAGGTGTTCCGGAGGCAGGTTGCTAACCTGCCACTTACACACGGGCAACAAGGAGAACGCGGTATGCAAGTCAACATCAGTGGCCATCAACTGGATGTGACCGACGCCCTGCGCGACTATGTCGGCGAGAAACTGAGCCGTCTGGAGCGCCATTTCGACAAGATCACCAATGTTCAGGTGATCATGGAGGTCGAGAAACTGAAGCAGAAGATCGAAGCCACTCTGCGCATCGCCGGTGGCGAGATCGTAGCCAATGCGGAACATGAGGACATGTACGCGGCCATCGACCTGCTGATCGACAAACTCGACCGTCAACTGATCAAACACAAAGAGAAGTATCTCGAACGGCAGCAAGGCGTAGGCGCCCGCTGATCTCCCCTCCCCTATGATCCGACTTGAGCAAATCCTGACCCCCGGCCGTTCCCTCGTGAACGTGCCGGGCGGCAGCAAGAAACGCGTACTCGAACAAATCGCCAACCTGGTAGCCAGGGAGCTGCCGGAGTTCGACGCCCAGACCATCTTCGAAAACCTGGTGGCCCGGGAAAAACTCGGCTCCACCGGCTTCGGCAATGGCATCGCCATTCCGCACTGCCGCCTGTCTGGCTGCCAGAGCCCCATCAGCGCCGTGCTGCACCTGGATGCTCCCGTGGACTTCGACGCGCTGGACGGCGCGCCGGTCGACCTGCTCTTCGTCTTGCTGGTACCGGAGGCCGCGACCGAAGAACATCTCGAACTGCTCCGGCAGATCGCCGCCATGCTCGACCGTGCCGACGTACGCGACCGCCTGCGCAGCGCTCCCACTGCCGAAGCGCTTTATCAGATCGTGGTAGACGTACAGAACGGGCAATGACATGCGCCTGATCATCGTCAGCGGCCGCTCGGGCTCGGGCAAGAGCACCGCCCTGAACGTCCTCGAAGACAACGGCTTCTATTGCATCGACAACCTTCCCGCCAGCCTGCTTCCCGACCTGGCGCAGCGCGCCCTGTTGCACACGGAGCTACTGCAGCCACAGGTGGCGGTGTCGATCGACGCCCGCAACCTGCCCAGCCAGTTGCAGCGCTTCCCCGAACTGTTGCAGGAAGTGCGGGACAACCACATCAACTGCGATGTGCTGTATCTCGACGCCGACGACGAGACGCTGCTCAAACGATTCTCGGAAACCCGCCGGCGCCACCCGCTGACCACCGACACCCGTTCGCTGGCGGAGGCGATTGGCGACGAGAGCCAATTGCTCGGACCGATCGCCGACCTCGCCGACCTGAAGCTGGACACCACCAGCCTCAACCTCTATCAGTTGCGCGACACCATCAAACTGCGCCTGTTGAACAAGCCGGAACCCGGCACCGCGTTCCTCGTCGAATCCTTTGGCTTCAAGCGCGGCATGCCAGTCGACGCCGACCTGGTGTTCGATGTGCGCTGCCTGCCGAACCCCTACTGGAAGCCCGAGTTGCGCGATCATTCGGGGCTGGAGCCGGAAGTCCGCGAGTATCTGGCCGCCCAGCCGGACGTCGAGGAAATGTACCAGGACATCGTCGGCTACCTGAACAAATGGTTGCCGCGCTTCGCCGCCAGTAACCGCTCATATGTAACAGTTGCGATAGGCTGTACCGGCGGGCACCATCGTTCGGTCTACCTCGCCGAGCGGATTGGCGCTGCACTCAGGGATTCCCTGAAGAACGTGCAGATTCGCCACCGCGATCTCAGCAGCTAGCCCATAACAAGAAGGACAGACTCCCCAAGATGCCCGCCCTCGAGATCACCATCATCAACAAGCTCGGTCTGCACGCCCGCGCGGCGGCCAAGTTCGTCGGCGTCGCGGGGCGCTACCCTTGCCAGGTCCGGGTCGGCCGCAATCCTGAAAGCTGCGTCGACGGCAAGAGCATCATGGCCGTGATGATGCTGGCTGCCGGCAAGGGCACCAACCTGCACCTGCATACCGAAGGCGAACAGGAAGACGAGGCGTTGAACGCACTGGTCGAACTGATCAACAACCGTTTCGACGAAGGCGAGTAGGCTCTTCCCAGAGACAACGAAAAAGCCGCCAACTGGCGGCTTTTCCTTTCCGGCGATTACGGCCGACGTCAATTCAGCGCGGGTCGAATGAGTCCCCTAGCCCAGCGCGGTATCCAGCACCATCATCAGGCAGAAGCCGAACACCAGGCCCAGCGTAGCCTCGGCGGCATGTCCCTGGCGGTGGGACTCGGGAATGATCTCGTGGGTGACCACGAAGAGCATCGCTCCCGCCGCGGCGGCCAGCCCCCAGGGCAGGAGCAGCGCGGAGAGGCCGACCAGCCAGGCGCAGAGCACCGCGAACAGCGGCTCGACCAGGCCCGACGCGGCACCGACCAGCATCGCCTTGAAACGCGACATACCGACTCCGGCCAGCACCAGCGCCACCACCAGCCCTTCCGGCACATCCTGCAGAGCGATGCCCAGGGCGAGGCCGTTGGCCTCGTCCAGGCCGGCACCGGCCGACACGCCAACCGCCATGCCTTCGGGGATGTTGTGCAGGACGATGGCCGTGACGAACAGCAGGATGCGCGGGGGAATGCCACCAGACAGTGGCGCGCCCTCGCAACCGGGATGGACGTCCGGCATCAGCCGGCCGAGGATGAACAGCCCCATCACGCCGACCGCCAGGCCGAAACTGACCAGGAACCCCGCGCCGAACTTCGAGTAGCCGAGGTCGCCGGCCGCGGATAGCGCCGGCATGATCAGCGAGAAGGCCGTCGCCGAGAGCATCACGCCGGCACCGAAGCCCAGCAGCGCATCCGACAGGCGCGCCGGCATGGTCTTCACCACCAGCACCGGCATCGCCCCGAGAGCGGTACCGAAGGCGCAGAGCAGGCCGCCTTTCAACGCCAGCACGATGGGCGCCGGCAGGTTGAGTTCGGCCAGCAACAGGGCGTGGCGGCCGAGCAGGTAGCCGCCGCCGATGAAGATCAGCAGGCCCAGCAGGTTGCGCAGCGTCCGCCCGTTACCTTCGGCGATGCCATGGAGCAACGCCTTCATCGCTGCACCGCCAGGCTGCCGGCCAGCCATCTCGCATCACGGGTAGTATTAGGCCAGGGCTTGCGCATAGCGACGCGCGACCTCCCGCCAGTCGATCACGTTGTAGAAAGCGCCGATGTATTCCGGGCGGCGGTTCTGGTACTTCAGGTAATAGGCGTGCTCCCATACGTCCAGGCCGAGGATCGGCGTATTGCCGTTCATCAGCGGGCTGTCCTGGTTACCGCTGCTCTCCACCAGCAAGCTGCCCTGGGGAGTCACGCTGAGCCAGGCCCAGCCGCTGCCGAAGCGGGTCAGCGCAGCCTTGGTGAACGCATCCTTGAACGCCTCGAAGCCCCCGAGCTGCTCATCGATGGCCCGCCCCAGGTCGCCATCGGGACGGCCACCGCCCTGGGGCGACATCACGGTCCAGAACAGCGAGTGGTTGGCATGCCCACCGCCATTGTTGACAACCGGGGTGCGCAGCTTCTCCGGCAGACCAGCCAGTTGCCGCAGCAGGCTTTCCACCGGCTGCTCGGCATAGGGCGTGCCTTCCAGCGCGGCGTTCAGGTTGTTCACGTAGGTCTGGTGGTGCTTGCTGTGGTGGATCTCCATGGTCAGCGCATCGATGTGCGGTTCCAGGGCATCGTAGGCGTAGGGCAAGGGCGGCAAGGCGTGGGGCATGGAAACTCTCCGTCAGTGATAGCGAAGTGAGGGGGGCGGAGCGAGGAACTCGGGTCGGACCTCCGCGTTCGGCGGTCCCTTGAGCAGGCGCTCGGTGCGCGGATAGGCACCGTGTTCGCCGATGAACGACAGCAGTTCGACATAGGTGCGCCGGCTGTGATGCTGGGCCGCCTGGCGCAGGGCCAGCGGCAGCTTCTGGTCGGCGCTGACACGCAACAGGCGCTCGTGGCAGGCGCAGAGGTATTCGGCGGTCTCCTCCGGTTGCTCCAGTTGCAGGTGCAAGTCGGCCAGGTTGTGATGGGAAATGACGAACGCCATCACCGCCTCGTCGGCGTCGCCCCAGCGTTCCAGCAGCACCTGGGCCAGGGCCAGGGCATGGAGGTAGTGCTCACGCGCATCGATCAATGCGCCGGTGACGAAACAGCGGTTGCCCTGTTCGATCGTTCGTTGCCAATGACGCATGGCGGTACCTCCAGTGGTGGGGG
>NZ_KV828506.1:0-33279 GCF_001836405.1 Pseudomonas sp. HMSC057H01 | reverse complement strand
TGGGGCGGCCTCAGAGGCCGCCAGCCGTGAGTTTTTCCGGATCCAGCAACACCTCCAGGCGCGCACGGTCCAGATCGGTGTTTTCCAGCGCCACATCGATGATCGGCCGTCCCTCGCGATAGGCCTGCTTGGCGATTTCCGCAGCCTTCTGGTAGCCGATGATCGGGTTCAGCGCAGTGACCAGGATCGGGTTGCGCGCCAACGCCTCGCTGAGCTTGCCCTGGTTGACCTTGAAGCTGGCGATGGCCTTGTCCGCCAGCAGCCGGCTGACGTTGGCCAGCAACTGGATGCTGTGCAACAGGTTGTCCGCCACCAGCGGCAGCATCACGTTCAGTTCGAAGTTGCCCGATTGGCCGGCGACGGCAATGGCGGCGTCATTGCCGATCACCTGGGCGGCGACCATCGCGGTGGCCTCCGGGATCACCGGGTTGACCTTGCCGGGCATGATCGAGGAGCCTGGTTGCAGCGCTTCCAGCTCGATCTCGCCGAGCCCGGCAAGCGGCCCGGAGTTCATCCAGCGCAGGTCGTTGGCCAGCTTCATCAGGGTCACGGCCAGGGTCTTCAACTGGCCGGACGCAGCGACCGCCGTGTCCTGCGAACCGATCAGGGCGAAGAAGTCGTCGCCGGGGCGGAACGCCAACCCGGTCAGGTCGTTCAGCTCCTGGCTGAAACGTTCGGCGAACCGCGGATGGGCGTTGATCCCGGTGCCCACCGCGGTGCCGCCCTGTGCCAACTGCTGCAAGGCAGGAAGTACGCTCTCGATGTGCACGCCAGCCTGTCGCACCTGCTGCGCCCAGCCACCGAGCACCTGGCTCATGCGTACCGGCATCGCATCCATCAGGTGGGTGCGGCCGGTCTTCACATAGGCATGCACTTCGCCGGCCTTGCTCTGGATAGTCTGCTCCAGGTGGCGCAGCGCCGGCAGCAGGCGTTCGCTGATCTCGAGGGCGGCACTGATGTGGATGGTCGAGGGGATGATGTCGTTGCTGCTCTGCCCGCAGTTCACATGGTCGTTCGGATTGACCTTGCCGCCCAGGCGGCGACTGGCCAGGGTCGCCACCACTTCGTTGGCGTTCATGTTGGAACTGGTGCCGGAGCCGGTCTGGAACACATCCACCGGGAAATGCTGCATGAAGTCCTCCTGCAGCAACTGCAGGCAGGTCTCGGCGATCGCCTCGCCCATCGGTGCATCCAGTTGCTGCAGGGAGACGTTCGCCCGCGCTGCCGCGGCCTTGGCCAGCAGCAGGGCGCGGACGAAGGCCTGGGGCATGCGCTGGCCGCTGACCGGGAAGTTGTTCACCGCGCGCTGGGTCTGGGCGCCATAGAGGGCGGTCGCCGGGACCGCCAGTTCGCCCATGCTGTCGCGTTCGATGCGGGTGTCAGTCATCTTGGTTTCCTTGTTGCGGGTGATCGAAGCTCATCGACGGCGCCAGGTCCTGCCTGGCCATTCGTACGGAGAGCTGGCGCAGCCGTCGCCGCTGGCTGCCGTTGGTGGTCAGTCGCTGAAGTTCGCAGAGGGGCCGGTAGGCGTAGTCGAGGCAGAGGCTGCGCCAGTGCCAGGGCAATATCGGATCGCGACCGGTATCGAGCAGGAGGTTGTAGGCTTTCTCGAACAGCGGCCAGGCGGCCACACCTTCCCAACCGGCGAGATAGCGCGCCTCGCCGAGGTACTGGTCGAGCAGGCGCGGTTCGTCGGGATCGAGCGCGCAGCGGATCTGCGTGCCCAGCCAGTACCAGTGATCCAATGCTTGCGGGTCGTGCGCCTCGAAGGACATGGCAACCTCACCAGACGATAATGAGATTGATTATTGTTTTCTTCTTGGCAAAAGACAAGCATGGTCCCCATAGAGGCGGACAATCGAACAGGCGGAAACGAAAACGCCAGCGACGAGCGCTGGCGTTCTACAGAGGGAAACCCGGCCTCAGCGCCCGGCTACCATCATCGACTCGACCAGTACAGAACCGGTATGCAGGTTGCCGCGCCGTTCGATGTCCTTGCCGACCGCGACGATACGGCGGAACAGGTCGCGCAGGTTGGCGGCGATGGTGACTTCCTGGACCGGGAACTGGATCTCGCCGTTCTCGACCCAGTAGCCGGCGGCGCCGCGGGAATAATCGCCGGTCACCAGGTTGACGCCCTGCCCCATCAACTCGGTGACCAGCAGGCCACGCCCCATCCGGCGTATCAGAGCGGCCTGGTCCTCGTCGCCATGGCTGACGAACAGGTTATGCACGCCGCCGGCGTTGGCCGTGCTCGGCAAGCCGAGCTTGCGCCCGGAATAGGTGCCCAGGACATAGGACACCAGCTCGCCGTTCTCGACGAATGGCTTGGCATAGGTCGCCAGGCCGTCGCTATCGAAGCTGGCGCTGCCGAGCGCGCCGACCAGGTGCGGCCGCTCGTCGATGCTCAACCATTCGGGAAACAGGCGCTGGCCCAGCGCGCCTTCGAGGAAGGATGACTTGCGATACAGGCTGCCGCCTGAGATCGCCCCGAGGAAATGGCCGAACAGGCCAACAGCGATTTCCGGAGCGAACAGCACCGGCACTTCGGCGGTCTGCACCGGCCGCGCGCCCAGTCGGCTGGCGGCGCGCTCGGCGGCGCGCCGACCGATCGACTCGGCGCTGGCCAAGGCCTCGCCACGGCGGTTGACGTCATACCAATAGTCACGCTGCATCTGTCCTTCGCCCTCGGCGATCATCACGCAGCTGAGGCTGTGCCGGGTGCTGGCGTAACCACCGATGAAACCGTGGCTGTTACCGTATACCCGGCAGCCCTGGTGGGTATTCAGGGTGGTGCCGTCGGCCTTGGTCACCCGCTTGTCGGCGGCGAACGCCGCTGCCTCGCAAGCCAGGGCTCGTTCCACGGCCTGCTCGGGACTCAGGCTCCATGGATGATAGAGGTCCAGCTCGGGCAACTCGCGGGCCATCAACGCGGCATCGGCGAGACCGGCGCATTCGTCCTCGGAGGTATGGCGGGCGATCGCCAGCGCCGCCGCCACCGTCTCGCGGATGGCCGCCTCGCCGGTCGCCGAGGTGCTCGCCGAGCCCTTGCGCTGGCCTGCGTAGAGGGTGATGCCGAAACCTTGGTCACGGTTGAACTCGACGGTTTCCACCTCGCCCTGGCGCACGCTGGTGGACAGGCCCTGCTCCAGCGACACCGCCACTTCGCAGGCACTGGCGCCCTGGCGGCGGGCCTCGGCGATGATCTGCTCGACCTGCTCGCGAAGGTCCGGAAGCACGGAGGGACCGACTGCCGCGGCATGTAGACTCATCTGTTGACTCTCCTGTTGACGTGGCCGCCCACGCGGCCGGGCCGGACAAGCGGCCCCTGACTCGTTATCATGACGGCGTTTTCCACTGGACCACCACCATGGCTGAATTTCACGACGACGACTCGCAATTCGAAGAGAAGAGCAAGTCGCAGATCAAACGCGAGCTGCATGCCCTGCAGGACCTCGGCGAGCGCCTGACCACCCTGCAACCGCAGTTGCTGGAGCGCCTGCCGCTCACCGACCCGCTACGCAAGGCGCTGCTCGAGGCGCCGAAGCACAAGGCGCACATCGCCCGCAAACGGCATATCCAGTACATCGGCAAACTGATGCGCGACCAGGACGTGGACGCCATCGTCGCCCTCATCGACCAGGTGGACTCCTCCACCCGCCAGTACAACGAACGTTTCCATGCCCTCGAACGTTGGCGCGACCAGTTGATCGCCGGCGGCGACGCAGCGCTCGACGCCTTCGTCGGGGAGTTCCCCGAGTGCGATCGCCAGCACCTGCGCGGCCTGGTCCGCCACGCCCAGCACGAGGCCGCGCACAACAAACCGCCGGCCGCCGCACGCAAAGTGTTCAAGTACATCCGCGAACTGGACGAAACCAAGCGCGGCCTGCGCTAGGTTTCGCCGCGCCGGCGCCCGGGCCATGCCTCAGGCGCCGGTGCCGCCGACGGTGATCGCATCGATCTTCAGGGTCGGCTGGCCGACGCCGACCGGCACCGACTGACCGTCCTTCCCGCAGGTTCCCACGCCACTGTCCAGGGCCAGGTCGTTGCCGACCATGGACACCCGGCTCATCGCTTCCGGACCGTTGCCGATCAGGGTGGCGCCTTTCACCGGGGTGGTGATCCTGCCGTTCTCGATCAGGTAGGCCTCGCTGGTGGAGAACACGAACTTGCCGCTGGTGATATCGACCTGGCCACCGCCGAGGTTGGCGCAGTAGATACCCTTCTCCACCGAGGCGATGATTTCCTGCGGATCGCTCTCGCCGGCCAGCATGTAGGTGTTGGTCATGCGTGGCATCGGCAGGTGCGCGTAGGACTCGCGGCGGCCGTTACCGGTGCGCGCCACGCCCATCAGGCGGGCGTTGAGCTTGTCCTGCATGTAGCCCTTGAGCACGCCGTTCTCGATCAGCACGTTGCAGTTGCTCGGCGTGCCTTCGTCATCCACGCTCAGCGAGCCGCGACGCCCGGCCAGGGTGCCGTCGTCGACGATGGTGCACAGGCTCGAGGCGACCTTTTCGCCGACCCGGCCGCTGTAGGCGGAGCTGCCCTTGCGGTTGAAGTCGCCCTCCAGGCCGTGGCCGACCGCTTCGTGGAGCAGGACCCCGGACCAACCCGCGCCCATCACCACCGGCAGGGTGCCGGCCGGCGCGGGGATCGCCTCGAGGTTGACCAGCGCCTGGCGCAGGGCCTCGCGGGCGTAGCCCATGGCGCGATCCTCCTGGAGGAAATAGCGATAGTCGGTGCGACCGCCGCCGCCGTGGCCGCCGCGTTCGCGTCGGCCGTTCTGTTCGACGATCACGCTGACGTTGAAACGCACCAGCGGACGAATGTCGGCGGCCAGCGAACCGTCGCTGGCCGCTACCAGGATCTGCTCCCAGACGCCGGCCATGCTCACCGTGACCTGCTGGATGCGGGGATCGAGCGCACGGGTAGCGGCGTCGATCTGCTTCAGCAACTCGACCTTCTCGGCGCGGCTGAGCACGTCCAGCGGGTTCTCGCCGGCGTACAGGCGAGCCGGCGCCACGGCCTTGAACGCCTGCACGCTGCCGTTCTGTCCCGCACGGGAAATCGAACGGGCCGCCACCGCGGCCTGTTTCAACGCCTCGGCGGTGATCGCATTGCTATAGGCGAAGCCGGTCTTCTCGCCCGACTGCGCGCGTACCCCGACACCCTGGTCGAGATTGAAGCTGCCTTCCTTGACGATGCCGTCCTCGAGCATCCACGACTCGGAGACCTGGCTCTGGAAATACAGGTCGGCGGCATCGATGCCCGGGCCGTTCAGTTCATGAAGAATGCCGGGCAGGCTGTCCAGTTCCAGACCACCGGGGGCCAGCAATTGCTGGCTGACGGATGACAACAACTCGCTCATATTCACTCCGTACGCGCCGGCCGCGGTTCGGCCGGCGGGAAAAATCGTCTGTGCGCCACCACCGGCATGCGCCGGCGGATATCCGCCTGTTCTGCGGCGTCGCGCGCCGCCAGCAGCACCGCTTCGCCCTGCGGCCGCTCGGCCAGGACCCGGCCCCAGGGATCGACGATGGCCGAATGGCCGAACGTCTCCCGGCCCCGTGGGTGGACGCCACCCTGTCCGGCCGCCAGCAGGTAGCACTGGGTCTCGATGGCACGGGCGCGGACCAGCACTTGCCAGTGCGCCGCGCCGGTCACCGCGGTGAACGCCGACGGCGCCGTGATCAGCTCTGCGCCGGCCTCGCGCAGCGCGGTATAGAGTTCCGGAAAACGCAGGTCGTAGCAGACCGTCAGGCCAAGGCGACCGACCGGCGTATCCGCCACCACGATCTTCTGACCGAAAGCATAGTCGTCGGATTCACGATAGCGGCCCCGCGCATCGGCTACGTCCACATCGAACAGGTGCAGCTTGTCGTAGCGGGCGACCCGCTCTCCGTGCTCGTCAATCAGCAGCGAACAGGCATTCGCCTTCGCCTCGGGTTGCCCATCCGGCGGCAGCGGCAGCGTTCCAGCGACTATCCACAACCTGAGGTCGCGAGCGGCAGAATTCAACCACGACAGGATCGGCCCGTTCCCCCGCGCCTCGGCGCGCCCCAGTTCGGCCAGGTCGCGCCGGCCCATGGCGGCGAAGTTTTCCGGCAACACGGCGAGCCGCGCCCCACCCTCGGCGGCCTGTTCCAGCAGGCGACGGGCGGCGGCCAGGTTGGCCGTCACGTCGTCCTGGCTGACCATCTGGATCACGGCAATGGACATGGTTTCCTCCTCGCGGACGAAAGCGCCGCGTCGCGGCCCGGGCGCCGCTCAGCGGGGCTTCTCGAATGGCTTGTCGAAGCTGATCTTCGGATCCTGCCAGGGGCCCTTGACGCTGTATTGCACGCTGGCGAAGCGCGAGACCCGGTCGCCGAGCAACTTGTCGACGACGAAGACCGCGCCGCCGACCGCCGGACCGCCGACTATCAGTGCCGCCAGGGTCAGGTTGTTGGTCAATGGCAAGGTCACCAGCAGCTTGGCGTCGATCCGATCGTGAGCCAGGTCCAGGGTACCGTTCAACTCCAGGTTGCTCGACGGCCCTTCCAGCTTCAGCGGCTCGCGGGTGATGTAGACGCCGTCGGTGGCGGAGAGAACCCCCTTCACCCGGTCATAGCTCAGTCCCTTGCCGAGGATGTCCGAGAAGTCCAGGCGCAGCCGGCGGTTGATCGCGTTGAAATTGAGCAGGCCGAACACTCGCAGCGCCTGGGCGCTGCCTTCGACCTCGACGAACTGCCCCTTGCGCAGCGATGCATCCATGCTGCCGCTGAAGCGCTTCAGGGCCATGTAGGCCGGCGATCCCGGCCACTGGCCGTTGATATCCATGCGGAAACGTTCGCTGGTGGCGCTCGGCGCGAAATTCCAGGCCTTGAGCACATCCGCCAGGTTCTTGCCCTCGATCCGTCCCTGGTAGGTGCTGCGGGTATTGCCCGGACTGCCGTCCCAGCGCAGGCTGCCATTGACGTGCAGGCCACGCAGGTCGAGGTCCAGGTCGTTGAACGCCACGCCGTTGCTGCCCGGCCGTACCTTCAGGCTCCAGGCGCCCAGCGGCTGGCCGCCAAGGGCGACCTGGCCGATCTTCACGTCTACCGCCGGCAGGCTGCGCGGATCGACGGCGGCCAGCGGGTCCGAGTCCTCCACCTTGTTCTCGTCGGGAAGGGTCGACTTCGGCAGGTTCAGGCGGTCCAGATCGACCACGATCGGCGCGCCCCTGGCATCCGGCAGGACCAGACGCCCCGATGCGAGGTCGCTGACCAGCACCAGTTGCCAGGCCCGCTCCTGGCGGGCCAGGTCGACGGTCAGGTTCTTCAGCTCCTGGCCGAAGCCCTTGAAGCTGTCGATGCGCAGGTCGGCGCCGCGCAGCAGGCCCGCAGCGCTACTGGCAGCCTGGTCGCCATTGCCGTAGCGCTTCAGGGTGGCCTGCCAGGAGTCCCAGTCCAGTTCCGCCAGACGCCCGCGCACCCGCAGCCCCTGTGCCGAGGGCAGCAGCGCCGGGTCACCACCCAGGCGCAGGGCGCCGCGTCCGTTCAGCGGCTTGTCCGCCGGGGCCGCATAGGCCAGGCTGGCGAGGCCGTCGTAACGCGCCCAGTAACGCCGTTCGGCGCCATCCAGGGTCATCCGCCACTGGGTCGGCCGCGCCTGGGCGGCCGTCTTGCCGAACGGCGCCGGCAGGTCGACGACGGCGCCCTTGAGATCCGAATCGATCTGCAACTGGCTGTCCTTGCCATCCAGCAGCAGGTTGAGCTGGAACGGCAGGCGTCCCGAGACCGGTAACGGACGCTGGCCAGCGCCGAGCCAGTCGCTCAGTGACTTGACCGCCACCTGGCCGTTGAGCAGCAAGCGCGTGCGCGCATCGCCGCGCCCCTCGGCGACGATCCGCCCGCGTACCTCGCTGCCCAGCACCCGGGCCTGCACCGCCGGGGCGCTCAGGCCCTTGGCCAGGTCGAAACGGAAGTCGCCCTTCACTTCGCTCATATCCAGCTTCGGACTGGGCATCTTCAGGGTCGCGCCCACGGTGGAGAAATCCACGACCACCCCGGTCTTGCCGGCCTCGTCGTGGTCCAGTGGAATATCCAGCTTCAGGTGGCCCTGCAAGGGCCCGTCGCCCTCCCAGCCGGCGAAGATCTTGCGGGTCGGGATCGGCGCTTCCTGGAGCAGCTTGATGCCGTCCTTCAGGTTACTGTCGACGGCGCCATCCACATACAGGTGCGGCGTCTGTCCCGGCCGGCCGAGAGGTATGTCGACCTTGACGTCGCTGACCCGGGAATTCAGCAGATTCCCGCTGGAGGCCAGCACGCGGACTCCGGAATCCTCGACGAACACCTCGCCGACCGTTTTGCTCAAGGCGGGCCAGCCGGGCTGGTAGGCCAGCTCGCCGTCGCGGACCTTAAAGTAGAGGTTCATGACGTGGGCTTCGGCCGCCGCGCCGCGGTTCAGCGAGCCCTGCCACTGGAAGTAGCCCTGCTCGACATGGCCACTGCGGATCGCCGTCTTCAACCAGTTCGCCAGGCTTTTGTTCATTCCCGGCAACTGGGTCGGCAGGTACTTGGCGGTGAAGCGCGCGTCGCCGTCGCTGAGGCCGACCTGCAGGTCCATGTAGTCTTCAGCGCCGGGATCGCGCATCAGGCGGATCAGCATGTCGCCGGCCAGGCTGCCCTCCTCGCCCTCGACCCGCATCAGGTGGCTGCCGAGGGTGAAGGCGCGGTCGTCCAGGCTCCAGAACATCCGCGTGCGAGCCTCGCGGTAGCGCCACGGCTCGGGAAATACCTTGGCCAGGTGCAGCATGAAATCCTGCGCCGATGCGTCGAGCTGGCCTCCGGCCAGGGTGCCGGTCAAGGTGCCGCTGACGTTTTCCACCGCCGGGACCTCATGGAACGCCGAGATACCGACCTTTTCCAGGTTGGTCGCGTAGCTGACCCGCTCGGGCACCTCCCGCTGCGGCCAGAAATCGGCGTTCAGGTTGTGCAGGATGCCCTTCGGCTTCAGGCCCGCCACCCACTCCGCCGCCGCGTCCGGCAGCGGCGCCAGCGCTTCTATCGCCGGCACCAGGGGCGTCAGGTCGACGCGGTCGGCCTGCAGCTTCCAGTGTGGCTCGTTGTTCTGCTGGTC
This sequence comes from Pseudomonas sp. HMSC057H01, assembly GCF_001836405.1. NCBI lineage: Bacteria > Pseudomonadati > Pseudomonadota > Gammaproteobacteria > Pseudomonadales > Pseudomonadaceae > Pseudomonas > Pseudomonas sp. HMSC057H01. The sequence continues at coordinate 24,177 of NZ_KV828506.1, read as the reverse complement.
GCGACGCAACAGCAACTCCACCTCGCCCCAGCGCTGCTCGCCGAAATTCGCCGCCAGGTCGCCGACCCGAACCTTCCAGCCCTGCGCTTCGCGATCGAAGAACAGGTTCATGCCCAGGTCGTTGATTTCCACCGGCTTGCGCGCGGCATACGAGGCCTTCAACTGCGGCGCCAGCAGCCGTGCCACCAGCCGTTGCGCCTTGCCGTCGCGCCAGTCGAACCAGAAGTCGCCGCCGGCCTTGGCCCGGGCGATCTTCCATTCCTGGGTCAGACCGGCCGGCAACCATTGCGCCCAGTCGCTCTGCGGCAGGCTGAGATAGAACCTGGCGCTGCTGCGCGGCCAGTCCTCGCTGTCGATCCGCCCTTCGGCGTGCAGCGCCAGAGGTTGGCCATCCGGCAGTTGCAGGCGGGCATCGAGACTCTGCCCACCAACCGATGAACTGCGCAGGGTCGCGCCGACCGCGCTGAGCGACAACGCTGCGCTTCCCCGCGGCGCCACCTCCAGTTGACTGTCCAGCAGCGAGATGCGTTGGGTCTGCAGCAGGAATTGCAGGAGTTTCCGGGGATCGCTGGGCTTGTCGCTGTGCGGCAGGCCATCCAGGCTCCACTGGCCATCCTCGCCTTCGCGCAGGGTCAGCTTGAGTCCCTCCAGCTCCAGGCTGCCGATCCGCACCTGGCGCGCCAGCAGGCTGCCGAGCAGGTCCGGCGCCAGCCGCACCCGCGCCAGGCGCAGACTCTGTTCGCCGTCGCCGACCTGGATGTCGCGCGCCACCACCAGAGGCTCGAAGCCGCGCCAGGAGCCCGTCAGCTCGGCAATCCGCACCGGTATGCCGAGTTGCTTGCCAGCTTCGTCCTCCAGCTGCTGGCGGTATTCGGCCACCAGCGGCACCAGTTGCCGGCCAAGGCTGACGTACAGCGCCAGCAGCACCAGTACCAGGGCGCACAGACCCAGGACGATCCGTAGCAGTCGCGTTCCGAGGCTTCCCACATCCGCCATTTCAGCCATACGCCTCAGAGCAGGACCACGTCATATTGCTCCTGCGAGTACATCGCCTCGACCTGGAACTTGATGGTGCGGCCGATGAACGCCTCGAGATCGGCGACGTTACCCGACTCCTCGTCGAGCAGCCGGTCCACCACCTTCTGGTTGGCCAGCACCAGGTAGGAGTCGGCCTGGTAGGCACGTGCCTCGCGGAGAATCTCGCGGAAAATCTCGTAGCAGGTGGTTTCCGCAGTCTTCAGCATGCCGCGTCCCTGACAGCAGGGACACGGCTCGCAAAGGATCTGCACCAGGCTTTCGCGGGTGCGCTTGCGGGTCATCTGCACCAGGCCCAACTCGGTGATGCCGATGATGTTGGTCTTCGCGTGGTCGCGCTCCAGTTGCTTCTCCAGGGTGCGCAGGACCTGCCGGCGATGCTCCTCGTCCTCCATGTCGATGAAGTCGATGATGATGATCCCGCCCAGGTTGCGCAGGCGCAGTTGGCGGGCGATCGCGGTGGCCGCCTCGAGGTTGGTCTTGAAGATGGTTTCCTCGAGGTTGCGATGGCCGACGAAGGCGCCGGTGTTCACGTCGATGGTGGTCATCGCCTCGGTCGGATCGACGATCAGGTAGCCGCCGGACTTCAGCAGTACCTTGCGCTCCAGGGCTTTCTGGATTTCGTCCTCGACGCCGTAGAGATCGAAGATCGGTCGCTCGCCCGGGTAATGTTCGAGGCGATCGGAAATCTCCGGCATCAATTCTTCGACGAAGGAAGTGATCTTCTGGAAGTTCTCTCGCGAGTCGATGCGGATCTTCTCGATCCGCGGGTTCACCAGGTCGCGCAGGGTACGGATCGCCAGGGACAGGTCTTCGTAGATCACCGAAGGCGCGCCGACGGTCTGGATCTGCGCGGCGATCTGGTCCCATAGCCGGCGAAGGTAGCGGATGTCGGCGAGAATCTCGTCCTCGCCCGCACCTTCCGCGGCGGTGCGCAGAATGAAGCCGCCCTGCCCCTCGATGCCTTCCGCCGCCACGCAGTCGGCCACCACCTTCTTCAGGCGCTCGCGCTCGACTTCGTCCTCGATCCGCAGGGATATCCCGACATGGCTGGTGCGCGGCATGTACACCAGATAGCGCGAAGGAATCGACAGGTGGGTGGTCAGCCGTGCGCCCTTGGTGCCGATCGGATCCTTGGTCACCTGCACCACCAGCGCCTGCCCCTCATGGACCAGGGCACTGATGCTTTCCACAGCGCTGCCTTCGCGATTGGATATCTCGGCGGCATGGATGAACGCCGCACGTTCCAGGCCGATGTCGACGAACGCCGCCTGCATCCCCGGCAGTACCCGTACCACCCGCCCCTTGTAGATATTGCCGACGATGCCGCGCCGCTGGGTGCGTTCGACATGCACTTCCTGCAGGACGCCGTTTTCCACCACCGCCACGCGCGACTCCATCGGCGTGATATTGATCAGGATCTCTTCGCTCATGCGTCCACTGTCCTTATTTCGGCGCGTTAGGCGTTACGGCGGGTTGCCACCCACGGGCTGCCAGCAAGGGATGCCGAATTCCCTCAACAGTTCCGCAGTTTCACACAAAGGCAGCCCGACCACCGCACTGTAACTGCCTTCGATGCGACTGACGAATATCGCCCCGAGGCCCTGGATCGCATATCCGCCCGCCTTGTCCGCCGGCTCGCCGCTCTGCCAGTAGCGCAGCGCTTCTTCCGGAGCGACCTGGCGGAAGCGCACCCGGCACTCCACCACCCGCGCCTCGACGCCACCAGTGGCGGCCAGGGCCACGGCGGTGAGAACCTGGTGTTCGCGCCCGGACAGCGTAGCCAGCATGGCCAGCCCCTCGGCCTGGTCCACGGGCTTGCCGAGAATTCGCCCGTCGATCACCACCGAGGTATCCGCGCCCAGGACACAACCGTCCTCGCCGCGCCCTTCCAGCATAGCCAGCCCGGCGGCCGCCTTGCCGCGCGCCAGGCGCTCGACGTAGGCGGCGGGCGCTTCGTTCGGCAAGGGGGACTCGTCGATAGCGGTGGCGAGCACGGACAGCGGAACGCCGATCTGGGTCAGCAGTTCACGGCGACGGGGCGAGGCGGAGGCGAGATACAGCGACGGCATGGAGGCTCCCGGGAAACGCGTCGAGCGATGCGCCGATCACCCGTTTCGAAGAATGACGATATCCGCCGCAGCATAGCTGCGAAGCGGACCTACCTCACGTTGAGACGCAGGCGGACGAACTGCAGCAGGGCGTACACCCAGGGCCAGAGCAGCGCGCTGACCAGGGCCGGGAGCAGGAAGGTCAGGGTCGGCGGACGATTGCCGGTCAGGGCGTTGAGCCAGAGCTGGAGCAGCTGCGCCAGGCCGTAGACCACCACCAGCACCAGGCACTGCTGCCAGGCCGGGAACATGCGCAGGCGCTGGTGCAGGGACAGCACGAGGAAGGTGATCAGGCCGAGGATCAGCGCGTTCTGCCCGAGCAGGTTGCCGTAGAGCACGTCCTGGGCCAGGCCGAGCAGCCAGGCGGTGACCATCCCGACGCGCTCGGGCAGCAGCAACACCCAGTAGGTCAGCAGCATCGCCAGCCACAGCGGGCGGCCGATCTCGGTGAAGGTAGGCATCGGCGCTACGGCCAGCACCAGCCCGACCAGCAGGCTCAGCCAGATCACCCAGACATTGTTCGAACCTTGAGTCGCGCGAGCCATCAGCGGCGTCCCCCGTTCGCCGCCGGAGCGGCAGGCTGCGTGGGAGCTGGCGCGGGCGCGGCGGCGGGCTGCTGCGCAGCACCCTGGGCTGCCGGGGTGGCCGGCGACGGCGCGGCGGCCGGTTGCGCGGCAGGCTGGGGCGCCTGGGCGCCGGCGGCGGCTTTCTTGTCCGCCTCTTCCTGGGCCTCGGCGGCGTCGTTGGCGCGCTGTTCCGGGGTGCGGCTGTCGCTGAACACCAGCAGCACGTAGCGGCTACGGTTCATCTTCGCGGTCGGCACCGCGCGCACCACGGCGAACGGCTGGCCGGAATCGTGGATCACTTCCTTGACCGTGGCCACCGGATAGCCGGCGGGGAAGCGTTGCCCCAGGCCGGAGCTGACCAGTAGGTCGCCTTCCTTGATGTCGGCGGTGTCGGCGACGTAGCGCAATTCCAAGCGCTCGGGATTGCCGGTGCCGACGGCGATGGCGCGCAGGCCGTTGCGATTGACCTGCACCGGGATACTGTGGGTGGTGTCGGTGAGCAGCAGGACCCGCGCGGTATAGGGCATCACCTCGACCACCTGGCCCATCAGGCCGCTGGCATCGAGCACCGGCTGGCCGACGAAGACGCCGTCGTTCTCGCCCTTGTCGATCATGATGCGTTGGGTGAAGGGGTTCGGATCGACGCCGATCAGCTCGCTGACCAGTACCTTGTCGTCGACCAGCGCGGCGGAATTGAGCAGCTCGCGCAGGCGCACGTTCTGCTCGGTGAGCGCGGCGAGTTTCTGCACCCGGCGCTGCATCAGCAGGGACTCGGCCTTGAGGCGTTCGTTCTCGGCGATCAGCTCGCTACGGCTGCTGAACTGGTCGCGCACGCCTTCCCAGGCGCGCACCGGCATTTCCGCCAGGCCGTAGAAAGGCGTGAGCACCATCCCCAGCTTGCTGCGGACGGGCTCCAGATAGTCGAACCGGGCGTCCACCACCATCAGGCTGACCGACAGCACGGCCAGCACCAACAGGCGAACGCCCAGCGACGGGCCTTTGGAGAATAGCGGTTTGATGATCCGCTCCTAGGCGACGATGCTCGCCACCTTACTCGGTGGAGAGCAGGTCCATGGAGTGGCGGTCCATCATCTCCAGCGCACGGCCACCGCCGCGAGCCACGCAGGTCAGCGGCTCCTCGGCGACGATCACCGGCAGGCCGGTTTCCTGTGCCAGCAGCTTGTCCAGGTCGCGCAGCAGCGCGCCACCGCCAGTCAGCACCAGGCCGCGCTCGGCGATATCCGAGGCCAGCTCCGGCGGCGATTGCTCGAGGGCGCTCTTGACCGCCTGGACGATGGTCGCCAGGGACTCCTGCAGGGCCTCGAGGACCTCGTTGGAGTTCAGGGTGAAGCTGCGCGGTACGCCTTCGGCCAGGTTACGGCCGCGGACGTCGACTTCGCGAACGTCGCCGCCCGGGAAGGCGGTGCCGATCTCCTGCTTGATGCGCTCGGCGGTGGATTCGCCGATCAGGCTGCCGTAGTTGCGGCGCACGTAGGTGACGATGGCTTCGTCGAAGCGGTCGCCGCCGACGCGGACGGATTCGGCGTAGACCACGCCGTTGAGGGAAATCAGGGCGATCTCGGTAGTGCCGCCGCCGATGTCTACGACCATCGAGCCGCGGGCCTCCTCGACCGGCAGGCCGGCGCCGATGGCAGCAGCCATCGGCTCTTCGATCAGGAACACCTCGCGGGCGCCGGCGCCCAGGGCGGATTCGCGGATGGCCCGGCGCTCAACCTGGGTGGACTTGCACGGCACGCAGATCAGCACGCGCGGGCTGGGCTGCAGGAAGCTGTTCTCGTGAACCTTGTTGATGAAGTACTGCAGCATCTTCTCGCAGACGCTGAAATCCGCGATCACGCCGTCTTTCATCGGACGGATGGCGGCGATGTTGCCCGGGGTACGGCCGAGCATGCGCTTGGCCTCGGTGCCCACGGCGACGACGCTCTTCTGGCTGCCATGGCTGCGAATGGCGACCACGGACGGTTCGTTCAGGACGATGCCGCGCTCGCGCACATAAATAAGGGTATTGGCAGTACCCAGGTCGATCGACAGATCGCTGGAAAACATGCCACGCAATTTTTTGAACATGGGAAAGAAACCCTAGGCGAAGCGTGGGTGAAAAATACGCGGGTAAAAAAGTGCGGCAAACTCTAACAACGACGGGGATTTTGGGCAAGGCGGGCAATATGCTAAATTGCAGGCTTTTCCCGGCCCCACAAGGCCCGTCCAGGCGGAATTAGACCGCCGACCGCGGCATCCGTTCCCTGCCTTATATAACGCATGGCGCCCCGCCGCCCTTCCAAGGCCGCTTTTGCTGGAGACTCCCGATGGCGCTTGAACGCTCCGACGTGGAAAAAATCGCCCATCTCGCCCGCCTGGGCCTGAGCGAGGCCGATCTTCCGCGCACCACCGAGACCCTGAACAACATCCTCGGCCTGATCGACCAGATGCAGGCGGTCGACACCAGCGGCGTCGAACCGCTTGCCCACCCGCTGGAAGCCACCCAGCGCCTGCGTCCGGACGCGGTCACCGAGACCGATCACCGCGACGCCTACCAGACCATCGCCCCCGCCGTGGAAGAAGGTCTGTACCTGGTTCCGAAAGTCATCGAGTAATAAGGACGCGGACACATGCTGCATCAATTGACCCTCGCCGAGATCGCCCGCGCCCTCGCCGACAAGCAATTTTCCGCCGAAGAGCTGACCCGCACCCTGCTCGGTCGCATCCGGCAGCTGGATCCCCAGCTCAACAGCTTCATCAGCATCACCGACGACCTGGCCATCGCCCAGGCCAAGGCAGCCGACGAACGGCGCGCCAACGGCGAGAACGGCGCCCTGCTCGGCGCGCCGATCGCCCACAAGGACCTGTTCTGCACCCAGGGCGTACGCACCAGCTGCGGTTCGAAGATGCTCGACAACTTCGTCTCGCCCTACGACGCCACCGTGGTCGAGAAGCTCGCCGCCGCCGGCGCCGTTACCCTCGGCAAGCTGAACATGGACGAATTCGCCATGGGCTCGTCGAACCAGTCCAGCCACTACGGCGCGGTGAACAACCCCTGGAGCCTCGACCGCGTGCCTGGCGGCTCCTCCGGCGGCTCCGCCGCGGCAGTCGCCGCGCGCCTGCTGCCGGCCGCCACCGGCACCGATACCGGCGGCTCGATCCGCCAGCCGGCGGCGCTGACCAACCTCACCGGGATCAAGCCGACCTACGGCCGGGTTTCCCGCTGGGGCATGATCGCCTACGCCTCCAGCCTCGACCAGGGCGGCCCGCTGGCGCGCACCGCCGAGGACTGCGCGCTGATGCTGGGGGTGATGGCCGGATTCGATCCGAAGGACTCGACCAGCGTCGAACAGCCGGTGGACGACTACCTGGCCGCCCTGCAGAAGCCGCTGAGCGGCCTGCGCATCGGCCTGCCGCGGGAATACTTCGGCGCCGGCCTCGACAGCCGCATCGCCGACGCGGTGCTGGCCGTGGTCGAGGAGCTGAAGACGCTCGGCGCCACGGTGAAGGACATTTCCCTGCCGAACATGCAGCACGCCATACCGGCCTACTACGTGATCGCGCCGGCCGAGGCGTCCTCCAACCTGTCGCGCTTCGACGGCGTGCGCTATGGCTATCGTTGCGACGCCCCGCAGAACCTGGAAGACCTGTACAAGCGCTCGCGCGCGGAAGGCTTCGGCAGCGAAGTGAAGAACCGCATCATGGTCGGCACCTACGCACTGTCGGCCGGCTACTACGATGCCTATTACCTGCAGGCTCAGAAGATTCGCCGGCTGATCAAGAACGACTTCGTCAGCGCCTTTGCCGAAGTGGACGTGATCCTCGGCCCGACCACGCCGAACCCGGCCTGGAAGATCGGCGAGAAGAACGACGACCCGGTTTCCCAGTACCTGGAAGACATCTACACCATCACCGCCAACCTCGCCGGCCTGCCGGGGCTGTCCATGCCCGCCGGCTTCGTCGACGGCCTGCCGGTGGGTGTCCAGTTGCTCGCGCCCTACTTCCAGGAAGGTCGCCTGCTCAACGTCGCGCACCAGTACCAGCAGGTCAGCGACTGGCACACCCGCACCCCGGCCGGCTTCTAAGCCATGGCAACGCCACGCAGTCCCCTCCCCTCTCCCGGCGCGGAGAGGGCGACCCGCAGGGTCGGCAGCGGGACTGCGCAGGCACAGAAGGATTGAGGAACACCACATGCAATGGGAAACCGTGATCGGGCTGGAAATCCACGCACAGCTCGCCACCCAATCGAAGATCTTCTCCGGCAGCTCGACCGCCTTCGGCGCCGCGCCGAATACCCAGGCCAGCCTGGTCGACCTGGCCATGCCGGGCACCCTGCCGGTGCTAAACGAGGAGGCCGTACGCATGGCCTGCCTGTTCGGCCTGGCGATCGACGCACGGATCGACCGGCAGAACGTGTTCGCCCGCAAGAACTACTTCTACCCTGACCTGCCGAAGGGCTACCAGACCAGCCAGATGGACCATCCCATCGTCGGCAAGGGCCACCTCGACATCACCCTGGAAGACGGCACCACCAAGCGCATCGGCATCACCCGCGCGCACCTGGAGGAGGACGCCGGCAAGAGCCTGCACGAAGACTTCCAGGGCATGAGCGGCATCGACCTGAACCGCGCCGGCACGCCGTTGCTGGAGATCGTTTCCGAGCCGGATATCCGCAGCGCCAAGGAAGCCGTGGCCTACGTCAAGGCGATCCACGCCCTGGTGCGCTACCTGGGCATCTGCGACGGCAACATGGCCGAGGGCTCGCTGCGCTGCGACTGCAACGTCTCGGTGCGACCGAAGGGCCAGGCCGAATTCGGCACCCGCGCCGAGATCAAGAACGTCAACTCCTTCCGCTTCATCGAGAAGGCGATCAACCACGAGATCCAGCGCCAGATCGAGCTGATCGAGGACGGCGGCAAGGTGGTCCAGGAAACCCGCCTGTACGACCCGAACAAGGACGAGACCCGCTCCATGCGCGGCAAGGAAGAAGCCAACGACTACCGTTACTTCCCCTGTCCCGACCTGCTGCCGGTGGTCATCGAACCCGAGTACCTGGCGAAGCTGCGCGAGCAACTGCCGGAACTGCCGGTGCAGAAGCGCGAACGCTTCGAGAGCCAGTACGGCCTGTCCGCCTACGATGCCAGCGTGCTGTCCGCCAGCCGCGAGATGGCCGACTACTTCGAGAAGGTCCAGGGTATCTGCGGCGACGCCAAGCTGGCGGCCAACTGGGTGATGGTCGAGCTGGGCAGCCTGCTCAACAAGGACGGCCTGGAGATCGAGCAGTCTCCGGTGTCCGCCGAGCAACTGGGCGGCATGATCCTGCGCATCAAGGACAACACCATCTCCGGCAAGATCGCCAAGATGGTCTTCGAAGCCATGGCCAACGGCGAGGGTTCCGCCGACCAGATCATCGAGGCCAAGGGCCTGAAGCAGGTCACCGACAGTGGCGCCATCGAGAAGATGCTCGACGAGGTGCTGGCGGCCAACGCCGAGCAGGTCGAGCAGTACCGCGCCGCCGACGAGGCCAAGCGCGGCAAGATGTTCGGCTTCTTCGTCGGCCAGGCGATGAAGGCCTCGAAAGGCAAGGCCAACCCGCAGCAAGTGAACGAGTTGCTGAAGAAAAAGCTCGAAGCGTGAGTCAAAGCCAGACGCCGGGTTCGCCCGGCGTCTTCTTGTCCGCCAGGAGCCTGTTGTCCATGCCCAACCCATCCGCCGCCGCGCGCCTCGCCCTCGCCGTCCTGCCCCTGTTCCTCGCCGGCTGCTCCAGCCTCGCCGGCAGCGGTTCCGCGGATACCGGCGAAGCCTCCTACTATGGCAGCCGCCACGCAGGCCTGCGTACTGCCAGCGGCGAGCGCTACAACCCCAACGCAATGACCGCTGCCCACCGCACGTTGCCGTTCGGTACCCGCGTGCGGGTAACCAACCTCGACAACCGCCGCAGCGTGGTGGTGCGGATCAACGATCGCGGGCCGTTCCGCCGCGGGCGGATCATCGATGTATCGCGCAAGGCCGCCGAAGGCCTGGGTATGATCCGCAGCGGCGTGGCGCCGGTTCGGATAGAGTCGCTGGATTGAGCCACCTTCTACCCACGACAGGAACCTTCCGATGAGCGAACAAGGCAAGACCGGCCTGGATATCCGACGTGAAGTCATGGGCGACGCCTTCGTCGAGCGCGCCATGGGCAACGCCACCGCCTTCACCCAGCCATTGCAGGACTTCGTCAACGAGCATGCCTGGGGCTCGGTCTGGGCCCGCGAGGCGCTGCCGCGCAAGACCCGCAGCTTGATCACCCTGGCCGCCCTGACCGCCCTGAAATGCCCGCAGGAACTCAAGGGGCACGTGCGCGGCGCGCTGAACAACGGCTGCACGGTGGAGGAAATCCGCGAGGCACTGCTGCACTGCGCGGTCTATGCCGGGGTGCCGGCGGCGATCGATGCGTTCCGTGCGGCCCAGGAAGCGATCGATACCTGGCAGGGTGAACAGCCCGCCTGAGCCCAGGAGCCATTCGCAGCGGCATGAGCGCCGCCGCCAGGCCACGCGGTTGGTAACGCCGATGCCTGAGCGACGGCGAATAACACCAGAGGCGTTATCCGCCAGCGCAGGCGCCTACGGATAACTGAAGCGCTTCACCAGCGTCAGTTCGCCAGGCTTGCGCATCGGCACCAGGAAGGTTTCCTGTTTCTCGTTCGGCGTGCCCTCTTCGGTGACCAGGGTGATGCGCGCCGTGGTCAGGTTCTGGGCGGCCTGTTCGGCGCCATCCTCGCTGCTGCCGTAGCCACCGCCGAAGTAGTTGACGTAGACCAGGTAGGGCCCCTTCTGTGGCGTCGGCGTGGCGATGATTTCCGGGCCGTAGCCGGTGGTGACGTCGACATCCAGGGTCGCGCCGTTGGCCAGCGAACGATTGCCATACCAGACATGGTCGCCGTCCGGGGTCACCAGGTGCAGGTCGAGGTCGGTGTTGTCGCTGTCCCAGGACAGCAGCACGCGCAGCTTGGCCGGCACTTCCCCGCCGCCGCCACCGTGATAGAACTGGACCCGTCGCGACTGCCCGGCGGCGTTGCGCACCTCGACGCTGTTGCTGCCGGACGGGAAGGCGAACGGGCGGTCGAAGCTGCCATCGGCGTCCACCTTCAGTGGCATGCTCACACCGTTCACCACCAGCGTCGCCGGACGCTCCTTGGGCTGGCTCTCGATCGCGCCGCGAATGCGCGCGGTGGTCGCTTGGTCGGCGGCAACGTTGACCGAGGACGCCGGGTAGTTCACCACCTGCCGGTAATTGGCGGCGGAACCGTCGCCGGCACGCCAGCCGGAGACCGGCGTATCCAGTTTCACGGGGTTGTCCGCCCAGGCGACGAGGGGCAGGCAACTGAGCAGGGCGGCAAGGGACATTCGGTTCATGGAGTCATTCCAGTAGCAGGCGCCGGGCCAGGCTTTCGACATAGTTTTCGTCCTGGCCGCTGGGATGGGCGCGGAAGGCCAGGTGCAGGTATTCGTGGGTGAGGTCCAGGCGTTCCTGTAGGGAATACAGGCCGCGGACGAAGATGCGTTCGCGCTCGCGATCGACATAGGGCCGCCCGGAAGCCAGGCGGCACACGGAAAAACTCGGAATCTCCTCGTAGCCGGGCTCTCGGTCGAGGCGCTCGCGCCACTGCCGGCGCTGCTTGCGCAGCCAGTCTTCGGCGGCCGGCAACGGCTGGCAGGCGGCCACCGGGTTGTCCCAGCGGCTCAGGCTGCTGCGCGGGAAAGCCTGGGCGAGGATGCTGTCGTAGCCCAGTCCCTGCCCGGCTTGCTCCACCGCGTGCTTCCAGGACAGGCGCGCCGGACCAGGCTGGTCGGAGTGATAGTTGACGGTCGCCCCGGCCAGCACCAGGTCGGCGCTCCAGGCGGCGATCCGCCGCGTCGGCGCGCTGGCCGGGCGCGGCGCCACGCGCTGGCGCTGGCTGCTGTCATCGATGGCCAGGCATTCGCCGCGCGGCGCGGCGTTTTGCAATAGATAGGTGCGAATGGTCACCGCCAGCGCGCGAGCGGCTTCCTTCGGCTGCGCCGAGGCTTCGCGCTCCAGCACCCGCGCCACGTACTCTTCGCGCGAAACCCGCGCGACCAGGCGCGGCACGCCATCCACCCGTTGCAGGAAGAGGTCGCCGGCGCTGGCGATGTCCAGGCGATTGCCGTTGGCGAACAGCACTTGCTGCGGACCATGCAGCAGGCCTTCGGCGGCCGGGCGGCCGGCGGGATCACTGACCGAGCGCAGCGGATAGCGGCTGAACAGGTTCACTTCCACGCAACGGCCCGGATCGGCCGGCCACGGACTCGGCAGGAAGCGCCCGAGCACCTCGGCGTAGCGGTCCAGGATCACCTTGCTGGTTCCCGGGCCGCCGAGCCAGAGCGGCGTTCCATCGACCAGCCAGCCGGCGAAACCGCCCTGGCGCGCCTGCGGGTCATGGTCGTCGAGCCAGCTCCAGGTCTTCACCCGCAGGCGGCCGCCAAGGCTGGCCACGGCATGGCCGTCGCCGGCCTGCAACGCCACGTCGAGCAGTACCCGCCGCGCCTCGCCCTGGGCCGGCAGTTGCTGCAACTGTTCCAGAAGCTCCTTAACCGGCACCCGCGTCTGCGGTTGCAGCCGTTCCAGATCGAGCAACCAGGCCGGTGCCCGGCGCGCCTGCCAGTAGTCGCGCCAGGCCTCCGGCCGCAAGGCGAGGCGCTGCGGCTCGAAATACAGCCCGCAGGAGCGCACCAGGGCGCGGTCACGACCGATCGTCTGGCCATTCTCGCAGCAGTAGACCTCCTCGCGGCTGCGCCCCTGGCAGGCATAGGGCGACTCGGCCTGGCCGGTGTCGCTCAGCCAGGCGAAGACGAACAGTTTCCACAGGCTGCCCAGCGGAGCCTGCAAATCGGCCGGCAACGGCCGGCGCTCGAGCACCCGCTGGCGATCCAGGCTCACCAGTTCGTAGCCCTGGGTCGTGCGCCAGGCCAGCTGGACCGGCGCCTCCGCTGCGCGAAGCAGCAACGGCACGGCGCACAGCAGGACCAGCCAGGCGCGCAACGCAATCACTCGACCTTGACCTTGGCCAGCGCCGGCTTGGCTTCCAGGGCCTGCTGTTCCGGCGCGTAGAGACGCAGGTAGCGGGCCGGTGGCAGGTTGAAGCTGCCTTTCTGGGAGAAACGCACCAGGTGACGGAAACGCTGCTCGCCACTCAGGCTGTCCACCGGCACTCCGTAGAACAGCTCACCCGGTTCGTTGCGCGCGCGCTCCAGGGTGGTCGCCTCGTCGCCGGCCAGGCCGCTGATCTTGATGCCCCAGGTGGTGCGCTCGACATCCGCACCGGGCGGCAGCGGCAGTTCCAGCATGCCGTAGCGTAGAGCGGTGTCTTCCGGAACGGTCAGGGTCACTTCGTCGAGATACAGTTCGTCGCTGGAAAGCGGCTTGTCGCCGACCTCCTCGACCTTGAACTCGAACGCCCCCTCGCCGGGCACCAGGCGCAGCAGGCGACGGCTGATCTGCACCGGCAGTTGCCCGCTCGGCGCCTGGGCGCTGCGGTAGCTGAGCGCAACCGGCAACGGCCGGGCCGGCGCCTCGTCCAGGTCGATCCAGCTCGGAATGCCGCGGCCGCGCCATTGCCAGTAGGTTTCGCCGGTGGCGCCGCGCTGCGCCTGCCAGTCCTTCGGCGGCTGCGGCAGCTTGCCCTGCGGCGCCTGGGCCAGGGCGCCCTGCAGCCAGGTCAGGGCCAGGGCGCGTTCCAGGGTCGATTGCGCCGGCGCCAGGCGTTGCAGCAGAGCGCTGGCCTGCTGGCCGTCCACGGCCGAGCGAGAGGCCAGCAAGGCATCGGTGAACGGCAAGCCGGCCTCACGCAGGCGCTGCGTCGCCGTCTCGGCCTGGGCGGCCAGCGGCGCGGGCACCGCAACCCGCAGTTGCCGTGCCAGGTCCACCGCCAGCACTCGCGCCGCGGCCAGGCCGACGGCCGAGTCCGGGTCGCCCAGCACCAGGCCGTCGTCGGCCTCCAGCGGCTCCGCGCGCGCCTGCCCTTCGCCGGCGTTGGCCAGATCGTTGAGCAGGCCGCCGAGCAGGGTGTTCACCGGCAACTGCATGTCGCGGGCGAAAGCCAGGATCAGCGCGCGCTGCAGCAGCGGGGTCTGCGTCGCCTGCTTGGCGTAGGGCTCGAGGATACGCTGCCAGTGTTCGGCCGGCAGTTGGATCTCCAGTGCGCGGCTGGCGTACCAATCGGCGTAGTAGGCGTAGGCGGTGAGGAAAGCGTCGCCATCGACGTCGCCGCCCCACCAGGCGAACCAGGCGTCCGGGCCGGCCATCTGCACCAGGCGCAGGCGACTGTTCTGCATGATCAGGCGCAGGCGGTCGCGAATCCGCGGCTCGCCGCCGGCCAGCGCCGGATAGGCGATGCTCAGCGGCAGCAGTTGGCTGGCGGTCTGCTCGACGCCGCCGTAGGGATACTCCAGCAGATCATCGAGATTGCCCAGGTAGGCCGCGGCCGGGCCATCGGCCAGGCGCAGGCGTACGTCGCGGGCGTCCGCCGGCAGTTGCAGCGGGTTGCTCGCCGCCGCCAGGCTGAGGTTCTGCGCCTGCTCCACCTGCCAGCCGTCGGCCAGCAGGTTGAAGCGCACCGCCAGGCGGTCGCGGACCTGCCCGTCCTGGCGCAGCTCGGCGCTCCAGTCGCCATCGCTGAGCGGCTGTTGCGCCAGCGGAATGTAGTTGACTCCCTTGGCCAGCTCCAGGGTCTGGCTGCGCTGGCTGCCAGGCGGCCCGCTGAGCAGCTCGGCCTTGACCGGCTGTTCGCCCTGGTTGAAGACGAACAGGCCGAGGTCGGGCTGGTCACCCTGGCGGAAGCGGGTCGGCCCGCTCCATTTCAGGTACAGCGGCTTCTCCGAGCGAAGGAACTGCTTCTTCTGGCCGACCTGGCCGTTGTCGTCGATGGCCCGTGCGGTGATCCGCCAGCGGGTCAGCGAGTCGGGCATGCGGAAGCTGAAGCTGGCCTTGCCCTGGGCGTCGGTGACCAGCTCCGGCTGCCAGGCGGCGGTGTCGACGTCCTCGCGGCGCGGCCGCTCCAGTACCTTGACGCCGCGCTCGCTGCGGTTCGCCCGTCCGGGTGCGCTGGTGCTGCCGGGCAACGCCACGTCGTAGCTGATGAAGGCCAGGCTGGCGCTGGTGCGCACGTTGTTGCGCCGTGGATGGTAGAAGAACTGGTCGATACCGGGGGCGATCTCCGCCTGCAGGGCATAGACCATCTCATCCACCACGCTGACGGTCAGGTGACTGGAAGCCGGTTTGCCGGCGAAGCGCGTGGCCAGGGTCACGGTCACCGTCTCGCCGGGTTCGTAGCGCTCCTTGTCGGTGGCGATGTCGATCTCCACCTGGGGCATGCCGACCTTGATCCCGGCGTTCTGGAAGCTGTAGTCGCCGCCCTTGGTGTAGAGCACCGAGAAGGTCAGGTTCGGCGAGAACTCCTCGCGCACCGGGATCCGCACGCGGTACTGGGTCGGATTGAGCTTTTCCAGGCGCAGCCAGTCGGCGCCCTTTGACAGCAGGGCGGTGGCCTCGACCTTGTCGCGCTCCAGGGACAACAGCGCATCCTCCACCGGCTCGGGGAAGGTGATCAGTGCGGAGGCTTCCTCGCCGGTGCGGTACTCGGGCTTGTCGAACACCACCTCGACGGTGCCAGGCACCGACTTCACGCCCTCGCCGCTCACCGAGTGGCCGGTGGCGCCAAGGAGCTGGCCCTTGTCGTCGCGCAGCTCCACGGAATAGGTACCGGGACGCTCGAAGGCCAGCGCGAAGCGGCCGTCGGCGACCGGACCGCTGTCGGTGGCGCGGTCCTCCAGGCGGATCCACTGGTAGCTGCTCGGCTTGAGCGGGGTCGGCTGTTCGCTGGCATAGCTGAACTCGACCTTCTCGCCGGCGGCGCTGAAGCGCTGCGGCGCGCTCAGGCGGTAGCGCGCGGCACCGCGCTCGATGAGGATCTCCTTGCTAGTCTTGACCCGGTAGGCGGCGCCGTCGCTGGCGAAGATGGTCAGCATGTAGCGACTGGGTTTCTCGGCCGGCGGCAATTCGATGGCGGCGCGGCCCTTGCCGTCGGTGGTCAGTTCGGTGCTGCTCAGTTCCACCGGGAACTGGCCGAGATACTGCAGTTCGTTGTCCACCATCGACAACTGCTGGGCGCGCAGGCTCAGTTGCAGGCGCGCGTTGGCCACCGGCTTGCCGTCCGGATAGAGCAGGACGATCTCGCCCTTCACCGGCTCGGCGGTCTTGAAGTCCGGCTTGGCCAGGTCGAGGGAGACTTCGAAGTGCGGCTTGATGTATTCGGCGACGCGGAAGGCGCTGCTGTAGGTCTGCCCGCGGTAGTCGAAGCGCAACTCGTAGCCGCCGGCGACGGCGTTCTCCGGCAGTTGGAAGCGGCCATTGGCGCCGCTCTTCGCGTCGAAGCGGAGGTCCAGGCTTTGCAATACCGTGCCGCTGGCGTCGATCACGCTCAGGCGCACCGGCGCGCTGGCGGCGGCCTGGGATTGACGGGCGTCCTTGAACTCGCGGCCGACCATCTTCAACGAGACCCAGTCGCCCGGCCGGTACAGCGGGCGGTCGGTGAAGGCGTAGATCTTGGTGTCGTAGATCTCGCTGTCGTAATAGAAGTTCTCGGAGACGAAGACCCCACCCTCGCGGTCCTCGCCGATCACGTAGGAGCGCTCCGGACTGGCGTGCTTGAGCCGCAGCAGGCCGTCGGCGTCGGTATTGCCGCTGCTCATCACGCCCAGGCCGTCGGTCCACAGCACCTTGGTGTCGGGCACCGGGGTGCCTTCGTGCTTGCGTGCGGTCCAGACCAGCAGCTCGTCGCCGGCGACCTTGCTCACCGCCACGCTGTTGGAGACGAACACCACGGTGGTGGCGCGGTACTTGCCGACCAGCGCCTCGACCAGGTAGAGGCCCGGCTTCAGCTTGCCCAGCGGGATGTAGACATTGCCCGGCACGACGTTGATGAACTCGCTGGAGGAACCGGCCAGCTTGACGTCCTGCGGCGGCTCGATGGGCTTGGCGTCCCACAGCGGATAGCGGAACTGGCTGACCAGCGGCAGGCCGGGAATCGGCGCGTATTGCGGCTGCGCGTCGTAGGGCGTCGGCGCGGTCATGGCGTTGCCCATCTTCAGCTCGGGCACCGCCTCGGTGACCTGTTGCCGCGACTCGTAGGAGAAGGCGCGCTGCATCACCCGGCGCGACTTGCGATACCAGTTGTCCCAGAGATAGGCCAGGGTGTTCGACAGGCCTTCGCCCTTGAACTGTCCCTCGGCCAGGACCCGGTGCAGGTTCTTCTGCCGCTTGAGGAACTCCAGCGGCTGTTCGATCCGGTACAGGCGCACGTCGACCCCGCCATAGGGCTCCATGCGGTAGCGCCGGTAGTCGCGGCCGGGCGCTTCGAGACGGACCCGCGCTTCCTCGTCGGTGGCGAAGCTGCTGTCGGCGAGCAGGAAGAAGGATTCGCCGGCCATCGGCGTGTAGCCGCTCGGTTCCACCGTGTCTTCCGCCTGGACGGCGGCGAACGGCAGCAGGACCAGGGCGGCGACCGCCAGGCTACGGCTGAAACGGCGCAGGTTGCTCATTGCTGTGGTCTTCACTGGGACGCGATTCATTGAGAGAGGAAAGCCAGCCGATAGATGCCGATAAAGTTGGGATTGGATTCGTCGGGGATCCATCGGGTGTCCTTCCATGTCATGAGTTGTTGCAGGCTGACCGAGCGCATGCCGTTATCGGTCGGGGTGCTGCTGCCGGTGTGATAGGCGATGGAGCGGCCCATCCAGATCATCAGGTGCTGGTCGTCGCCCTGGTCGTAGAACATCAGGTCGCCGGGGCGCGCCTGGTTGAGGTCGCGGCCGACCAGCCGACTGTTGAACTGCACCAGCTTGATCGCATTCACGTAGGGCCCGACCTGGCCGCCACCCTGCTGCCAGTTCTGCGCCAGGCGCCGTTGCTCGGGACTGAGCGCCAGCTCCGGGGGCAGGTAGCGGTTGGACAGGCCGTTGGCGCGCAGCCACTTGCCATCGTGGACTTTCAGCGCCTCGTTGGCGGCGAAGCGCACCAGGCCGGCGCAGTCCTGCTGGTGCCAGCGCGGACTCGGCCCTTGGCGCAACTGTTCCTGGGCGATGCGCACGAACCAGGCGCGGAATACCTGCGATTGCTGCGGGTCGAGCGCTACCGGGGGCTCGCCGCGGGCAACGCCGCTGGCCAGCAGGAGCAGCGCCAGGCCGAAGGCAGTCAGGCGTCTCACAGCGACCGCCATTCCAGCGGCAGCCATTGCCACGGTGCGTTGGCCTGGCTTCCGGCAGGCAGGCCAAGGGCGTAGCTGCCCTTGCCGGCGAGGGTTTTCAGGCGCGGCATCAAGTAGGTGTCGGCGGCATTGCGGAAGACCGGCTCCATGTCCTGCGGCAGGCTGTCGAGGGTTTCCCGTTGCAGCAGTTCGGAGAGCGGCTGCGGCGCCAGGTAGGCCGGTACCAGCGCATCCTTCGGCAACACCTCGGCGAGCGGCGGATAGCGTTTGTCGAGGGTGTCCAGGGCCTTGCCGAGCAACTGGTCGTCGAGGGAGAACAGCAGGGTCTGGCCATGGCGCGCCATGCCGATGCGGAAGAACGCGCGGCCGCTGATGCTGTCCGGGTTGTCCGCCTGGCTGGCCGGATAGGCGCCGAAGTTCGAGCTGACCTGGCGGGTCCAGCGGCGGGTCTGGCCATCCACCCGGTCTTCCACCGGGAAGCTGCCACCCTCGACCTTGGCTTCCTTCGCGCCGATCACGCGACCGAACAGCTTGCCCAGCTCGTCGTCGAGTTCGGCACTGGTCGGCGCGCTCAACTGGCCCACCAGCAGCGGCGAATGCAGCCGCGAACTGGCGTACCAGCAGAGACCGGCAGCGCCGCTGAGATGCTCGGAGAAGGCCTGGGCCATCTTCTGCTCGGCCCCCAGACGCTCCAGCATCACCCCGTACAGGCCAGGGGTGACCGGCAGCGCCACGCAGGCGCTGGCGCCCATCGGCATGGCCTGCCAGACCGGGGCGAAGTCCAGCGGCGGCTGGCGTTCCACCTCGTTCAGCGCCAGGTAGCTGCTCCAGCCCTGCTCGCCCTTCTCGAAGCGCACCCCGGCGAAGCTCGGGATGAAGCGCTGGTAGCCCATGGCCAGGACGCTGGCATTGAGGGTAATGCGCTGGCGCAGCTCGCCGCGGCCCGGCAGGCCGAAGCGCTCGGGGAACAGTTCGTCGCCGTCGAGCAGTGCCTCCAGGTCTTCGCTGGCCGGAGCGTTCAGCGGGCTGTCGTCGCTTTCGCCACCATCGTCGAAGAGCATCCGTGGGTTCGACAGCAACAACAGCCGGTCGCCCTTGGACAGGAACAGCATCGCCTTGTCGTTGCCGTAGCGCAGGCGATAGACCGAGGTTCCCGCCAGCTCGCCGACCTTGCGCAACTGCTGGTCGTCGGCGGCGATATGGGCCAGCGGCTCGAGCACCCGCGCCAGGCCGCCACGCTTGAGCACCACCACGAAGTCGCGCAGGCGGCCGTCGGCGCCGCGCCAGAGGGCGACCTGGGCCGGTTGGTCGAGCAGTTCCTCGACCAGGCTGTCCTTCAGGGTCAGGTCGTGCTCGTAGATGATCCGCCGCAACGTACCGGTCAGGCCAAGGCGGTCGCCATTGTTCTCGTAATAGAAAACGAAGTCCTCGGTCAGGGTATCGCGCAGCAACGGCACCTCGAGGATTTCCTTCGGCAGGCGGCTCAGCGACACGCTCTCGATCAGCGCGTCGGGCTTGCGCAGGTCACGGTAGGCTCGCGGCGCGTCGGCGTCCGCGGGAGCCTGGGCGCCGATCGGCTGGCCGAGGTCCTCTTCGGCCGGGCGCCCTCCGCCGAGCCGCTCCAGCCAGCCCAACTGCCAGGCCAGCACACCGCCGGCGGCCAGCGCGGCGACGATCCCCAGCACCGGCCACAGGGCGCTTCGGGGGCGCGCAGCGGCGGGCGCAGGGGTTCCGTTGGCAGGGCTGGGGGTGTTGTTCTCGCTCATGGTTCGCTAATCCCGTGTCATCCGTACGAGGGGATGCTTCAGTAGGTAAAGGTCTTGACCAGCACCAGGTCGCCGATGGTGCGCAGGGGCACGACGAAGGTCTCGTGCTTCTCGTCGACGCTGTTTTCGTTGAACACCAGGTTGACCTGCGCGGTGATCACGTCCTGTACGTTGCTGCCGGCCTGGAAGTTGTAGCCCTGGTTGTTGAGGTTGCCCCAGTAGTTCACGTAGATCAGGTAGGTGCCGTGCAGCGGCGCGCCCATGGTGAACATCTCCGGGCCGGGCCCGTCGACGCCGTCCGGATCGAGGCCGCCGCTGTTGCTCAGGCGCGGATGCGCCCAGTAGGCGTGCTGGCCATCGGGGGTGACGATATGCAGGTCAAGCTCGGCCTTCGGATCGTCCCAACCCAGCACCACGCGCACGCGCGGCGGCAGTTGGGAGCGATTGGCCTCGTAGAACTGTACGCGCTTGAGGATCTTGCCGTCGGCGCTGCCGACCTGGACGCCGTTGGAGCCGTGGCCGAACGCATAGGGGCGGACGAAGCGCCCGGCGCCGTCGGTATAGAGAGGGAGAGGATTGCCGTTGACCACCAGGCGCTGGGCGCGCTCGGTGCCGACCAGTTCGCGCAGGTGTCCTTCGATCAGGCTGCGGCCGCGCTGGCCGCCGCGATCGATGGGCGGAGTCGGATAGGCGACACGCGGGGCATCGGGCTGTTCGAGCAGGCCGGAATAGCGCCAGCCTGCCGTCGGACCATCCAGGTCCACCGAAGGCTCGGCTAGTGCAGGCAGCCCGAAGGCCAGTCCGAACAGCACCGACAGGCAGCCGGCACTCGAACCGAAGATACGCATGATCAATCCCTGGTCGTGCGATTCATGAAAGCTGCATCTTAACGATTGCGCTGTCCGCTGGATATCCCCGGCGACCGGCGGAATCTGCGAAATCCACCGCGATTCGACGGAAAACGGAAAGCACAGGGGGCGCCATGCGGCGCCCCCGTTGTCATTTACGCTTCAGCGCCGTACCGGCCGCTTCTGCAGCTTGCGCTGCAAGGTCCGTCGATGCATGCCCAGGGCACGGGCGGTGGCGGAGATGTTGCCCTCGTGCTCGGCGAGCACGCGCTGGATGTGCTCCCATTGCAGGCGATCCACCGACATCGGGTTTTCCGGCACCAGGGTGTCCAGGTCGGCGTGCTCGGAGAGCAGCGCGGCCAGCACGTCATCGGCATCCGCCGGCTTGCACAGGTAGTTGCAGGCGCCGCGCTTGATCGCCTCCACCGCGGTGGCGATGCTGGAATAGCCGGTGAGGATCACCACCCGCATGTCCGCGTGCAGCTCCAGCAGCTTCGGCAGCAGCACCAGGCCGGAGTCGCCTTCCATCTTCAGGTCGAGCACGGCGTAGTCCGGCGTATCCTGCTGGGCCAGCGCCAGGCCTTCCTCGGCGGAGCCGGCGGTGCTGACCCGCAGGCCGCGACGGCTCATGGCCCGCGCCAGGACCCGGGTAAAGGTGGGATCGTCGTCCACCAGCAGGAGGTGGGGATGTTCTTCCCCTTCGAAGAGCAGCTCTTCAGACATAGGCAGGGCCTCTCAGACGGATCACTCAAGCCATTCCGTAGCTGCGCGGCAAGCGCAGTTCGGTCAGAGTGCCGCCATCTTCGTGGTTATACAACTTCACCGTTCCACCAGCGCGGGTCACGCTGGCCTGACTGAGAAACAGGCCGAGGCCGAAGCCCTTGCCCTTGGTGGTGAAGAACGGTTTGCCGATCTGTTCGGCGATCGCCAGGGGCACCCCGACGCCGTGGTCGCGGATACTCAGGCAGATACTGCTGCTGTCCCAGTCCAGGCGGATGTCGAGATCGTCGGGACAGGCGTCCGCCGCATTGTTCAGCAGGTTCAGCAGAGCCTGGCTGAGGTCGGTCGGCGGGGTCAGGCGCGGCGCGGAGCCGAGGCCCAGGCACTGGTAGCGGTAGGAAGCCTCCGGACGCATCAGGTGCCAGCGGCGCAGCACCGATTCCAGCCATTCCGCGGCGCTTTGCTCCTCGATCGCCTGGCGACGGTCGGCCTCGGCCGCCCGTACCAGTTGCTGGAGGGTGTGCTTGCACTGCTTGACCTGTTCCTGGAGCAATGCCAGGTCTTCCTGCAGGGTCGGGTCCTGCGGGCGCTCCTGGCGCAACTCGTTGAGCAGCACGCTCATGGTCGCCAGCGGCGTACCCAGTTCGTGCGCAGCACCGGCCGCCTGGGTGGCCACCGCGAGCAACTGCTGGTCGCGCATGCTTTCCTCGCGCCGCTCGGCCTGCATGTGCGCCTGCCAGCGCAGGGCCTCGGACATCTTCACCACGAAGAAGGTGATGAAGGCCGCCGACAGGGCGAAGTTCAGCCACATGCCGAACAGGTGCAGGTTGATCAGCATCGCCTCGTGCTGAACCGCCTGCAGGTGCAGCGGGTGGTACCAGATCAGCAGCAGGGTGTAGCCGGTCAGGGCCAGGCCGGAGAGCACCATGGAGTAGATCCAGGGCAGGGTCGCAGCGGCGATGGTCAGCGGTACCAGGTAATAGGAAACGAAGGGGTTGGTCGAGCCGCCCGAGTAATACAGCAAGGTGCTGTGGATGATCAGGTCGCAGGCCAGTTGTACCGCGTACTCCTGGTCGGTCACCGGCCACGGCGCGCGCAGGCGCAGCGCGGTGAACAGAATCAGGCAGGCGGACAGGCCAAGGGTCAGGCCGAGCGCCAGCCACGGCAGCGGCAACAGGTCGGAGAGCCAGGCGAAACCCACCGAGCCGGCCTGCGCGGCCAGCACGAGAATACGGATGAGGAGCAGACGGCCAAGGTTCTGGCGACTGGCGGAGAGCAGGAAAACCGGTGCGCGCATGTTTTCTTCCGGAATAAGCGCGAGTATAGCCAAGACGCTGTCGGCAACTCTGCGGCAAAGTGACTCAGAAACCTCGCAGGTCGCCATCCTGCCCTGTTTCGCCGAGCGCTGTCAGGGCTCAGATCAGTAAATTTCACGTTTTTTCCGAAATCGCCTAACCCGTTCCGGGAAAAGCCTTCGTCTCATGGTCCAAGACTGGCGTATAGGCGTGTTTGCCGCGCCTGCCGGAACGATGCTCTACAGTGTGAATTCAGCCTTAGTACAAGGAGTTGCCCAATGTCTGCGATTTCCCGCCTGGCCGCCGCCGTCACCCTCTGCGCCGCCAGCCTCTCGGCCGTCGCCGAGGAAGCGCCGCGCTACAACCAGGTCTCGCTGCACGCCGAAGTCAGCCAGCAGGTGGCCCACGACCTGATGCAGGTCACCCTCTACAGCGAAAACCAGGGCAGCGATCCGGCCAAGCTCGCCGCCGAAACCACCAGCGTCCTCAACGCCGCCGTCGCCGACGCGCGCAAGGTCAAGGGCGTGACCATCAGCCTGGGCAGTCGCAACAGCTATCCGGTCTACGACGACAAGGGCCAGAAGATCACTGGCTGGCGCGAGCGCGCCGAGCTGCGCCTGGAAAGCTCCGACTTCGCCGCCCTCGGCCAGCTTTCCGCCGACCTGCTGGGCAAGCTGAAGATGGGCGGCATGGACTTCAGCATCGCCGATGCGACCCGCAAGAAGAACGAGGACCAATTGATGAAAGGCGCCGTGGACGCGTTCAAGGAGCGCGCCCAGTTGCTCACCGAGGCGCTCGGCGGCAAGGGCTACAAGCTGGTCAGCCTGAGCGTGAACAGCGCCGGCGCACCGCGCCCGTACCCGGTGATGCGGATGGCGGCGATGAAGGCCGACGCCAGCTTCGGTGGCGCCCAGGCGCCGGAGATCGAGGCCGGGACCAGCCAGGTCACGGTCAACGCCGACGGTGTGATCGAGGTGCAGATGCCCTGATCCGGCCGGCGCGCACCACAAGAGGCAGCCTCCGGGCTGCCTCTTGCGTTTCCACTGTCTCTCGCGCAGCAAACGCGGCCTGCGTCGCGTTTGCGCAAATTCGAAAATGCGACATTCCCTTTCAATCGGATAACAACATCTACACTGAAGCGACCTCGACGCTTGCGGCCGGCACACGCCCTGCATAGCTTCGCGCAAGACAGCTCACGAGGCTGTCCCTCGCAGACAATCAAAATAACCAGAGGTCACTCCATGCGTAGAAACGCCGTCATCCGCTCCGCGATCATGCCCTCGCTGCTCGGCGCAGCGCTGGTCGCCGCCGTTCCCCAGGCCTTCGCCAGCAACCTGATCTTCTGCTCGGAAGGCAGCCCGGCCGGCTTCGATCCCGCCCAGTACACCACCGGTACCGATTTCGACGCCGCGGCGGAAACCGTCTTCAACCGCCTGACCCAGTTCGAGCGCGGCGGCACCAAGGTCCTTCCCGGCCTCGCGGAAAGCTGGGACGTCAGCGACGACGGCAAGACCTATACCTTCCACCTGCGCAAGGGCGTGAAGTTCCACAGCACCGACTACTTCAAGCCGA
>NZ_KV828505.1:1411-4534 GCF_001836405.1 Pseudomonas sp. HMSC057H01 | reverse complement strand
GTTGCCGGATAGCCCGAGTCGCTGCGGTTCCAGATAGCGCCGATAGCGCTAAGCTCCGCCTTCTCGAGCATCTGCAGATCGACCAGACGTCGCTGCGGATGTTCGGCGAATGCCTCCAGCAGAGTCGTCAGGTGGCGACCCAGGCGCTCGATCGTAGCGGCCGGGAACAGTCCGCGATCGTAGCTGAATTGCAGTGACAAGCTATCCCCGCCACCCAGCGCCAGGGCCAGCGGATAGTTGGTCTGCTCGTGCATCGCTACGGCACCGAAACGCACGCCTCCAGCGGAGGACCGTTCGAGCACCTCGTCCACCGGGTAGTTTTCGAACACCAACAGGTTGTCGAAAACCGCCTCGCCGCCGAACCCCGCCCAGCGCTGCAGCTCGAACAGAGGCGTGTGCTCCTGTTCGCGCAACGCCAGGTTCTGCCGTTGCAGCCCCTGCAGCAGTTCGTCGAGGGTCATCTGTGGAGCCAGCGTTACCACCACCGGCAAGGTATTGATGAACAACCCGACCTGGTTCTCGACACCCGGCAGATCGGCAGGACGCCCGGAGACGGTGGCGCCGAAGACCACGGTGTGTTGTCCGGTATAGCGTTGCAGGAGCAGCGCCCAGCCCGCCTGGACCAGGGTATTGAGAGTGACCTGGTGGCGCCGGGCGAAATCCCGGAGCCGCGCGGTAGCCGTTGCGTCTACCTCACGCAGGTGCTCTCCGACGCCGTTGGCCGATGTCAGTCCCGGCTGAGCCAGTGCCTCGACCAATCGCGTCGGCTCGTCCAGAGCCGCCATCTGCTCGCGCCAGAATGCCTCGGTAGCTGCCGCGTCCTGCCGCTGCAGCCAGGCGATGTAGTCGCTATAGCGGCCATCCCGGGGCTGCTCCGGCGAGCGTCCGGCATAGGACTCCAGCACCTCGCTGAGCAACTGGGCATTGCTCCATCCGTCCAGCAGGATGTGATGATGGGTGTAGATCAGGTGGTGCTCACCTTCGGCAGTCTTCACCAACAGCAGCCGCAACAGTGGCGCACGCTGCAATTCGAAACCGCGTTCGCGCTCGGCCGCAGCCAGCGCGAGCAGCGCGGCGTCCCGATTCGCCGCCTGGCTCAGGTCCTCTTCGGCGAAGGGCAACTGGCGCTGTCGATAGACGATCTGCAAGGGCTGCTGCAGCTCCCCCTGCCAGGCGAAACCACTGCGCAGGATCGCGTGCCGGTCCAGGGCGGACTGCCAGGCTGCGCGGAAGCGCGGGATATCGAGGCCGGACACATCCACACGCATCTGATTGATGTAGTCGCTCGATGCCTGCTCGTACAGCGAATGGAACAGCATGCCCTGCTGCATGGGTGACAGCGGATAGATGTCCTCGACCTCTTCCAGCGCGACCGGCAGGGCATCCAGACGCGCCTGGTCCAACCCCGCCAGCGGGAAATCGGAAGGCGTCGCGCCATGCCGTGGCGAATCGCAGCAGAAGTCGACCAGCGCCGTCAGCTCAGCCACATAGTCATCGGCCAGGCGACGCACCTGGTCCTCGCCGAACATCTGCGAGCTGAAGCTCCAGTCGATGCTCAGTTCACCGTCGAACACCCGGCCATTGAGACTCAGCCAGTTGTCCAGCGGAGCGCCGGGGTCCATCTCTGCCCCCGCGCTTTCGCCAGCCGGATCCAGCAGAGCCATCTCGTCGAACTGAGCGTCGAACTGGCCCAGGTAATTGAAAGTGATCCGCGCCTGCGGCAACCCCGCCAGGACCCGGGCACTTTCCTCTCCAGCCAGATAGCGCAGCAAGCCATAACCCAGGCCCTTGTCGGGAATCGCACGCAACTGTTCCTTGATCGCCTTCAGGGACTCGCCAAGATCCGCGACCGGGCTCAGGCGCACCGGGAACAAACTGGTGAACCAACCGACGGTGCGACTCAGGTCGATATCGGCGAACAGCTCCTCGCGCCCATGTCCTTCCAGCTGTACCAGGCTTGAAGAGGCGCCGCTCCAACGGCAGACCACTCGCGCCAGGGCGGTCAGCAGAAGATCGTTGACCTGGGTACGGTAGGCTGCCGGCGCCTGCTTCAGCAGGCGTTCGGTCAAGCTGCGGTCGAAGCGACTCTGCACGGAGGTGGCGAAACGCTGCTCCAGAGCGCCTTGCGGATGCTCGCACGGAAGCTCGGCCGGCGCACCTTCCAGCAGCTCGCGCCAAAACTGCAACTGCGCCTTCATCGACTCACCACGGGCATGCTCGCTCACTCGGCCGGCCCAGGCCTTGAACGGGCTGGTCTTGCCAGGCAGCCGCGGAGCTTCTCCACGGAGGCTCTGCTGGTAAGCCCTTTGCAAATCCTCCAGCAGAATGCGCCAGGACACCCCGTCCACCACCAGATGGTGGATCACCAACAACAGACGCTGGCCGCCGTCGGCCATATCCACCAACAGGCTCCGCAACAGTGGGCCGTCGGTCAGGTCCAGGCTGCGCTGCGACTCCTCGCAGAGCGACTCCAGCGCTTGTCGGTCCACCGCCTCGGCACGCCAGAGCAGCGCACCGCCCAGCGTTGCTTCGGCATGTTCGGCATGCCAGGTTCCGTCCGTTTCATGGAAGCGCAGACGCAATGCGTCGTGATGTTCGACCAGGGCCTGCAAGGCCGCTTCGAGTGCCTTCGCATTCAGGGCCTCGCGCGGCTTCAACAGCAATGACTGGTTCCAGTGCTGGCGATTGGGAATCGGCTGTTCGAAGAACAACCGCTGGAACGGCAACAATACCGTCTCGCCGCTCACAGGCCCCTGCTCCATTTGCACCGCAGCCCCTACGCGGGCGACTCGCGCCAGCCCCTGTACGGTCTGTTGTTGGAACAGGTCCTTCGGAGTGAACTGGATGCCCGCCGCACGGCATCGACTCACCACCTGGATCGAAACGATGGAATCGCCACCCAGGGCAAAGAAGTTGTCGGTGGCGCCCACCTCCTCCAGCTTCAGCACGTCCGCCCAGACGGCCGCGATACGTCGCTCCATTTCATTCTGCGGCGCAACATGCGTCTGCCCCGCAGCAGCTTGCGGTCGCGGCAACGCCTTGCGATCCAGCTTGCCGTTCGGACTCAACGGCATCCGCTCCAGCGCCAACCACTGCGCCGGCACCATGTATTCCGGCAGGCTC
>NZ_KV828505.1:701-1311 GCF_001836405.1 Pseudomonas sp. HMSC057H01 | reverse complement strand
GATGCTCCAGCAGGCGCGCCTCGATCTCGCCCAGCTCGATGCGCAGGCCGCGCAGCTTCACCTGGTGGTCGATCCGCCCGGCGTACTCGATCACCCCATCGGCGCGGTAGCGCGCCAGGTCGCCGGTGCGGTACATCCGCTCCCCAGCCACGAACGGGCTGGCGACGAAACGCTCGGCAGTCAGCCCCGGACGCTGGTGGTAGCCACGGGCCAGGCCCCGGCCGGCCAGGTACAGCTCGCCGAGCACGCCCACCGGTACCGGCTCCAGGTTGCCATCGAGGATGTAGCAGCCCAGGTTGCCGATCGGCCGGCCGATCGGCACCGTGTCCTTGCCCTCCTCCACGCAGGTCCAGTGGGTGACGTCGATGGCCGCCTCGGTCGGGCCATAGAGGTTATAGAGGCCGGCCTGCGGCAGCTTGGCGAACACCTGCTGCTGGGCGTCCGCTGGCAGTGCCTCGCCGCTGCAAACGATGCGTTTCAGGCTGGTGCAGGAGGCGACGTCTTCATCCTGCAGGAACGCCTGCAGCATCGACGGCACGAAGTGCAGCGTGTCGACCCCTTCGCGGTTGATCAGCTCCACCAGCTTCGCCGGATCGCGATGATCGCCCGG
>NZ_KV828505.1:0-601 GCF_001836405.1 Pseudomonas sp. HMSC057H01 | reverse complement strand
CGGCCAGGTACAGCTCGCCGAGCACGCCCACCGGCACCGGCTCCAGGTTGCCATCGAGGATGTAGCAGGCCAGGTTGGCGATCGGCCGGCCGATCGGCACCGCGTCCTTGCCCTCCTCCACGCAGGTCCAGTGGGTGACGTCGATGGCCGCCTCGGTCGGGCCATAGAGGTTATAGAGGCCGGCCTGCGGCAGCTTGGCGAACACCTGCTGCTGGGCGTCCGCTGGCAGTGCCTCGCCGCTGCAAACGATGCGTTTCAGGCTGGTGCAGGAGGCGACGTCTTCATCCTGCAGGAAGGCCTGCAGCATCGACGGCACGAAGTGCAGCGTATCGACCCCTTCGCGGTTGATCAGCGCCACCAGCTTCGCCGGATCGCGATGATCGCCCGGCGCGGCCACCACCAAACGCGCCCCGCTCATCAGCGGCCAGAAGAACTCCCAGACCGACACGTCGAAGCTGAACGGGGTCTTCTGCAACACCGTGTCGCCGACGCCCAGCCCATAGGCCTGCTGCATCCAGCACAAGCGGTTGCTCAGCGCCGAATGGCGGTTGCCGGCGCCCTTGGGCTTGCCGGTGGAGCCGGAGGTGTAGATGACATAGGC
>NZ_KV828504.1:0-377 GCF_001836405.1 Pseudomonas sp. HMSC057H01 | reverse complement strand
TGCCGGTGGAGCCGGAGGTGTAGATGACATAGGCAAGATTCTCGCCGTTCAGCTCGATCCCCGGATTGTTCTCGGCATGGTTTTCCAGCCAGGCATCGGCCTGGTCCAGGTCGATCCGTTGCACACCTTGCGCCAGCGGCAGCTTCAGGTGCGACTGGCTGAGCAGCAGCTCCACGCCGCTGTCCTCCAGCATGTAGGCCTGGCGCTCCTCGGGATACTCCGGGTCCACCGGCACGTAGGCGCCGCCGGCCTTGAGGATCGCCATCAGGGCCACGACCATCTCGATGGAACGCTCCATGGCCACGCCCACCAGGCGGTCCGCGCCGATCCCGCGCTCGATCAAGGCATGCGCCAGGCGGTTGGCCCGGCGGTTCAGC
>NZ_KV828503.1:0-1726 GCF_001836405.1 Pseudomonas sp. HMSC057H01 | reverse complement strand
TGGCGGTGCCCCAGTCCCCGGCGGTGGCGGTGCCATATGCGCCTACCTGACAGAGTTCCTTATCGCCTGCCTGTAGGGTGGCGCCGATCACTGCAACTCCGGCCGCGCGTGGTTCGTTTGCGATCAGGAACTGTGTTGCGCTTGCCTTGTCCCCGATGTGACGGACTGTGCAGCGAGGAAATTTCACCTTGCCGCCGAGGGCGATCAGGTCAGCTATTACGACCTCAACCACCAGCCACTTCGCATCGGCGTCGCCGACAGTGCTACTGCAAACATGGTCGCCCTGGCCGAACAGCCAGCCATGTAGGCCGTGACCGCACCTGTTGTCCTTCTTCCAGTCCGGGGCCTCGACTACTGCTCCGATCTTGTCGGGCCACTGAAACCCGCCGTGACTGGTGAGATCAGCGCTGCAGGTCCTGAGGATGAGAGCGGTGCCTTGCTTCTTGGTCTTTGCTTTGGTGGTCATGTTTTTCTCCAGTGGCGCCATCGCTGGCGCCGGGGCGAGGGGCTACTTGCTGATGCCGATGAAGGGAAGCGGGGAGCCGCTGGCCATGTAGGTGGGCAGCTTTCCGTCCCACTTCTCGACGGCATTGAGGGTCACGACGTCGGGGTTCGAGCGCAGCGCCTGGGCGCGGATCTCGATCGCCTTCGCGTCGGCGGTGGCCAGGGTCAGCTTCGCGTCCGCCTCCCCTTGGGCCCGAGCGCGTTCCTTGTCGGCTTCTGCCTTGGCTTGGGCGACCTCGTTACGGCGCTGCTCGGCCATCTGGGTGGCCTGGATCTTCGCGTTCAGGCTCTGCGTAACCTGCCGCGGGAGGACCAGGTCGGATGCGTAGTAGATGCGCTCGATGTTGATGCCGATGGGCGCCACCTGGTCGCGCACGCGCTTCTCGACGGCCAGCAGCAGGTCCGCCTTACCGGCGCCATAGACGCTCTCGACTGGAAGCTTCGAGGCAACATCGTTGAAGGCATCGCGCACCATGTTCCGCAAGAACTTGTTCGTGATTTCGTCGATTCCCGCCCGGTACTTCTGGAACAGCGTCGTCACCTTGTCGGGGGATACCGAGTAGGTAATGCCGACGGCGCCGCCAACCTTCATGCCCTCAACGGTCTGGAAGCTGATCGCTTCCTTGCCGCCCCAGGTTTCGGTCTGCGTGAAGGTGGGGAACAGGTAGAGTTCCTCGTTCACGCCTACCCAGTAGCGCCCAGTTCCGACCTCGCGCGTCTCCACGCCCTTCTCGGAGCCGTAGAGGTTGACGATCACGCCGACGTTGCCGGCAGGCACCTTCGAACAGCCCGCCAGGACGGCGAGCAGGCACAGCATTGCAGCAGCGGGAATCCGCTTCATTGGTCTTTCTCCTTGCTGGTGGTGGCCGCTTCTTCGCGGCGGGTGTTGGCGAGGTGGATGCCGAGGCAGACCGAGGCGATCAACCAGACGCCGGGGATGGCGAATCCCGCGAAGACCAGAACATCGTCGCGACTGCTGACCAGGGCCGGCCCAATGCCGCCCACCAGGGCGACGGACAACCCTGCATAGGCCAGCAGCGCGATACAGATCAGGAAGAGCTTCCCGGGCTTGATGAGAGGTTTGTTGTCCATGCTTTCCTCCAGGCAAGCCGATGGCCTGCCGCGGTTGTTGGCTTTCGCGAAAATCGGTTGGTTACTGCTGGGCTGCTTCGGCGCGTTCGGTCTGCCGCGTCAGATCAGCCCTCTCTGTTGCAGGTCGTTC
>NZ_KV828502.1:0-1142 GCF_001836405.1 Pseudomonas sp. HMSC057H01 | reverse complement strand
GTAGTATGAGTTCGCAGCTCGGGGCAGTGGGGGACTTGGGTCGGCTGGGTGGGGGGCAAAAGGAGTTCAAAAACTTCCTGAACTCGGTGGGGTTGATACGTTTCTTAGCTCTCAAGCAGCAAATTTAAACAAGAAGTTGGGTGCGAAAATAGGTGAAGGCAGACTGCCTTACGAGGCCAGTCGCGCTGGTGTTGAGCAGGCCAAGCTAGCAGTTAAAGAAACATTGGAGAACGCTACCGCTGTTAGTGACATAATTCCTAAGTCGGCTGTCCGAGGGAGTTATGACCTTATTCATGTTTACAGCTCTAAAACTAATAGCACTGTTAACCTACGAGTGTTGCCCGGCGGCAAATATGAATTCGACACTTTGATTTCAGTGAAATCCTCAAAATTTTAGTCGCGGGGTTTGGCCTTATGATCATTGGTGAGAAGATTTTTGAGTTTAGATTTCGGTCGTTCTTTATGTCGGGGTCTTTGGTTTGTAAAATGTTGGTTCTGTTTCTTAGGTTTTCAAGATCGGGATGGGTTTCATTAGATATTGGGGAAGGTGTGTTAAGGATTTTGTCTTTTGGCTCTGAACCAAAGCTGTTGGGGCTGGATGAGATTTCCGATGACTTTGCGTACCCGATCCAGAGTTCGAATGAATTGGATAGATATTTTGGCAAGGACCTGCTTGCTGTTTACAAGTATCTTTTTTCGGATGTGGAAGATGGTTGTGTCGGCGTGTATTTCGATTTTGGAGATTGTGGTTTTAGCGTTTTGGAGTCAGAGGATAACTTGTCCATAATTGATGGCGTGGTTAGAGTTTCAGATGACGTGGCTTTATCTAAGTTAGAGATTTAGATGGGGCAAAAGCAACAGGCGGGAAGCCCACCGTTGAGCTGTTCGGCGGGAAGAATGCGCAGACTCCCGGCGCAATAAACGTAGATATCCGCGCCGATATTCAATCAGGCATCCGTGCTGATGCGATGAAATTGCCTTTCAAAGACGGATCGCTAGGCGAGGTAATCGCTACAAACCCATATATGGGTCCTGGCGAGAAGATGATGAGTTTTCTACCGGAGGCTACTCACGTAGTGGAACCCGGAGGGAAAATCTATATTAACGCCCATAAAGGGGACAGATTTATTTTCCCTACTCTA
>NZ_KV828501.1:0-346 GCF_001836405.1 Pseudomonas sp. HMSC057H01 | reverse complement strand
TGTTCCAGGCGTACCGCGTCCGGGCTGCCGGTGGGCACGCGCAGGGCCACGGTGCGGTTGTCCAGGCCCCAGCTCGGCGCGTTCGGCACGTAGAACTGCGAACCGAAGCGGCGGTAGGAGTTGACGTTCGGGCAGAGGAAGGCCATGGAGGCCGGCAGGGTCTCGAGCACGCCGCCGATCGCATGGCGCAATGCGGCGTTCTGCTCGGGATCCTCGCTGGTGAAGATGTTGTTGCCGTGCTTGTCGAGCAGCGAGATATGCACGTGCAGTCCGTTCCCGGCCTGGCCCGGATAGGGCTTGGCCATGAAGGTGGTGTCCATCTCGTGGTCGTAGGCGATGTTCTTGA
>NZ_KV828500.1:67828-125515 GCF_001836405.1 Pseudomonas sp. HMSC057H01 | reverse complement strand
GCCTGGACGACAACTTCTTCGAACTGGGCGGTCACTCATTGTTGCTGCTGATGCTCAAGGAGCGGATCGGCGATACCTGCCAGGCTACGCTGAGCATCAGCCAACTGATGACCCATGCCAGCGTCGCGGAACAGGCGGCATGCATCGAGGGGCAGGCGCGTGAGTCGTTGCTGGTGCCGCTCAACGGCAGGCGCGAAGGTTCGCCGCTGTTCATGTTCCATCCGAGTTTCGGCTCTGTGCACTGTTACAAGACCCTCGCCATGGCGCTGCGGGATCGTCATCCGGTCAAGGGTGTTGTCTGCCGTGCCCTGCTGGGCGCTGGTCGCGAGGTGCCGGAGTGGGACGATATGGTTGCGGAATACGCCGAGCAATTGCTGCAGGAGCACCCCGAAGGGGTTTTCAACCTGGCGGGATGGTCGCTCGGCGGCAACCTGGCGATGGATGTCGCGGCCCGGCTGGAGCAGCGTGGGCGGCAGGTGGCTTTCGTCGGCTGGATCGATGCGCCGGCACCGGTCAGGGTCGAAGCGTTCTGGAACGAGATCGGGCCGACGCCGGAGGCAGTCCCGAACCTATCCGTGGGCGAGATGCGGGTGGAACTGCTCGGTGTCATGTTTCCGGAGCGGGCCGAGCATATCGAACGGGCCTGGTCATCGATCTGCTCCGCCACGACGGACGATGAGCAGCGCTGGACGAGGATGAGCGACTGGGCGGAAGCGGAGATCGGCGCCGAGTTCGCGACACTGCGCAGCGAAATCGTACAGAGCAACGAACTGGAAGTGTCCTGGGAGTTGAAACAGATCCTCGACGAGCGCCTGAAAGCGATGGATTACCCGCGTCTGACGGCGAAGGTCAGCCTCTGGTGGGCCGCGCGCAGCACCAATGCCATCCAGCGGAGCGCGGTGGAGCGCTCGATGGCCGAGGCGATCGGGGCTGAGCGTGTCGAACCGGTGCGGGTGCTGGATACCCGGCACGACAAGATCATCGACCACCCTGAGTTTGTGCAGAGCTTCCGGGCCGCCCTGGAGTATGCCGGGCGCTGATCTCAGGTCCGTTCCGTTCAAAGCCCGCCTTCAGGCGGGCTCTTTGTTTCTGTACAGGAATCATTTGGTGTCGTGCCGACAGGCGTCTTCGGCGATGGGGCGCGTGGGGTAGCCGAGAAGCAGAACGCCCCGCATTGCGGGGCGTTCTTTTTCGCAGCCGGGCTCAGAAGTCCCAGCGAGTGCTGAACATCAGGTTCCGTGGATCGCCATAGGATGCCGAGGTGTAGAAACCGATGTTGGTGTAGTAGGTCTTGTCGAAGACGTTGTTGACGTTGACGCTGGCCGACAGCTTGTCGGTGATCTGGTAGCGGGCCATCAGGTCCACCAGCCAGTAGTCTTCCTGGGAGAACTTTTCCCAGCGGCTGCGGGGATTGTTGTAGACCATCTGCCAGCTCTTGCCCTGCCAGCGGGCGCCGCCGCCGACCGTGAGCTTGTCCAGGGCGCCCTTGAACTTGTAGCTGGTGTAGAGGCTCAACTGGTCCTGAGGCTCCCAGGTGGAAACCTTCTTGCCACTGTCGTCGCGAATGATCTTGTGGGTATAGCCAGCCTGAACCTGCCAGCCTGGCGCCAGTTCACCCGAGATTTCCGCCTCGTAGCCCTTGGTCTTGGCCTTGATGCCCTTGTAGGCGTAGGTGATGGCGGGGTTGGTCGGTTTGCTGTTGTAGAGGGCGTCTTCCTCCGCGCGGTTTTCCTCATGAATCTCGAAGTAGGCGAGACTGGTATTGAGTCGTCCGTCGAGATATTCGCCCTTGATGCCGATCTCGTAGTTCTGGCCTTCGTCGGGTTCGAGCAGTTTGTTGCTGCTGTCGCGATACCAACTGTCCTGCGGCATGAAGATGTCGGTATAGCTGGCGTAGACGGAGTAGGTATCGTTCAGGTCGTAGACCGCGCCGACGTAGGGAATGAAGCGTCCGGACTCGCGAATGGTCGGATTCAGGCCGGTTACCCGGTAGTCGACCACGCGTCCACCTAGGAACAGGTTCAGGTCATCGGTCACATTGAAGCGGGCGGTCATGTAGCTGCCCAACTGGCGGGTCTTGTCATCGATGTACTGGGAGGGGGTACCCCAATCGGGCTTGCCTATATCGCCGTCCCAGTTGATGAAGTCGTCGGTGGTGTTGTCGTAGTTGCGCAGGTTCCAGTAGCTCTTGCCCTCCCAGTGGGAGAAGGAAGCCGAGGTGCCGACCACCAGCTCGTGCTCGCGACCGAGGAACTGGAAGGGGCCGGTGAGATAGATATCCAGCGAGTTGCTCTTGGTTTCGCCGGTGTACTTCTGCGCAACGATCTTGGCGCTGTTGTCCGGTGCCGGCCAGTCGCCCATGATCGCGCCGAGGGGCGCGTGGTAGCCGTTGATCTTGTGATCGAGCTGCACCTTGCCGACCCAGCCGTTGGCGAAATTGTGCTCGAGGTTGGCGAAGACGGTGCGGGTGTACTGCTCCCAACTGCTCCACTTGGCTCCGTTGTTGAAGGAGCGGGAGACGTCGTTGCGGTTGCCCTGGCTGTCGAAGAGCGGGAAGCTGCCCGACCAGCCCGATCCCTTGGGATCGTTGTCCTGATAGTCGGCGCCGACGGTAAGCATGGTGTCGGGATTCAGATCGAACTCGAGGATGCCGTAATAGACGCTGGTTTTGCGCTCGTAGTGATCCATGAACGAGTGCTTGTCCTGGTAGGCGGCTACCGCCCGGCCGCGGACGTTGCCGGACTCGGTCAGCGGGCCGCTGACGTCCAGTTCGGAGCGGTAATTGTCCCAACTGCCCGCGCCCAGTTCGACATGGCCCTTGAATTCATGGGTAGGTTTCTTGCGGATCAGGTTGATCGTGGCGCCGAGGGACCCCGCACCGGTGAGCAGGCCGGTCGCCCCCTTGAGTACTTCCACCCGGTCGTAGATGGCCATGTCACTGAGCGTATTGCCCGCGGAGTAGCCGACGTTGCGGGCCGTCGAGGGAATCCCGTCGTACTGGAAGTTGTTGATCGAGAAGCCGCGGGCATAGTAGTTGTTGCGGTCAGTGTCGTAGGCCGAGACGGTGATGCCCGGCGTATGGCGCATGACGTCGTCGATATTGTTGAGGCCGAAGTCGTCCATGTTCTGGCGGGTGACCACGGTGATCGACTGGGGTGTCTCGCGCGGAGTCAGGACCAGGCGGGTCGCCGTGGCGATAGTGCCTGGCGTATAGGAGCCGCTGTCCTCGGTGATGGTGCCCAACTGGTTGGAGGTGATCATGGTGGCGCCGAGATCGACGCTGCTGTCCGCCGCCTCGGCGACGCTGATGGTTATCGCATTGCCCTGGAAGTCCACCGATGCGCCGGTGCCACGAAGCAGCTCGGTAATCGCCTGGTTCGGCTCAAGCTTGCCCTTGATCGCACTGCTACGCTTGTTCCGGACCTCTTCCGGGCGATACAGCACCTGGATATCCGCCTGGCGGCCGAACTCCTGGAGTGCGCTGCCCAGCGCCTGGGGAGGGATGTCGAACTCGATTTCCTGCGCCTGGACATATCCCGCCAGCGGCAGGCTCAGGGCCATGGCGAGCGAGTGGGGAAGCATCCTGCGTTGGAAGGCACGGCGCATCAAAAACGCCTTACTCAGAGGACTGAGACCGTGTGGTGCTGGCATGGGTGATTGCTCTTCTTAGGTTGGCAAGTTGCGAATGAATGAGATCGCTTCTCAATTCTCTTAGTATGACGTTTTACCCACGGAAAACCGGATGAAAAAGTTTCACGCCGTCTCGGTTTCCTTGACGACCTTGCCTGCCGAGAGCCTTATCAACTGGTCCGCCATTTCGAAATAGCGATCATCGTGGCTGATCACGATGATGGTCTTGCCCTGGCGCTTCAGGTCCGGCAACAGTTCGGTGTAGAAGACCCTGCGGAAAGCCGGGTCCTGGTCTGCGGCCCATTCGTCGAAGACCAGGACCGGCCGCTCTTCGAGCCAGGCATTGATCAGCGCAAGGCGCTTGCGCTGCCCGGTGGAGAGATCGGTGGTGCTGAAGTTGCCGTCCATGACGCTGACCTTGTGGGCGATTTCCAGGCGTTGCAGATATTGGGTCGCGTTCTGCAACGAAGCCTGCTTGCCCTGGACCAGGTCGTCGAAGAGGTAGTAGTCGGCGAAGATGGTGCTGAAGAGCTGGCGGTAATCGTCGCGGGTCTCCGCGCTGACCGGTTCTCCGTTGAGAAGGATCTCGCCGGACTGCGGGCGATAGAGGCCGAGCAGCAGCTTGATCAGGGTCGTCTTGCCGCAGCCGTTCTCGCCGACGATGAAGACGATGTCACCTTGGGCGATACGCAGATTGATAGGGCCCAGATGGAACGGTTCGCTGCCTTCGACGGCGGGGGGGCTGTAGCGAACGTCGCGCAGTTCCAGGCTGTCGACGGTCTTGTCCGGGGCCTCCTGTTCGCTGAGCAGAAGATGGGGTTCGGGAGAGGAAAAACGCTCGGAAAGTTCGGCGACCCGCTGGAAGGCGACCTGGGCGCGGCTGACGATGGGAAGGATGGTCACCACCTGTTCGAGTGGTCCCTTCATGTACAGCAGGACCATCACGAAGCCAGTGATGGCGGCCGGATTGGACGAAGGCCAGTAGGCCTGGAGCGTAAGCGCCAGACCGATCACCACGAAGAACAGCATCGAGCCGAAGGTCTTGGCCAGGATGAATATATTGATGGAGCTGATGTGGAGGTCGCGGATGTTGTTCGCGGTTTCGCTGATGCGGCCGGTGTGCATGCGATAGCGACGGGGGCGGTGGATGCGCAGTTCCTTCGCGCCCGAAGCGATGGCGGTGTAGTGCTTCTGCAATTCGTCTTCGAGATCGCGGGCGGCATAGAACCCTTTGAAACCGCGGGAGCGCGCCAGGTACTGGGCTGCCGTGCCGATGACGATGGCGACGACTGTCAGCAGGAACATCGGGACCGATAGGTAGGCGAGGTAACCCAGGCAGCCGAAAGTGATGGTCAGGGCTATGGCCAGTGGGGTGAAGGAAAAGGAGAAGTCGCTGATGGTGTCAATGTCGTGTGTCAGTACCGGAATGAGACGGTGGGTCCGGTAGCGCTCGATCTGCTCGATGGGCGCCGAGAGGACTTTCTCGCCGAGTTCCTTGCGCAGCTTCGCGATGATGTGTTGGCCGACGTAGCTGGTACCGATGTCGGAGACGATCGAACTGACCAATGCCAGCAGGCAGAGTCCGCCGAACGACAGCAGGACGCCTTGGCCGAGGCCGTTTTCCGAGTGCAAGGCGTTGTTGATGCTGGCCAGCAGCAGGGTGATGGCAAGGCCGCCGGCCATGCCCAGTGCTATGGAGACGGCCACGATCGCTCGAAAGGGCCTGAGCAGGGCGAGCAGTTCGCGAATGGCGCCGCGCTTGGGATTGGTCATAGTTGCTTCCCGGATGTACTAGGTCGGTGGGGTCCCAGGATTGTTCCATGGCCGCTCCCGGCTGGGCCGGTAGGCATGGGACGGTTGAGTGGGGTGGCCTGGCGCAGGCTTTCGTTGCGGCACTGCGAATGCGGACGGCGACCGGCTCCAGGAGCATGCGTCACCCGTCTCGGCCTCCTTGCAGACAGACGAAGCAGGATGCCCGGTATTTAGCGGCGTTCGGCGGGGCGTAGGTTCTTCCACGTAAATTGCAGGCGATGCCGTTCGTTGCAGATCAGGAAGAGGTGTCGCGCCCGCCCGTCGCAGGTCGACGCGCGCTTCGACTCGACATGGCGCTGCCTTCCTCTGGCGCTCGATCCACTCCTGGGAATGATGAAATGACGAAAAGGAAACTGGCCTATATCTGGTCCCTGAGAAACGCCGCGGCCGACAAGGCCGGCCAGTACGTGCCGTACAAGGGCGAACAGCGGTACATGAAGTCGGTACTGGAGTCCTTGGTGGAGGCGCTGAACCAGACTGCGCTGGGCGATGCCTACGAGCTCGTGGGCGTGATCTACGACGACGACGCGGAGCTGCCTCGCGACCAGGGAAAAATCAAGGATTACGGTTTCGCCTATCGTCCCGGGCAGCAATGGTTCTATCCGGCAGACCTGCAGGTGCAAGGCAAGACCCTGAACGACCTCTTGCTCAGCGTGCCGTCCACCTACCGCCGGTACCCGCGGGGTACCCCCGAGCATGTGGCCGGCAAGAGCGATTTCGAGCGACGCCTGCATGACACCCTGGTGGAGCTGGGCGCCGATGTGGTGGTATTGGACGGGCTCCTGGTCATCCTCGATGAGCTGGTACGCCCGGGCGCTCCGTTCGCACGGCGGATCATGAATATCCATCCTGGCGTGACGCGCGAGGACTCGCCTTACGAGCGTCGTGGCGCCTATGCGACCCTGGACGCGTTGTATGGAGCGCGGGGCGAGAAGGTGGTGGATTGGGCGACCATGGAAAAGGTCGCGGTCGAGCCGCTGTACTGGACCGGAGCATCGTTCCACTATGTGGACAATGGCATCGATTCCGGCGAAGTGTTCCATGATGTGCTGAAAACGGAGATTTCACCCGACGACACCATCCTCGAGCTGCGCTGGAACAACTTCAACAACAGCCTGTTCCCGGCCTTGCACGAAGGGCTGGCGCTGCTCGCCGAGAAGCTCTGAACCCGGTTCCTTCGAGGGGTTCGAAAAGGCCGGAGCGGTGTCGTCGCTCCGGCCTTCTTCATTCTGAATCAGAGTTCGCGCGCCACGCGGAAGCCGATCCAGTCGCCGCGGTCGCTGGGGGCCGCATTGTTGCGGTTGCCCGAGCGCGAGAAGATCGGCGGCTCGCCCCAGTCGTTGCCGCGGATCTGCACCAGCTCGCACTTGTCCTCCATCCACGCGCTGCCGTCGCTCGGCGCGCCGTTGTAGTGGTCGTGCCAGCAATCGGCGACCCACTCGTAGACGTTGCCGTGCATGTCGTAGACGCCGAAGGCGTTGGGCGGGAAGCTGCCCACCGGCGAGGTGAAGTTGTAGCCATCGCTGGCGCCGTAGGTGTTGGCGTGCTTGGCGATGCTGTATTCCTTGCCTTCGTCGAACGGGAAGGGGAAGGGGCCGGCGCTGCCGGCGCGGGCGCCGTACTCGCGCTCGGCCTCGCTGAGCATGCGGTAGTGTTTGCCGGTCTTCTTTGACAGCCAGGCGGCGTAGTTCTTCACGTCGTTGTAGTCGACGCATACCGCCGGCTGGCGAGGGCCTTGCTGGTAGCGCGGCTTGCCGGCGATGCATTCGCGGCCGGGGCGGGTATCGCCGTCGGCCAGCTTGACGCCGGTGGCCTTCAGGTAGGCGTCCAGTTCGCCGGCGGTGACCTGGTAGCGGCTGATGGCGAACGGCTTGGCGAAGGTCACGTCGTGCAGCGGGCCCTCGTCGGGCTGGCGGCCGACCTCGTCGTCCGGGGTGCCCATGGTGAAGCTGCCGGCGGGCAGCACGACCATCTCCGGGCAGTCCTTGCAATCCTTGAACACTGTGCCGGGCTTCTTCGCTTCGTCGGCGAAGGCGGGGGCGGTGGTGACGATCAGTGCGGCCAGGGCCAGGGGCGATAATGCGTGCATGGCGGTTCTCGTTGAGTGGCGAAAGGGGTCAGGCGAGTTGCGGGGCGAGGATTTCCAGCACCCGGTCGATCTCCGCCTCGTCGTTCAGCAGGCTCGGCGCCAGGCGCACCACCGGGCCGACATCGCGATCCACGGCGTCGCTGATTACCCGGTGCGCCATCAGGTGTTTGGCGACCGCCTCGCAATCGCGGCCTTCGACGCGGAAGAAGGTGAAGCCCGAAGACAGCTCGGGGCTGGTCGGCGTGACCAGGCGGACCTTGGGATGCTCGCCCAGGCGCTGCTTGAGGTAGGCGTTGAGCTGGTGGATACGCGCCTGGACCTCGGCCTTGCCCAACTGCAGGTGCAGCTCGAAGGCCGTGCCCAGGGCCAGGCGATGTTCGAAGGCGTGGTAGCCGCCAGGGGTCATCAGGGTGCCGAAGTTGTCGGCGCGGGAGAAGGTCGGGATGCTCGGCACCAGGTGCTCCTGGAGCTGTTCCGAGCGGGCGATGATGACCCCGGTGCCACGCGGACCGAACAGCCACTTGTGGGTGCCGGCGATGAAGTAGTCGCAGTCGAAGTCGGCGAAGCTGACGTCTTCCACGCCGAAACCATGCACGCCGTCGACCACGTAGATGATCCGGTCCTGCTCGTCGCGCTTCTGGTTGAGTTCGCGCACCAGCTTGCCGATCTCGCGGATCGGCAGCTTCACGCCGCTGCCCGACTGCACCCAGGTCATGCCCAGCACCCGGGTCTGCGGGCGGATCTGAGCGGCGATGCTGGACAGGATCTCGTCGGCGGAAACCCGATGCGGGTCCTTGAACAGCGGGAACTCGCGGACCTGGGTACCCATGCGCTTGTGCCGGTATTCCAGGGTGGTGTAGGTGGAGTAGTGCTCGTGGGAGGAGGTCAGAATCTCCTTGCCCGGCTGCACCAGCAGGCCGCCGTAGATCGCCGCCAGGCCGTCGGTGGTGCTGCCGGTGAGCGCCACCTGGCCAGGTTGCACGGCGAAGTAGCGACCTGCCCAGGCGCGAGCCTCGTCCTCGTATTTCCAGATTTCCTCGCGATGCCAGTCCACCGCTTCGCCCGGGTTGCGGTCGAAGCGGACCCGCAGGCGCTCGATGGCCTCCCGCACCGGCCGAGGGTGTGAGGTGAGGAGGAAGTTTGCGAAGTGCAGATACTGCGGGTCGAGATCGAATTGCTGGCGCAGCGCTTTCCACTTATTGCCGGCGTCGCTCGGTGCGCCTTCGGCGCGGAGCGACTGGGCAGCGGAAAGCAGCGGCAGGCCGGCGGCGAGAATGCCGGCCTGCTTGAGAAAGGTACGACGGTCGTTCATCGGGAGGTCCGTTGCGGCGTGGTCAGGGGGTAGCTGTCGGCTTGGCGCGTTTTTGCACTTCGCCCCAGGCGCGCAGGAAGTTGCCTCCCCAGAGCTTGGCGATGTCGGCATCGGAATAACCGCGGGTGATCAGTTCGGCAGTGACGTTGCGGATTTCGCTGACATCCTTCCAGCCGTCCACGCCGCCACCGTCGTTGAAGTCCGAGCTGATGCCCACGTGGTCGATGCCGACCTTCTTCACCGTGTAGTCGATGGCGTCCACCAGTTCCTTGAGGCCGGCCTTGGGCTCCTCCTCCAGGATGCCGTAGAGGGCGCTGGCGTATTCACCGAAGCGTTGTTCCGGCCAGATGGTGATGATCGGATCGCCCGGCATCAGCGCATAGTCCAGGCCTTCCAGGGGTGGCAGGTCGAAGCGCGCGCGCAGGGCGTTGAGCTTGTCCAGGGTCGGTTTGCTCAGCGGACGCAGGTAGGCGGGGAAGCCGACCACCTGGATCACGCCGCCGCTGTCCTTGATCAGTTGCATCTCGTGGTCGCTGAGGTTGCGCTTGATGTCCACCAGGGCACGCGGCGCGGAGTGCGAGGCGACGATGGGCGCGCGGCTGAGGGCGGCGACCTGTTCCAGGGCCTTGGTCGACATCTGCGAGACGTCGATGATCACCCCGAGATCGTTGAGCCGTTCGACCGCCTGCTTGCCTAGCGGGGAGAGGCCGCCCAGGGCATCCGCCGTGTCGTTGAAGAACGGCAAGGGACGGGAAGAGTCGGACCAGTCGTTGTTGCCGACATAATTGAAGCCGAACATGCGCACGCCGCGGGCGGCCCATTTGTCCAGCTGGGACAGGTCGTCGCCCAGCGGGTAGGCGTTGAGCATGCTCATGACGATGGCGAACTTGCCTTCCATGGCCAGGCGGCGGAAGTCCTCGGGGGAGTAGGCGATGCCGACCTGGTTGGGGAAGTCGCGGACCATGCCGGTGAGAATCTTGTAACGAATTTCCTGCTGGTGACGAGCCTCGTCGACGAATCCCGGGGTCGGCTTGTGTGGCGCGTTCGGGCCGTTCCACATCTCCGGCCAGCCGAAGATCGCCAGGGCAGCGCCGGACAGGCGCCCGCGGCCCGCCTTGACCAGGTCGAGCTGGTTCGGTCCGTCCTTGTCGAACTCGTTGCCTTCGGTGCCGAAGTCCGGCGGGATGGTGATCCGGCTATCGAAGGAGAGGATGCGCTCATGCAACTCCTCGGCGTGCTTCATGACCTTGCGCGGGTAGCCCGCTTCGCTCGGGCCGAAGGTCTTCCAGGCCAGCAGGCCGCCGCCGACGAGGATGAGGAAGATCGGCAAGCCGAGGTAGAGGGCCTTGCGTGTGCGTGTTCTAGTCATTGCCGTCCCAGTCAGGTTCGAGATCGAAAGCGCGGATGAGCGTCTGCCGAAGCGGACTCACCTGTCAGGGTGGGACGAGGCCGGAGCGGGAAAATTTAGCGCCGCGGGAGGGATTGTCGAGTTGCCTGTGGAACGGCATGTGGGCGGTAAATTTGCCGACGGAAGGAACGTTCTAGCTGGATAAAGCGAGCTTCACGGTTGATACAGGTAGGACGATGACGGTTTCTCGACGCGGATTCATGGCGGGCCTGGCCCTTACCGGGGCGGCGGCGCTGCCGGTGGCTTACTACACACATCGTCATCTGACCCGCGAAGAGGAGCCGCAGACGCCTGACGAGGCTTCGCTCGACCTGGCGGCTACCGATGGCATACGACTGGGCGACCGCCTGCGCGGTCTATGGGATCTGCGCCTGGTAGGCGGTGATGCCGAACTGCCCGGGCTGCCTCGGGAGGGCTTGCAACTGGTGCTGGACGTGGCACCCAAGGGACGCGGCCTGATTGGCTACCTGGATACTCCTGAACGTCTCCTCGCGGCGGAGCCGCCGCGCTTTCGTGTGCTTGGCGACTTGCTCGGAGCCAGTTCTGCAAGCATCCGCTGGCGTTTGGTGGACCAGGCGAGCGGTTCCGTGGCACCGACTCACGATTGCTCGGCGGTGTTCGACGAGGTCTGGGCAGACTATGCGAACGCGGGCGACGGAACTCTGAGCGGACGCATACAGCGCCTGGAGCGTTCGCCGCTGTCGCCGAACGAGGATTTTCGTTTCGTTGCGGTAAAGCGTCACTTCCCCCTGGCCCATGAGCGCATCGTGCTCAACGAGAAACTTCTCGGTTGGCTGGTGTCGCCGCAGCACCGACTGTTCCACCAGCTATGGCACGCTTCGCGGGACAAATGGCATCGGCTTTCGGAAAAACAACGCAATGCGTTGCGCGGAGTCGGTTGGCAGCCCGGCCCGCTGGACCGCGAACGCGATGCGCGAGGGCCACGCAAGGATCGCAACGCCTCGGGTATCGACTTCTTTTTCATGCACCGGCACATGCTGCATACCGCGCGTTCCATGCAGGACCTGCCGTCCTGGGAGCGTCTGCCGCGACCTGTGGTGCCGCTGGAGTACGATCGTCCCGGCTTCATCCGTTACTTCGACAATCCGGACGGGTTTTCCGTGCCTCCGGCCTGGGTGGCAGTGGATGACGACGAGTACAGCGAGTGGCTGCATGGCCTGAAAAGCGCCGAGGCCTACCATGCCAATTTCCTGGTCTGGGAATCGCAGTACCAGGACCCGGCGTACCTGGCGAAGTTGACCCTCGGCCAGTTCGGTTCGGAGCTGGAACTGGGCATGCATGACTGGCTGCACATGCGCTGGGCCTCGGTGACGAGGGACCCCTCCAACGGCGCCCCGGTCATGACCGACCGTTTTCCGGCCGATTTTGCCCCGCGCTGGTTCCGCCCGGAGAACGACTTCCTCGGCGACCCGTTTTCCTCCCATGTGAATCCGGTGTTCTGGTCGTTCCACGGCTGGATCGACGACCGCATCGAGGACTGGTATCGCGCCCACGAGCGTTTCCATCCTGGCGAAGTGCAGCGCCGCGAAGTGGAGGGCATCCAATG
This sequence comes from Pseudomonas sp. HMSC057H01, assembly GCF_001836405.1. Taxonomy (NCBI): domain Bacteria; kingdom Pseudomonadati; phylum Pseudomonadota; class Gammaproteobacteria; order Pseudomonadales; family Pseudomonadaceae; genus Pseudomonas; species Pseudomonas sp. HMSC057H01. The sequence goes on along the minus strand of NZ_KV828500.1, from coordinate 113,697 downwards.
GTTCGCGCCCGGTCGATGGGTCGAGGTCGGCGATCCCTGGCTGGGTCCGGCGACCCATGGATGCGGGCTTTCGGATGTCCAGGCGAGCAGCAACTCGGTGGAGCTGGACGTGGAAACCATGAAGCTGGCTTTGCGCATCATCTTCAGCGAAGAAGATCAACTGAGCGGCTGGCTCAAGCGTGCGCCGCGGCGGCCCTGGTACGCGCGCAACCTGAAGCTGGCGCGCGACCAGCTCAGGCGCTGAACGGCGAAAGAGCGAGTAAGGATGGAGGAGGCCCGCGCAACGCGGGCCTCAGTCTTTCCGCGCGAGACCCTGGCGGTCGCTCTGCCAGCCGCCGCCGAGGGCCTTGTACAGGCCGACCGAGGCCTGCAGGCGGGCCAGTCGCAGTTGCACGGCGGCATCCTGCGCCGCGTACAGCGTGCGTTGCGTTTCGAGGACCGTCAGCAGGGTTTCCGCGCCGGCCTGGTAGCGGCTGTCGGAGAGATCGAAGGCGCGCTGCGCCTGCTCCAGCTCCTGCTGCTGCCAGTGCAGCTGGCGGTCGAGGCCGTCGATGCTGTTCAGCGAGCGTTCGGTGTCGGCAAAGGCGGTGAGGATCGCCTTGCGGTAGGTTTCCAGCAGTTCTTCCTGGCGCGCCAGGCTGCGGTCGCGCTCAGCGCGCAGGCGGCCGTGGTTGAAGATCGGGGCGAGCAGGTTGGCGCCCAGGTTGTAATAGGGGTTGCGGAAAGTGTCGGCGGCGCGGTTGGCGCCGGACGACAGCGAGGCGCTCAGGGTCAGCTTGGGGAACAGCGCCGCGCGCGCCACCTGCACGTCGGCCTGGGCCGCGGCCAGTTGCGCTTCGGCGTTGGCGATATCGGGACGGCGGCTGAGCAGTTCGCTCGGCAGGCCCGTTCCGGTCTCCGGCCAGCGCAGGCTGTCGAAAGGTCGCTCGGCCACCTGTAGCGCCTGCACCGGCTCGCCGATCAGGGTGGCCAGGGTAATCAGCGCCTCATGGGCCTGCTGCTCGAGTAGCGGCAGCTGCTTGCGCTGGCTGGCGACCAGGCTGCTCTGCTGGGCGACCTCCAGGGCGGTGGCCGAGCCCGCGGCATGGCGGGTCTCCACCAGGCGCAGGACGTGCTCGGCGTTGTCCAGGTTGAGCCTGGCGATGCGCTGCTGTTCGCGCAGCGCCAATACCTGCAGGTAGCTGTTGGCGACGCCGGAGAGCAGGGTCAGCTCTACCGTGGCGCGGTCGTACTCGCTGGCCTTGAGGCTTTCCAGGGCACTGCGGTAGGCAGCTCGGCGACCGCCCCAGAAGTCCACTTCGTAGCTGGCGCTGAGGCCGGCGGAGAAGGAGTCGACGGCATCGTTGTCGGAGGTCGCGTCGGTACCGCTATAGCCCGAGCCGCGCAGGAGTTTCTGCCGGCTGGCGCCGAGCGTCGCATTCAGCTCCGGCAGCAGCGGCGCGCCGGCGATCACCGCCGAGGCCTGGGCCTGGCGCACGCGGGCCACCGCCGCGCCGAGGTCCTGGCTGTTCAGCAGGGCGCGTTGCAGCAGGCTGTCCAGTTCCGGCGCGCCGAAGGCCTTCCACCACTGGCGGATGTCGCTGGCATCGCTGCGCCCGGCCGCCAGGTAGCGCCACTGAGGGGGCGCGGCCAGGCCGCTGTCGAGGGGCGCCGGCGTGCTGCCGCAGGCGCCGAGCAGCAGGCAGGCGGAAATCAGGGAAAGATTCTTCATGGACATGTCCGTCATTGGCTGGCCAGGGCGGCCACCGGGTCCAGCTGGGCGGCCTTGCGCGCCGGCATGAAGCCGAACACCAGGCCGGTGACCAGCGCGCAACTGAAGGCGCCGACGATGGCCGACAGGGAAAAGGCCACCGCGACCTGGCCGAGCAGCAGCACGCCGCCGATGCACAGGGCCAGGGCGATCCCGGCCAGGCCGCCGACCACCGAGAGCATCGCCGCTTCGGTGAGGAACTGGCGGAGGATATCGCCCTGGCGGGCGCCGGTGGCCATGCGGATGCCGATCTCGCGAGTGCGTTCACGCACGGTCATGAGCATGATGTTCATCACGCCGATCCCGCCCACCAGCAGGGAGATCGCGGCGATCGAGCCGAGCATCAGCGACAGGGTGTTCTGGGTCTTCGCCTCGGCCTGGATCATCGCCGCGTTGTTGGTCAGCTCGTAGTCGCGCTGGCCGCGGTGCAGGCGCAGCATCAACTGGTCGATGGCGCGTTCGGCCTGGTGCACGCGCTGGGCGTCGGCGGCGGCGATGATCACGTACTCGGGGTTGCGCGTGCCGAACAGGCGGATGCTGGCAGCGGAGTAGGGGATGGCGATGCGGTTGTCGGCATCCTTGTCGCCGGAGCTGGAGCCTTTCTCGGCGAGCACGCCGATGACCTGGAACGGCACGTTCTCGATGAGGATGTAGCGGCCGATCGGGTTGGCGCTGCCGAACAGCTTCTTGCGCACCTTGTAGCCGATCACCGCGACCGTGGTGGCGGCGTCTTCGTCGCGCTCGGTGAAGTAGCTGCCCTCGGCCACCGGCCAGTTGAGGATTTCCGGGAAGTCGGTGTTGTTGCCGCCGACGTAGGCGTGGTAGTCGATGTTGCCGTAGCGCACCACCAGCTCGCCGCCGTTCACCGGCATGACCTTCTTCACCTGGGGCAGGGTGGCGATGGCGGCGACGTCGTCGCTGCTGACGATGCCCATCGGCGCGCGCGGGTTCGGCGAGTAGCCGCTGAGATAGATGATGTTCGAGCCGAACGCGCCCATCTGCGCCATCACCTGGCGTTTGCTGCCCTCGCCGACGGCGAGCATGACCACCACCGAGGCGACGCCGATGATGATCCCGAGCAGGGTCAGCGCGGTGCGGAACCGATTGATCCACATCACCCGCCAGGCGGCGCGCACCGCCTCCAGCAGTTCGGCGCGCCAGGCCCCCGAGGGTTCGCTGCTGCCCTCGGCGAGGCGCTGGCTGAGATCGTCGGCCTGCAGGTGGCGCTCGACGCCGGCGCTCGGTTGCGCCGGGCGCTCGTCGTTGGCGCTGTCGCTGACGATCTCGCCGTCGCGCACCTCGATGATGCGCTTGGCGCGGGCGGCGACGTCGCGGTCGTGGGTGATCAGGATCACCACGTGGCCCTGGCTGGCCAGCTCGTCGAGCAGCGCCATGACTTCCGCGCCGCTGTGGCTGTCGAGGGCGCCGGTGGGTTCGTCGGCGAGGATGATATGGCCGCCGTTCATCAGCGCGCGGGCGATCGACACCCGCTGCTGCTGGCCGCCGGACAACTGGTGCGGACGGTTGGCGGTGCGCTCGGCCAGGCCCAGGCGTTCGAGCAGGGCCCGCGCGCGGGTGTGCCGCTCGCTCGCCGGGATGCCGGCGTAGATCGCCGGCATCTCGACGTTTTCCTGGGCCGAGGCGGAGGGGATCAGGTGATAGCCCTGGAACACGAAGCCGAATGCCTCGCGGCGCAGCCAGGCCTGCTCGTCGCTGTCCAGTTCGGCGACGTCGTGGCCGGCGAAGTGGTAGCTGCCGGAGCTGGGCCGGTCGAGGCAGCCGAGGATGTTCATCAGGGTCGACTTGCCGGAGCCGGAGGCGCCGACGATGGCGACGAACTCGCCGGCGTGGATCGACAGCGATACGCCCTTGAGTACCTCGACTTCCGGGGTGCCATTGCCGCCGTAGCGCTTGCGGATGTCGCGCAGTTCGATCAGGGGGACGGGGTGCGTGGCGTTTTCCATCAGCTGTCGCTGCCGTCGGGAGCGGCCATCAGCAAGCGGTCGCCTTCCTCCAGGCCGGCAAGCACCTGTACCCGCAGGCGGTCGCTGATGCCGGTCCTGATCTGGCGGCTCTGCGGCTTGCCGTTGCTGCCGACCACCCAGGCGACCTGGCCGCCCTTGCCGTCGTCGTGGATGGCGGCGACCGGCGCGGTGAGGATGTTTTCCGCGGTGGCGGCGACGAAGAACACCTGGGCGGTCATTTCCGCCATCAGTTGGTGGTCGCCGTTGTCCACGTCGACCAGCACGGTATACAGCACCACCCGGCCGCTGCCGCTCTGCCCGCCGCTGCCGCTGGTGGGGCTGCCGCCGCCCTGGTTGCTCTGGTCCAGCGGCTTGGGCGGCACCGGGAGGATCTGCCGGACCTTGCCGGTCCAGCGCCGGCCTTCGCCGCTGAGGGTCGTGAAGTAGGCCGGCATGCCAGGCTTGACCCGGCCGATGTCGGCTTCCGAAACCTGGGCCCAGACGGTCATCGGCGACAATTTGGCGATCCGCAGGATCAACGGGGTCTGCTGCTGGGCATTGAGGGTCTGGCCTTCGCGCGCATCGACCGCCACCACCGTGCCGGACATCGGCGCGTAGATGCGGGTATAGCCGAGTTCGGCTTCGTCGCTGCGCAACGAGGCCTGGGCCTGGCGGATCTGCGCCTGGTACATCTCGATCCGCGCCTGGGTGGCGAGCATCTGCGCCTGGGCGCTCTGCACGTCCTCGGTACGCGTCGCGCCGCCGGCAGCCAGCCGCTGCTGGCGCTGGTACTGCTGGCGGGCGAGGGTGTACTGGGCACGTTGCTCGGCCAGCTGGGCCTTGAGCATCTCGATCGAATAGCGGCCGGCATCGACCTTGGCCTGCTGGGTGGAGGGGTCGATCTCGACCAGCAACTGGCCTTCCGTCACATCGTCCCCGGCCTCGACGTGCAACTTGCGGATCTGCCCGGAGGCCTGGGCGCCGACGTCGACGTAGCGCCGCGGTTGCAGGGTGCCGAGCGCCGAGACGCTGCTCTCGATGCTGCCGCGGCTGACGCTCACGGTATCGAAGCTGTTGCTGCGGAACGGATAGGCCTGCCAGGCGGCCAGGGCGATCAGGGGGCTGAGGCAGACTGCGACGAGCAGTGCGCGACGAGTACTACGGGTTCGTCTCATTCGGGAATCCGGCCGGTGCGTGGAGAGACCGCCGCCGCTGGATCGGCAGGCTGGGCACTGCCAGATATACGAGGCCAGGGCGGCTAAATTTAACCTGGGTTCAGAGCTGGGCGTAACGGCTGCTGATGCGGATGCTGCCGTCCTCGCGATGTTCCAGGTCCACGGGCAGGACTTTCGGCAGGGCGTCGACCAGGCTGCGGATGTCGCGGGTGCTGTAGATCCCGCCAATGCGCAGTTTCGCAGCGCTCCTGTCGCCCAGGACCAGCGGAGCGTCGAGGTAGCGGTTGATCAGCGGCAGGGCCTTGGACAGGGGCAGGTCGTCGAGTACCAGGCGGCCCTCGCGCCAGGCCAGCGTCTGGCGGGTATCCACGGCCTCGACCAACGGTTGCAGCAGGCCCGGATAGTAGCTGGCCTGCATGCCGGGAGTCAGGCTGCTGTCGTTGCCCGAGCCTTCGCTGCGGACCTTCACCGAGCCCTCGGTGACGGTGACTACCACGTTGTCCTGGTACTTCCAGACGTTGAAGCGGGTGCCGGTGACGGTGATCGAGCCGTTGCCGGCCTTGACCACGAAGGGGTGCGCGCTGTCGTGGGTGACATGGAAGTAGGCCTCACCCCTGTCCAGGGAAACCCGGCGGATGTCCTTGAAATTGGCGAAGCTCAGCTGTGTATTGAGGTCCAGTTCGACCTCGCTGCCGTCGGGAAGAACGGCATGCCTGACGTTGCCCTCGGCCTCGTAGCGCTGGTAGCTGGAAGGAATCCAGCCTTGCAGCCAGCCGAGGTAGCCGGCCGTCGGCAACATAAGCAGGGCGAGGGCGGCGGCGCGTGCCTGGCTCTTCCAGCCCCTGCGGCGACGGCCGAACGGGCGGGTTGCGGCGTGGTTGCGAAGCTCGGGCGCCGGCGTTCGCGGCAGCAGTTCGCTGAGCGCCCAGATCTCCTCCATTTCTGCGTATTCGGCGGCGTGCCGGGGATCGGCTGCCAGCCAGCGCTGGAACTCGCCACGCTCTTCCTCGGAGAAGTCCTCGGCGTGCAGGCGCATGCACCAATGCGCGGCGTCCTGCACAAGGGTGTCGCTGTCGGCGGGAGAGGGTGTCTTCATCGAGGGTTCCAGTTATGCCTTCGGATTGCGCTGCGAGCGAAACAAGGCTTTAAAGCTTGATGAGAATTATTATAAATTTAATGATTTCATACTGCCAACGTCGCCGGCAGGCGATCCCGCCCTTGGAAGGACAGTGCCGTAGAGGCAGCGAGCAGGAGTCGTCTTGGAAAACCATTATCGGGAGCTGCTGCGATTCCTCAGTGCCAGGCTCGGGGATCGACACGCAGCGGCGGATGTCGCCCACGACGCGTATTTGCGCGTTCTGGAGCGCTCCAGTCAAGCGCAGATCGAGCATCCGAAGGCTTTTCTGTACCGGACGGCGCTCAACCTGGCGGTGGACGAGCACCGTCGCAGCCGGGTGCGCCGGGCGGAACCCCTGGAGGTCCTGGACGACGAGGAGGGCCTGGCCAGTCCCTCGCCGCAGACGGTGGTCGACCAGGGGCAGCGCCTGGACAACCTGCAGCGCGCGCTGGCCGAGTTGCCGGCCATCTGCCGCAGTTCGTTCCTGTTGCGCAAGCTGGACGGCCTGTCCCATTCGCAGATCGCCGAACATCTCAATATTTCCCGCAGCCTGGTGGAAAAGCACATCGTCAACGCGATGAAGCACTGTCGGGTGCGCATGCGCGAATGGGAAGCCGACTGATTTCGCTATTCGTGCTCGGCAACGCTTAAATTTCATTTCCCTGTCCTCGTTCCTAGTCAACAGATGGCCCTCCAGGGCTGCTCTCGACTTATCGCTCCCGCTTGAAAGGGGGCCAATCCAGAGGAACTGGAAATGACTCAGGCAACTGCAACCGCCGTGGTTCACGATCTCATCGGTGTCGGCTTCGGCCCTTCCAATATCGCCCTGGCGATTGCCCTCCAGGAACGGGCCCAGGCGCAGGGCGCCCTGGAAGTGCTGTTCCTGGACAAGCAGGGCGACTACCGCTGGCACGGCAACACCCTGGTGTCGCAGAGCGAGTTGCAGATCTCCTTCCTCAAGGACCTGGTGTCCCTGCGCAACCCCACCAGCCCGTATTCCTTCGTCAACTACCTGCACAAGCACGATCGCCTGGTCGACTTCATCAACCTGGGCACCTTCTATCCCTGCCGGATGGAGTTCAACGACTACCTGCGCTGGGTCGCCAGCCACTTCCAGGAGCAGAGCCGCTACGGCGAAGAGGTCCTGCGCATCGAGCCGATGCTGAGCGCCGGCCAGGTCGAGGCGCTGCGGGTGATCTCGCGCAACGCCGACGGCGAGGAGCTGGTGCGCACCACCCGCGCCCTGGTGGTCAGTCCCGGCGGCACCCCGCGTATCCCGCAGGTGTTCCGTGCGCTCAAGGGCGACGGCCGGGTGTTCCACCACAGCCAGTACCTGGAACACATGGCCAAGCAGCCCTGCAGCAGTGGCAAGCCGATGAAGATCGCCATTATCGGCGGCGGGCAGAGCGCGGCGGAGGCCTTCATCGACCTCAACGACAGCTACCCGTCGGTGCAGGCCGACATGATCCTGCGTGCCTCGGCGCTCAAGCCGGCGGACGATAGCCCGTTCGTCAACGAAGTGTTCGCGCCGAAGTTCACCGATCTCATCTACAGCCGCGAACATGCCGAACGCGAGCGTTTGCTGCGCGAATACCACAACACCAACTATTCGGTGGTGGATACCGACCTGATCGAGCGCATCTACGGCGTCTTCTACCGCCAGAAAGTCTCCGGCATCCCGCGCCACGCCTTCCGTTGCATGACCACCGTGGAGCGCGCGACCGCCACCGCCCAGGGCATCGAGCTGGCGTTGCGCGACGCAGGTAGCGGCGAGCTAAGCGTAGAGACCTACGACGCAGTGATCCTGGCCACCGGCTATGAGCGTCAGTTGCACCGCCAACTGCTCGAACCGCTGGCGGAGTACCTCGGCGACCACGAGATCGGCCGCGACTACCGCCTGCAGACCGACGAGCGCTGCAAGGTGGCGATCTACGCGCAGGGCTTCAGCCAGGCCAGTCATGGCCTCAGCGACACCCTGCTGTCGGTGCTGCCGGTGCGTGCCGAGGAAATCTCTGGCTCCCTGTACCAGCACCTGAAGCCCGGTACTGCGGCCCGCGCCCTGCACGAGCACGCCCTGGCCAGCTGACCGGCGCCACGCCGCCACGCCCTGTGTTGCCCGTTTCCCCGCCAGGGGATGCCCGGCACGCAGGGCGTTTTCGTTGCATGTCCCGGCCGTTCCGGCCACCACTTTGCAGAGAAACGACATCGATGGGGATGCGTACCGTACTGACCGGCCTGGCCGGCATGCTGTTGGGTTCGATGATGCCGGTCCAGGCCGATATGCCGCGGCCGACCGGGCTGGCCGCGGATATCCGCTGGACCGCCTATGGCGTGCCGCACATCCGGGCCAAGGATGAGCGCGGCCTGGGCTATGGCATCGGCTACGCCTACGCGCGCGACAACGCCTGCCTGCTGGCCGAGGAGATCGTCACCGCGCGCGGCGAGCGGGCGCGCTATTTCGGCAGCGAGGGCAAGTCGTCGGCGGAGCTGGACAACCTGCCGTCCGACATCTTCTACGCCTGGCTCAACCAACCCGAGGCGCTGCAAGCCTTCTGGCAGGCGCAGACGCCCGCGGTGCGCCAGTTGCTCGAAGGCTACGCCGCCGGTTTCAACCGCTTCCTCCGCGAGGCCGACGGCAAGACCACCAGTTGCCTTGGCCAGCCCTGGCTGCGGGCCATCGCGACCGATGACCTGCTGCGCCTGACCCGGCGCCTGCTGGTCGAAGGCGGGGTCGGCCAGTTCGCCGACGCGCTGGTGGCCGCCGCGCCGCCCGGCACGGAGAAGGTCGCCCTGAGCGGCGAGCAGGCGTTCCAGGTCGCCGAGCAGCGGCGCCAGCGCTTCCGCCTGGAGCGCGGCAGCAACGCCATTGCCGTTGGCAGCGAACGTTCGGCGGACGGCAAGGGCATGCTCCTGGCCAACCCGCACTTCCCCTGGAACGGCGCGATGCGTTTCTACCAGATGCACCTGACCATTCCCGGCCGGCTCGACGTGATGGGGGCCTCGCTGCCCGGCCTGCCGGTGGTCAACATCGGCTTCAGCCGCCACCTGGCCTGGACCCACACGGTGGATACCTCCAGCCACTTCACCCTGTATCGCCTGGCGCTGGACCCGAAGGACCCGCGGCGCTACTTGGTCGACGGTCGTTCGCTGCCGCTGGAGGAGAAATCCGTCGCGATCGAGGTGCGCGGCGCCGACGGCAAGCTGTCGCGCGTCGAGCACAAGGTCTACCAGTCGATCTACGGCCCGCTGGTGGTCTGGCCCGGCAAGCTGGACTGGAACCGCAGCGAGGCCTATGCGCTGCGTGACGCCAACCTGGAGAACACCCGGGTACTGCAACAGTGGTACTCGATCAACCAGGCCAGCGACGTCGCCGACCTGCGCCGGCGCGTCGAGGCGCTACAGGGGATCCCCTGGGTCAACACCCTGGCCGCGGACGAGCAGGGCAACGCCCTGTACATGAACCAGTCGGTGGTGCCCTACCTGAAGCCGGAACTGATTCCCGCCTGCGCCATTCCGCAACTGGTCGCCGAAGGCCTGCCGGCCCTCCAGGGGCAGGACAGCCGCTGTGCCTGGAGTCGCGACCCGGCCGCGGCCCAGGCTGGCATCACCCCGGCGGCGCAACTGCCGGTGCTGTTGCGCAGGGACTTCGTGCAGAACTCCAACGACAGCGCTTGGCTGACCAACCCGGCGAGCCCGCTGCAGGGCTTCTCGCCCCTGGTCAGCCAGGAGAAGCCCATCGGTCCGCGGGCGCGCTACGCCCTGAGCCGGCTACAGGGCAAGCAGCCGCTGGAGGCGAAGACGCTCGAGGAAATGGTCACCGCCAACCATGTCTTCAGCGCCGACCAGGTGCTGCCGGACCTGCTCCGCCTGTGCCGCGACAACCAGGGCGAGAAGTCCCTTGCCCGCGCCTGCGCGGCCCTGGCGCAGTGGGACCGTGGCGCCAACCTCGACAGCGGCAGCGGTTTCGTCTACTTCCAGCGCTTCATGCAACGCTTCGCCGAACTCGACGGCGCGTGGAAGGAACCGTTCGATGCGCAACGTCCCCTGGATACGCCGCAAGGCATCGCCCTCGACCGGCCGCAGGTGGCGACCCAGGTGCGCCAGGCGCTGGCGGACGCGGCGGCGGAGGTGGAGAAGAGCGGGATTCCCGACGGCGCGCGCTGGGGCGACCTGCAAGTGAGCACCCGTGGCCAGGAACGCATCGCGATTCCCGGCGGCGATGGCCATTTCGGGGTCTACAACGCGATCCAGAGCGTCCGCAAGGGCGACCACCTGGAGGTGGTCGGCGGCACCAGCTACATCCAACTGGTGACCTTCCCCGAGGAAGGGCCCAAGGCTCGCGGGTTGCTGGCTTTCTCCCAGTCCAGCGATCCGCGCTCGCCGCACTACCGCGACCAGACCGAGCTGTTTTCCCGCCAGCAATGGCAGACCTTGCCGTTCAGCGACAGGCAGATCGACGCCGACCCGCAACTGCAACGGCTAAGCATTCGCGAATGATAAGCAATGCCTATCAGATCTGATGGGAAAAAAACTGACGGTTTTTCCGCGCTCGTTCGTCTTTAACCATAGAGGCGGCCCACAGCCGCCCGGTTCCAGGGAACACGTGCAGGCAGCGAGCAAGGATGCTCGGCTTCGGCGGGGACCCGCTACCCACTCGTCCACGAAAGGAGCGTCACGATGACCCATTCGCCCGTCAAACAGATGTTGAAGGAGGCCGGCCTGAAGATGAGCCTGGCCCGGCTGAAAGTGATCGATGCGCTCTGGGAAGCCTCGGGGGAGCAGGGCCGGGTGCCGATCCGCACCCTGCACCGGCGTCTCTCCGAAACCGGTACGCCGCTGTCCCTGGTGAGCATCCGCCAGGTCCTCGGGCGCCTGGTGGAAAGCGGCCTGGTGACCCTCGACGAACAGGATGTCTACAGCCCCGGCAAGGCTTCCTGGGGCGGTGCCGCCGGTTCCGCGGCGCCCGAGCGCCGCGCCGCGGCCAACGAGCAGCGGCTCTGACGCGGTATCCCTGATCTCGGGCAGCGGGTAAAGTCTGCCCCATGCTCAATCCCGACGATTTCCGTTTTCCTTCCATCGAAGCGTTGCAGGCGTTCGAAGCGGCTGCCCGGCTGGGTACCTTCGAGCGCGCCGCCGAACTCCTGTCGATCACCGGCAGCGCCGCCAGCAAGCGGGTTTCCGGTCTCGAGGGGATGCTCGGGGTGAGCCTGTTGCAGCGCGACGGCCGCTCGCTGGCGCTGACCTCCCACGGCCGCGAGTACCTCGAACAGATCGCGCCGATCCTCGCCCAGCTCGCGGCGGTTCCGCTGCATCGTCGCCAGGTCCAGCGCCAGCAGCGGCTGACCCTGCGCACGCCGCCGACCTTCGCCCGGCAGATCCTGATTCCGCGCCTGGCGTCCTTCGCCGAGGCCTGTCCGGAAATCGAGCTGGAGATTCTCCTGTCGAGTCCTTCGGACGGCCAGGACCTGCCGCTGGCCGATGTCGAGGTGCGCGGCGACAGCCATGGCGTGGCGGCCGGTGAGCGGCTGCTGGAGGAGCGCGTGCTACCGATGGCCGCGCCGGGGCTGCTGCTGGGCCTGCCGCGGCCCTGGACGCCAGCCATGCTCGCCGGCCTGCCGTTGCTGCGCTCGCCGCTGGAGCCTTGGCAGCCGTGGTTCCGCGTGGCCGGGCTGGACTGGCCGGAGCCCTGCGCCGGGCCGCGCCTGCTCGATTTGGGCATGACCCTGGAAGCCGCCGCCAACGGCCAGGGCGTGGCCCTCGCGCGACCCTCGCTGGCGCGCGCCTGGCTTGCCGAGGGGCGGCTGGTGGTGCTGTTCCCGCTGCGTTCGGCGCCCACCCACCATTACCACCTGCGCAGCCACCAGGCCTCGCCGGCCAGCCAGCGTTTCGCCGCCTGGCTGGCGGCGATCTGCCGCGAGGCGGTGGCCCAGGGCAGGGAATTCCTTCCGGCGGCGGACGACTGAAACGGCGGAATTTCCTTCCGCCGATGCCGACAATTATTCCGCCTGCGGCGGTACGTCGCGCTCTACCATCCAGCCACCCCCGAAGGAGTGGACTGCATGAGCGTCATCACCGATATCGAAGACCTGCGCCGCCTGGCGCGCAAGCGCGTGCCGCGGATGTTCTACGACTACGCCGACTCCGGTTCCTGGAGCGAAGGCACCTACCGCGCCAACCAGGACGACTTCGCCGCGATCAAGCTGCGCCAGCGGGTCGCGCGGAATATCGAGAACCGCTCGCTGCGCACCCGCATGCTCGGCCAGGAGATGGCCATGCCGGTGGCCATCGCGCCCACCGGGCTGGCCGGCATGCAGCATGCCGACGGCGAGATCCTCGCCGCCCGCGCCGCCGCCGAGTTCGGCGTGCGCTACACCCTGTCGACCATGAGCATCTGTTCCCTGGAGGACATCGCCACGGAAGTCGGCCAGCCGTTCTGGTTCCAGCTCTACGTGATGCGCGACCGCGATTTCATCGAACGCCTGATCGACCGTGCCAAGGCCGCCGGCTGCGACGCGCTGGTGCTGACCCTCGACCTGCAGATCATCGGCCAGCGCCACAAGGACCTGAAGAACGGCCTCTCGGCGCCGCCGCGGCCGACCCTGGCCAACCTGCTGAACATCGCCACCAAGCCGCGCTGGGCGCTGGGCATGCTCGGCACCCGGCGTCGCGGTTTCGGCAACATAGTCGGGCACGTCAAGGGCGTCGACGACATGGGCTCGCTGTCCGAGTGGACCGCCCGCCAGTTCGACCCGCGGCTGAACTGGGGCGACGTCGAATGGATCAAGCGCCGCTGGGGCGGCAAGCTGGTGCTCAAGGGCATCCTCGATGCCGAGGATGCGCGGCTGGCCGCCGACTCCGGCGCCGATGCGCTGGTCGTCAGCAACCATGGCGGACGCCAGCTGGATGGCGCGCCCTCGACCATCAGCGCGCTGCCGGCGATCGTCGAGGCGGTGGGCGAGCGCATCGAGGTCTGGCTCGACAGCGGCATCCGTTCCGGGCAGGACGTGCTCAAGGCCATCGCCCTCGGTGCGCGCGGGACCATGATCGGCCGTCCCTATCTCTACGGGCTGGGCGCGCTGGGTCAGGCCGGGGTGACGCGGGCGCTGGAGATCATCGCTCGTGAGCTGGACCTGACCATGGCCTTCTGCGGCCATACCGACATCCGCGAGGTCGGCCGGGACATCCTGTTGCCGGGAAGCTACCCGCGATAGCCGCGAACGGCGAAGGGGAGGGAAGAGCGCAAGCCGCGCGGCTCGACGGCCGCGCGGCAAACAGGATCAGGCGGCGGAACTCCAGCGCAGGACGATGCTGCCGTCGCGCTGCGGGTCGAGCAGCCACTGGTTGGAACGGTCGAAGCTTTCCAGCAGGTGGGCCCAGTCGCCCTCGTCTTCGCCGGGCAATCGGGAAATGCAGGCCTGGCAGGCCTGTTGCGCAGCCGGGGCGTGGATGATGCGCTGGATGCGGGTGTTCAGCAGGTCATAGGCCGTGGGCAGGGCGGGGATCGATGCAGTGTGGTTCATGGGTGCCTCCGCTTGCTTTCTCGGTTATGGGTGGGTGGACAAAGGAACCCTCGGTTCCGGCGAGATACCTTTGTAGCGGAACTCGTGTGAAGAAAGTATTGCAACGTTGTCGCAGGGGCGCGCCGCAGGGATGTACGGCTCTTGGCAACGGCTCTGGCGGTAGGCGACACTGCGTCGCGAGGAAAATCGTTGCGCATTGTTTCAATTCGCGGAAAGGCGTTTTTCCAGGGATGGGCTTTGACCGGCACCCAGTGCAAGGCAAGGTGACCGGTACTTCTCGACGGATACGACTGCATGGCGTTAGAACCTTCCGATGTTTTGCTCGAATCGGTGTTTTGTCAGCTGGATGCCGACACCCCGCGTTCCCTCCATGATCTCAAGGGCGACCCCAGGGCCAACCTGCTGGCGATCCGCCTGCTGTTCCGCCAGGGCCGCATCACCGGCGTGCTGCTGGACGACCCCAGCGGTGCCGAGGACCAGCATGGGCCGTTGATCTACCACGCCGAGCGCCTGCGCGTGCGGCGCGGCTAGCGCCGTTGCCCCTGGCCGAGCCGCTCGCTTTCCGGCGAAGCGGCGAGGAGCGGGCCACCGGGAACGCGGCCTCGCCCGGGCGATTCCCGCCCGGCTTGGGTATCGTTGAATTCCATTCAACGATACGTTCAGTTCTGCCAGGTTATCCGCCGCAGTCCTCTCGCCAATAATCTCCCTTCAGTCCGATGAGAGACTCGCCGCGCCCATGGGGGCGGCGCAGTCGCCGTGCGACTCCATAACCAGAAACCAGAAAAGGCGTGCACCGATGATTACCCTGAACCTCAATGGCAAGGATCATCAGCTCGATGTCACCGAGGATATGCCCTTGCTCTGGGCCATCCGCGACGTCGTCGGCTATACCGGGACCAAGTTCGGCTGCGGCATGGGCCTGTGCGGCTCCTGCACCATCCATATCGACGGCCAGGCCACCCGTTCCTGCATCACGCCGGTGAGCCTGGCGCAGGGCAGGAAGGTCACCACCATCGACCACCTGCACACCGACAAGGTCGGCGAGGTCGTCCAGCAGGCCTGGCTGGACATCGGCGTGGCGCAGTGCGGCTACTGCCAGGGCGGGCAGATCATGTCGGCCACGGCGTTGCTGAAGAGCAACCCCGCGCCCAGCGACGAGCAGATCGAGGCGGCCATGGCCGGCAACATCTGCCGCTGCGGCACCTACAACCGGATCAAGACGGCGATCCACAACGCCTCCGCCAAGTTGCAGGAGGCCAAGGCATGAAGCGCTCGTTCCCCGACGATCTGGTCATCGGCAATCTCAGCCGCCGCGGTTTCCTCAAGGGCGTCGGCGCCACCGGCGTGCTGCTGGTGGCTGCCAACTGGGGCTGGCGCGACGCCCTGGCCGCCGAAAAGAAGGCCTTCGGCGCCGACGCCATGCCCCATGGCTGGGTGGACAACCCGAAGATCTACGTGAGCATCGACCGGGACGGCACGGTCGGCATCGTCTGCAACCGCTCGGAAATGGGCCAGGGCGTGCGCACCAGCCTGGCGATGGTGGTGGCCGACGAGCTGGAGGCCGACTGGAGCCGGGTCAAGGTGATCCAGGCGCCCGGCGACGAAGCGCGCTACGGCAACCAGGACACCGATGGCTCGCGCAGCATGCGCCATTGGTTCGAACCCATGCGCCGCTGCGGTGCGGCGGCGCGACAGATGCTCGAACAGGCCGCGGCCAACCAGTGGAAGGTTCCGCTGGGCGAGTGCCGCGCCGAACAGAACAAGGTGCTGCATGCGCCCAGCGGCCGTTCGCTGTCCTTCGGCGAACTGGCCGAGGCCGCCGCGGGCCTCGAAGTGCCGGCGCGCGACAAGCTGCTGCTGAAGAAGCCCGAGCAGTTCCGCTACATCGGCAAGGACGTGGCGCGCGCCATCGACGGCGCCGATATCGTCAATGGCCGCGCCGGCTTCGGCTTCGACGCGCGCTTCGACGACATGCTCTACGCCGTGGTCGCCCGGCCGCCGGTCTACGGCGGCAAGCTCAAGCGCTACGACGCCGCCGCGGCGCTGAAGGTGCCGGGGGTGGTCAAGGTGATCGAGATCGAGGGCCGGCCGATCCCGTCCGAGTTCCAGCCGCTGGGCGGGGTCGCCGTGGTGGCGCAGAACACCTGGGCGGCGATCAAGGGGCGCGAGGCGCTGGTGGTCGAGTGGGACGCCGGGGTCAACGGCGGCTACGACTCGGTGGCCTACCGCAAGCAACTGGAAGAGGCCGCGCGCAAGCCGGGCAAGGTGGTGCGCGACAGCGGCGATGCCGCGGCGCTATTCGCCAAGGGCGGGGATATCGTCGAGGCCGAGTACTACCTGCCGCACCTGGCCCAGGCGCCGATGGAACCGCCGGTCTCCACCGCCTGGTACAAGGACGGCGCCTGCGAGGTCTGGGTCCCGACCCAGGCGCCGCAAGTGACCCGCGAGCGCATCGCCGAGCGCCTGAAACTGCCGTTCGACAAGGTCACGGTCAACGTGACCCTGCTCGGCGGCGGTTTCGGCCGCAAGTCCAAGCCCGACTTCGTGCTGGAAGCGGCGATCCTGGCCAAGGCGTTCCCCGGTCGCCACCTGCGCGTGCAGTGGACCCGCGAGGACGACCTGCATTTCTCCTATTTCCACACGGTCTCGGTGGAGCGCCTGCAGGCCGTGCTTGGCGCCGACGGGCTGCCGCAGGCCTGGCTGCATCGCTCGGTGGCGCCGAGCATCACCGCACTGTTCGGCCCGGACAGCAAGCACCAGGGCGCCTTCGAACTGGGCATGGGCCTGACCAACCTGCCGTTCGCCATCCCCAACGTGCGCCTGGAGAACCCCGAGGCCCCGGCGCACACCCGGGTCGGCTGGTTCCGCTCGGTCTCCAACATCCCCCACGCCTTCGCCATCCAGAGCTTCGTCGGCGAACTGGCGGCGAAGGCCGGCCAGGACCCGAAGGACTACCTGCTCAAGCTGCTCGGCCCGGCGCGGCGGATCGACACCGCCGAACTCGGCGACAGCTGGAACTACGGCGAGTCGCCGGAGCGCTACCCGCTGGATGTCGGCCGCCTGCGCGGGGTGATCGAGGAGGCGGCGCGCCAGTCCGGCTGGGGCGGCGAGCTGCCCAGGGGCAGGGCGCGGGGAATCGCCGCGCACTACAGCTTCGTCACCTACGTGGCGGTGGTGATCGAGGTGGAGGTGAAGGACGACGGCGCGCTGCTGGTGCACAAGGCCACCATCGCCGCCGACTGCGGTCCGCAGATCAACCCCGAGCGCATCCGCTCGCAGCTCGAAGGCGCCTGCGTGATGGGCCTGGGCCTGGCGGCGCTGGGCGAGATCAGCTTCAAGGATGGCAAGGTCCAGCAGGACAATTTCCACCAGTACGAGCTGGCGCGCATGCCGCTGGCGCCCAAGGCGGTGTCGGTGCATCTGCTCAAGCCGGATGGCGACCTGCCGTTGGGCGGGGTCGGCGAGCCCGGCGTGCCGCCGATAGCGCCGGCGCTGTGCAACGCGATCTTCGCCGCCACCGGCAAGCGCATCCGCGAGTTGCCGATCCGCAATCAGTTGCAGGGGTGGCGGAAGGCCTAGGTCCTTCGTCCTGGTGGTCGCCTGCGTGAGTTCGCGCGAGCGCAGGCGATGGATCAGGTTCTACGCGGAAGTCGTTGTCGAAGAAGAGTTTTCCGTGCCGCCGTCCCTCCCTGGCAGAGGCCTGTCGGCGGATAACGCGCGTGGCCTCGTTCGCCCTGCGCAGCGAAGGCGGTAAGCGGATGCCAGGGCGGACAACGGGTAGCGTTATGCGCCGCCTTGTCGTTTCAACTTAAAGTGAATTCTAGTATTTTATTTATCTTATTAATCAATAGGATAAATCGTTTATTAAAAGTATTTTATAAGAAGTGGGGGTCTTCCCAGCCGCTCCAGGCCGCCTGCTTGCCGTCGAAACCTGATTGGCAATTCTCCAGGATCGACGACCCCGCGTCGTCCGTGCGCGAGGCCGTCATGGCGGTTCAGTAGATCGGCAGGTCCGGTTCGGGCAAGGCGACGATGTCGTTCGCCGTCAGCCCCAGCAGGCTCATCAGCGCCGGGTCGCGCAACGGCGACTCGCCGCGTACCGGGCCGAAGATTTCCGCCATGTGCCTGCGCAGGCTGGCCACCCGTTGGCGATCGGCCATCCAGCGGGTGAAATCGTGCACGTCGACGTTCTTCAGCGACTCCAGTGGCGGCAGCCCAGGCGCTTCGCCGACGTCAGCGCGGGCGCGCCAGCCGCCGTAGCTGGACTGGAACTCGGCCGAGCCCAGGTAGGACAGCAGCAGCTTGGCCGTGGCCGGATGACGGGCGGCCTTGAAGATCGCCGCGCGCTGGTTCCAGACGATGAACGGCTCGTCGGTCGGGATGAAGTAGCCGGCCGGCGTATCGCTGTCGGTCGCATAGCCGGTCAGGTTGCCCAGCGAACCGATGGAGTCGGTGCCCACCGAGGCCGCCGGCGCCGCCGTGCCGCGCAGGAAGTTCGGCTTCTGCGCCGCCAGGGCGCGCAGGAAACCGCTGCCGTAGCGCCGTTCCAGCTTGTCGTAGACGTACAGCACCGCATCGTCGTCATGGGGGTAGGTCAGCACCAGCTTGCCCTTGAAGGCCGGCTTCAGGTAATCGGCGAAGCGCGTCGGATAGCGCTCCGCTGGCAGCCGGACGGAAGCGTAGGTCGGCACGAAGGCGTTGTTGTAGGCCGTGACATAGGCGCCGTCGGGATCGGCGTAGCCTTTCTTCTGCCGGGCGAAGCCGATCGGCTTGTAGCGCAGCAGCACGTCGCGGGCCTTCCATTTGTCGAAATCGAAGGTGGTTTGCAGCATCGCCACGTCCGGCGTCAGGGTGCCGGCGGCGAGTTCCTGGTCGATGCGCAGGTCGTGGAACTTGGAGAGGTCCACCGTGACGTCCAGGGTCACGCCGGGAAAGCGGCTCTCGAAGGCCGTCTTCAACCAGTCCATCTGGTTCGGCGCGTCGCCGCCGGCCCAGAGCACCACCTTGCCGCCTTCGCCCCGTGCGCGGGCGTAGAGCGAGGCGAGCCTGTCGGTCTCGCCGGGGATGACCAGGGTCGCCCCCGCGGTTTCCGGCCCTAGAGCTGGCTTTCGTGGCAATTTTCCCGCCGTTTCGCCGGCGAACGAAGAAGATGCGAAGACCAGAACCCATGCCGCCATCAGCGGCTTCACCCTGTCGATCATGTGCCGTTCCTCTGCTGAAAACGAGCGTCGCCGCTCCCGGTGAGGCCGGCGCGCAGGCGCGCCCCTCATGGATGGGACTGGTCCGCCGCGACGGGCTTCAGCGCCGCGAGGAGACTTCGCGGAAAATCGCGGCAGACTTCTCGTTTCGGCATTCTCGGATGCTTGCGCGGGAACTCCGGGTACGGCCGCGTGGAACCTGCCTAGAAGCCGGCCTTCACCGCCAGCGCCGCGGCGGCCGTCCGCGTGTTCACTTCCAGGGCGCGCAGCAGCGAGGAAACGTGCACGCGCACGGTGAACGGAGAGATCGACAGCGCGCGGCCGATTTCCTTGTTCGACAGGCCATCGGCGATCAGCCGCAGTACCGCTTGCTGCCGTGGGGTCAGGGCGTCCAGGAGGGCGCGTTGCCGACTGCTGGCGCTCGACCCGCCGCGCAGGCGCACCACCGGTTCGCCGCTGCCGAGCGTCTGCAACGCCGTGCCGATCTCCCCGGCCTCCAGGGATTTGCCGAGGTAGCCGTCGGCGCCGGCGGCCAGCACCTCGTCCACCAGACGCGGGTCGTCGAGCATCGAGACGATGACGATTGCACTGTGCCGATAGGCGCGGCGCAAGCGCTCGATGGACTGGGAGGCGGCGAAGCCGGGGAGCAGCAGGTCGAGGAGGAAGAGGGCGGGAGGTTCCGGCGAGACGCTCGAGGCCAGGCGCAGCACCTCGTCGAAGCTGCCCGCTTCGCTTACGGCGGCTTGCGGGAGGTAGCGGCGGACGACCCGTCTCAGGCCATCGCGGAACAGGGGATAGTCATCGGCGACGATGACCCGTGCGGGGAGGCTTCTTGTGCTAGGCATTGTCGTCCCGTCCTTGGGGGCGGCCAGGGTGCGGCAACCCCTGCATCGACCGGCCGCAGGCCGGCCGGCGAGGGCGCTGCGGGCACCGTTCGATCCGCCGAAAATCCTTTTTCGTCGATCCCTGTCGCGGGGCTCCGC
Organism: Pseudomonas sp. HMSC057H01; assembly: GCF_001836405.1. Lineage (NCBI taxonomy): Bacteria > Pseudomonadati > Pseudomonadota > Gammaproteobacteria > Pseudomonadales > Pseudomonadaceae > Pseudomonas > Pseudomonas sp. HMSC057H01. The sequence goes on along the minus strand of NZ_KV828500.1, from coordinate 93,990 downwards.
CCCGCATGACAGCGGAATTCTAGCGCCGCTGGCGACACGCATGTCGGGCACTCGTCAGAAAAACAGCAAGCCAGCCCCACGGCGAGCGCGATGGGCTGGTCTATCCTGCTACAACGCCATCGCGCTCGGGAGGACGGCATGGGCTGCCCGCAGGTCTGCGCCGGCGCCACCCTGCAATGCAGCTTCGGGGCGGCGCCGACGGTGCTCAACGTGTTGCCGCAGAACCGCACCCTGACCAGCGGGATGCCGGCGGCGAACATCATGGACCACATCCCGCTGCTGAACATTCCCACCTTCGGCCTCTGCCAGAGTCCGGCCAACCCCGTGGTGGCCGCCGCCACCGCCGCCGCCCTCGGCGTACTGACGCCGATGCCGTGCATTCCCGCCACCGCCAGCCCGTGGATCCCCGGCGGTCCGCCGACCCTGCTGCTGGGCGGGATGCCCGCGCTGGACGCCAACGGCACGCTGATCTGCACCTGGGGCGGGGTGATCAAGATCAGCGTGCCGGGACAGGTGCAGATGCTGATTCCCTGAGCGCCGCCTGGCCGATGCGCGCCTAGGGCTCCGCCAGCCTGATCCACCACCAGCGCCAGCGCGCCATGGGCCTGCCCTCGCTGTCCAGCGGCCGGCCGTCATCGGCGAACGGCTGAGCGCCGTCCAGTAGCTGGCCGTTCAGGTAGCGTCCGTCGAAGGCCAGTTGGCCATTGCCATGGAAGCGCTGGTAGACCCCGTCGCGCACGCCGTCGCGGTAATGCTCGCGCTCGGCCATCTGGCCGTTGGCGAAATAGTTGAGCGCTTCGCCGTGGAGCAGCCCGTTGCGGTAGTGCGCCTTGCGCTGCAACCAGCCTTCCGCGGCATGGAAACTGGCCGGCCCGTGCAGCTTGCCGTCGACGAAGGCGAGTTGCGCGGAGACCTTGCCGTTGGGATGGAACAGGGTGCTGGCGCCGTGCAACTGGCCCTGCCGGTAGCCGAGGCTGGCCTGCGGCCTGTCGTGCTCGTCGATGCGCAACGGACCTTCCAGGCTGCCGTCGAGCAGGTTACCAGCGAGATGGCTGTCGCCACGAACCAGGTCGAGCTTGCCGGATGCCGCCATGCGCTTCTCCTCAGTTGACCTTTACCAGACCGCCCTTGATGGTCAGCATGCCGCCGCCGTCCACCGTCTGTTCGGCGCCGGCCTTGTTGGTCAGGCTGACGCCGGCATCGTTGGTCAGGCTGGTGCCGGCCTTGTTGGTGAGGGAGGTGCCGGCCTGGTTGGTCAGCGACGTCCCGGCCTTGCTGGTCAGCGAGGTGCCGGCCTGGGCGGCGAGGTCGGCGTCGCTCTTCAGGGTCAGGCTGCCGCCGCTCTGCAGGGCGAGGGTGCCGCTGACCTTGATGGTCAGGTTGCCGTCCACCGTCAGCTCGAAGTCGCCGCTGACCTTGTGGCTGTAGTTGCCGCCGGTGCTGTGGGTCTGGTCGGCGCCCACCGTCACCGTGCGCGTGTCCTTCACATCCAGACTGTCGCTGCCGGTCTGGATGGTCACGCTGCGCTTGCCTTTCTCCAGGGTGACGGTCTCGTCGCCTTCCTTCACCGTGCGGGTGCGGGCGTTCTGCACCGTCAGGGTCTCGTTGTGGCCGATGCTGGCGGTGCTGTCGTTGAGCACGTTGACGTTGAGGTCCTTCTGCGCCTGGAGGAAGACTTCCTCGGCGTCCTTCTTGTCCTCGAAGCGCAGCTCGTTGAAACCGCCGCCGCCCTTCGACGAGTTGGTCTTGATCCCGGACTGCGTCTGGTTGTCCGGCAGCGCGTAGGGCAGGGCGTTGTCGCCGTTGTAGACGCAGCCGGTGACCAGCGGGCGGTCCGGGTCGCCGTCGATGAAGGTGACGATCACTTCCTGGCCGATGCGCGGCACGAACTGCATGCCGAAGCCCTTGCCGCTCCAGGGCAGCACCACGCGCACCCAGCAGGAGGAGGTCTCGTCGTTCTTGCCGTCGCGGTCCCAGGGGAACTGGATCTTGATCCGGCCGTACTGGTCGGTCCAGATCTCCTCGCCGGCCTTGCCCACCACCAGGGCGGTCTGGGTGTGCATGCGTGGCTTGGGCGTGACCCGCGCGGGGCGGTAGGCGGTGGCCTTGGGGATCGCCTCGAAGCGGTTGCGGTAGTGCGCGTGACTGGCGTCATGGGTGACCGAGGTCAGCACCCAGTCGATATTCAGCGAATCGTCGTCATGCCCGCTGAGGGTGAACCAGTGGCCGGGCACCAGCCAGCGGCAGTCGCTCTCGCCGATCAGGCGCGTCTCCTGGCTGCGCAGGCCGTCGATGCGTTGCTTGGTCAGGCTGTCGCCCTGGGCCTTGGCGGTGTAGCCGCCGGGGTGCTGGTAGACGCCGGCGGCGCCGGAGACCGCCTCGGCCTGGGAGTACAGCGAGGTGCTCGGGGTGGTGAACTCGTAGTCGGTGGCGCTGTAGGTCCCGGATACCGCCTGGAGGCTGTACTGCGCCGAACGCACGCCCTGCAACTCGCGCACGCCGATTCCTTGGCCCAGGTAGGCCACTTGCGGGCCGTTGGGAATCGGCGGGAAGGCGTCGTTGCTGTCGGCCAGCACCAGGGTGTGCTTGCCGGCGGCATGGGTGAAGAACCAGAAAATGCCGTCTTCCTCCAGCAGCCGCGAGACGAAGGCAAGGTCGCTCTCGCCGTACTGCACGCAGTATTCGCGGGGCTGGTAGCTGCCGCTGAGCTGCAACTGGTAGTCGCTGAAGCCGTGCTGGTCGAAGACCTGGGTGACGATGTCGCTGGTGGCCAGGTTCTGGAACACCCGGTTGTTGCTGGCCAGCGTCAGCCACCAGAGCCAGGGGCGCAACAGCACCTGGTAGCGCTCGGCGCTGGCATCGCCGGGGAGTTGGCGGATCTCCGCGACCAGGCCGTCGAGCGGACGCTGGTCGGCGTCGTTGTGCAGGGTGGCGGTGAGATGGGTGGCGATTGCGCCGTCCAGGGCTAAGGGGCTGGCGCTGTAGCCCAGCAGTTCCCAACCGGGCAGTGCGTTCAGGCGTTCTTCCCCGGCCAGACGCTCCGGGAACAGGGCTGCCAGCGCCGAGGCGGTCAGGGAGAGGCTGGTATTGCTATCGGTGGGACGGGGCATCTGGGTCCCTCGTTTCTGTCGGGACAGCGGCGACGACTACATGTAACTGATGCGTTTGCCGATGGCCTTCCTGTTCTCTGGGTCGCTTCCGGGCACCTGCTGGCAGGCATAGCTCCACCATTCTTTGCGTAGGGCATTTTCCGATAATGGTGCTTCGTCCCAGGGGCCGAGGCCGACGCAGCGGTATTCGAACAGTACCGTGGAGTAGTGGTTGTCGTCGTAGCCGGGTTGTGCGCCTCGGCAACTGTAGTAGGCATGCAGCAGCTCATGAGCCAGGCCGATTGCCGGAGGACGTATCCGGTTCAGCGGGTTGGTCGCTGTGGGGTTCCATCTCACATGGGCGGAACAGCCAGCCGAAGGCGGCGAAACGTCCTTAAGGGCAACTATGGTCGCAAGCCGCGCATGGTTCTGCTGGGCATCGCTGAGGCGGTGGGGTAGCGGCTGTCCGGCAAGCCAGGCCGCCACTTCGTGGTTGGTGATGGCGATGTTGTGGGCGGAGATACCGAAATGTCCGCTGTAGCTCTGCTCATTGAAATAGCCTTCATTGCTGTCGCTCCAGCGGAAGTAGCGGTGGTCGAACAGCAGCATCCAGCGGTTGGCATACTGGCGGGCGCGCTCTAGATAGCCGTAAAGGCCACCACCGTTGCCCGGCACGCCGTCCAGGGCCCAATGCGGCGAACTGTTGATGACATAGGTCAGCCACTGGGTCTGCGCCTGCGGGGCGATGCCTGTCTGATTGAGCGCGATCTGGGTCTGGGGGCCGGGACCGGTTCCTACGATGATTTCTCTGGCGACCTGATTGAGCGCCATGGGCTGATTGGTGGACTGGACATTGTTGCCCAGCGACGAGGGGGTGATGTCGACGAAATTGTTCGTCGTGTAGAGGTTCCAGAGCAGCGATGCGCCCGTCGGCGTAGCGTTTATGTAGTTCAGCGCGCGATACACCTGTCCCTTGAAGGCGGAGGGATACGGGCTTTCCTCGTAGAAGCCGGTGGCTTCGTTGAGCACCTCCCAATCGCTGTCCTGGGTCAGCACGGCGATTCCGGGCGGGGTCGCATGATACAGGCCGTTCGTGGGGCGCCAGTATTCGATGGTTCGGGGCATGACGGCAGTCCTCGAAGGTGGGGCAGTTCGGCGGGCGTTCAGCGTCGGTAGAACACCAGCCCGGTGGGTGCGAAGAGGAAGATGGTGTTGTCGGGGGCGCCGTCGTAGCCGTCATCGCTGGAGACGACGATAGTATGTGGTCCGTTCTGGGCGAGCTGGCGGTAGCCGGCGCGGCAGCGCGTACAGGGTGCGACGCTCTGGCGCACGATGATGTTGCCAACGATGGCGTTGATGCGACCGACCAGGGCATCGTTGAACAGTGTGTTCTCGTAGCACACGGCGGAGCCGGCTTTCTGACCGACGAACTGGCTGGTGATGGTCAGAGACGCGCCACCGGGCACGTATTGGGCGATGTGGAAGGAAATACCGTCGGACACACCACCGCGCCTGGTCCTCGGGGCCTCGGTCAGACGTAGGGCGTCGGCAGCGTTCATCATGGCGGTCAGCGTCGCGCCGTTGGGCATTCCGGTCCTTCCACGTCGGTCGTGGTCGACGCCGGGACCGACCAGGGTCGGGATGTCTATGGCTTTTCCGGCTACCGTGTTTATTCCGCAAAGATCGTTCCAGTTCATGAATTCGTCCGCTGTTCTCTAGCCGATACGTTCTCCATCGGAAACGGGCGGATGCCGCGATGCCTCGGGACGCTCATTCGAGTACCCACTCCGCCAACTTCCCCGTCACCTGCGCCATCAGCACGTTCTCGATATCCCGCGCGCCCGCCGCGCTGCACTTGGCGAGCACGGCCTTGACGATGGCCGGGTCGAAGTCGAACTGTTTGCCGGTAGCGGCCTTGTAGCGTTCCCGCAGTTTTTCCAGCTTGGCCACGACGATGCCTTCCAGGGTGGCTTCCTCCAGCGGCCGGTAAGGCACCACGGTCATGCGCGCGAGGAACGCCGGGCGGAAGGTTTGCAGCAAGACTTTGCGCAGGCGCTCGTCGAAGGCCGGGGTGGCGACCTGTTCGGCCGGGCTGTCCAGCAGCAGTTCGGCGCCGACGTTGCTGGTGGCGAGGATCACGGTGTTCCTGAAGTCCACCACCAGGCCGGTGCCGTCTTCCATCACACCCTTGTCGAACACGTTGTAGAAGGCTTCCAGCACGTCCGGATGGGCTTTCTCGATCTCGTCCAGCAGCACCACCGAATAGGGCTTGCGGCGCACCGCTTCGGTGAGCACGCCGCCACTGCCGTAGCCGACGTAGCCGGGCGGGGCGCCCTTGAGCTGGCTGACGGTGTGGGCCTCCTGGTACTCGGAGAGGTTGATGCTGATCAGGTTGCGTTCGCCGCCGTAGAGGGCGTCGGCCAGGGCGTAGGCGGTCTCGGTCTTGCCCACGCCGGTGGGGCCGGGCAGGAGGAATACGCCGACCGGCTTGGCCGGGTCGCTGAGTCCGGCGCGATAGGCCTGGATGCGCTGGGCGATGGCGCCCAGGGCGGCCTCCTGGCCCATCACCCGCTGGCCCATTCGTTGCGCCAGGGAACGGATGGCGTGGGCTTCGTCGGCGAGCATCTTGCCCACCGGGATGCCGGTCCAGCCGGCGATCACCGCGGCCACGGTACGCGAGTCCACCTGCTCGGGAACCAGCGGGTCGTCCTGGCGGATGGCTTCGAGGCCGGCCGCCAGGCGCGCCAGTTCGGCGGCCAGGTGGTCGATGCGACCGTCCAGTTCCTCGTCGGGCTTGGCCGCGTCGGCGCTTTCGCTGAGGGCCAGCAATTCGCGGCGGGTGTCGAGCAGTTCGCGCACCGCTTCGCGTTCCTCGTCCCAGCGGGTCTCCAGCTCGCGGATGGTCCGGCGGTTATCGCCCGACTCGCTTTCCAGGGCGGTGATACGCGCGCTGTGGTCGAGGCCGGTGGCCTGTTCCCGGCGCAGCCGCTGCAATTCCTCTTCCAGCGCCTGCTCGCGGTGGCGCAGGCTTTCCAGCGGCGGCGGCACGTCGTGCTGGCCGAGGGCGACCCGCGCGCAGGCGGTGTCGAGCACGCTGATCGCCTTGTCCGGCAACTGGCGGCCGGAGATGTAGCGGTGCGACAGCTTCACCGCATCGACGATGGCCGCGTCCATGATCTGCACGCCGTGATGCTGTTCCAGCTTGCCGGCGACGCCGCGCAGCATCTCCACGGCGGTGGCCTCGTCCGGCTCCTCGACCTGGACCAGTTGGAAGCGCCGGGTCAGCGCCGGGTCCTTCTCGAAGTATTTCTTGTATTCCAGCCAGGTGGTGGCCGCCAGGGTGCGCAACTCGCCGCGCGCCAGGGCCGGCTTGAGCAGGTTGGCGGCGTCGCTGCCGCCTTCTGCGCCGCCGGCGCCGATCAGCGTGTGCGCCTCGTCGATGAACAGGATGATCGGCTGCGCGCTGTTGCGCACGGCGTCGATCACGCCCTTGAGGCGCTGCTCGAACTCGCCCTTCATGCTGGCGCCGGCCTGCAACAGGCCGAGGTCGAGCACCCGCAGGATCACCTCCTGCAACGACGGCGGCACTTCGCCGGCGGCGATGCGCAGGGCCAGGCCCTCGACCACCGCGGTCTTGCCGACGCCCGGCGCGCCGACCAGGATCGGGTTGTTCTGCCGCCGGCGCAGGAGGATGTCGACGCACTGGCGGATCTCCCCGTCGCGCCCGACTATGGGGTCGATGCGCCCGGCGCGGGCTTCGGCGGTGAGGTCCTGGGTGTACTGGTCGAGCAGCGGGTCCGGGGCGCTTTCCGGCTTGTCGCCGCCTGCCGCCGGGCGGTTCGGCGCGGGCGGCTGTTCGCGGGAGGTCTGGATCCACTCCAGCAGGTTGGCCTGCAAGGCCTCGTGGGGAATCCGCAGTAGCGACGACGCGCTGTTCAGCAGCAGGGCGCGGCGCTCCTCGCGGTCGAGCAGGGCGAGCAGCAGCAGGCCGGAACGGATCTGCGCCTGGCCGAGCACGCTGGCGTGGACCACGGCGTCCTCGAGCAGGCCGATGGTGTGCGCGGACAGCGCCGGAGTGCGGGTATTGCCGGCCTTGAACAGCTCCAGCGACAGGTTGATCTCGGCGACCAGGGCGTCGCGCTCCAGGCCGAAGCGCGGCAGCAGGCAGGCGAAGTCGCCGCCGTCGATGTCCAGCAGCTCCAGCAGCAGGTGCTCGATCTCTACGTAATGATGGGTGCGTTGCAGGCAGCGTTGCGCGGCGCGCTCCAAGGCGCGGCGACAGTCCGGGTTGAGGCGGCCGATCAGGGCGGCGAGTTCCATTTCAGGCTACCTCCGGCTGCCGCAGGTCGAGATCGATGCGCTGCCGCTGGCCGTCTTCGACGCGCCGCAGGCCGGTGTTCCAGCTCAGCCTGGGCGGTGCACCGCGCTCCAGGCGCAGCGGCGCGCCGCCGCTCACCAGCAGGCTCAGGCGACAATCCAGGTCGGGGCCGAAGTACAGCGCGGCGAGGCTGGCCAACTGGCCATGGGCGTCGCCGTCGGGGAAGAAGCGGGCGGCTTCGCGGGCATCCAGCGGACCGAGACTGAGGGCGATGCCGGCGTGCTCGTCCCAGGTGCGCGTGCCGGCTATGGCGTCGCGACCCAGGCGCAGGTTGCGTCCGCCGCGTTGCAGCCGGCTGCGGCTGGCCGCGGGGATTTCCTTCCAGGCGCCCTGGTAGGCGTCCAGCCGTGCCTCCACGCCGAAATGCTGGCGCACCAGGCCGGCGAAGCCGGCCAGGGAGCGACGCCCGCCGGCGAACAGCGCGGTGCGTGCCAGTACCGCGCTGTCCGGCAGCGCCAGGCGCTCTTGCAGGGCTTTCGGCAACAGGCCGCTGAGGGCGCGTAGCTGCGCCTGCACCGGGGTCGCCGCCGGCACCGCGAAACCGAGCGCCACGCGATGCTTGCGCAGCACCCGGTAGAGCAGGCTGAGCAGGCGGTGCTGGAACAGGTCGAGGAACTCGGCGGGGGCATGGTCCTTCTGCCGGGAACGCTGTTGCAGCCATTCCTGGTAGGCATAGGGCAACGGGCCGTCGGGGCCGCCGAGGCCGAACACCGGGGTGGACAGCACCGGTTGCTGCGGGTCGTCGAGCAGGCTTTCCACCTCGCTCGAGGCGAACAGCGGCAGCAGCGGCCCGCGCAGGCGCAGGGCCTCCGCCCGCGGCGCGTTGCCGGTGCCCAGCGGCAACGCCTGGGGACGCTCGCGTTCGAGCAGCAGCAGCGCCTGCAACAGTTCGAAGCGCTGCGGCGTGCGGCGCAGCCGTTGGCTCAGAGGGAGAGCGGCGAGCCGGCCTGGGGTTGCCATGTCTTCACCTCCTTGTCGGCTTCCACCAGGACCGTGCGCACGAAGCGGTTGGCGGTGGCATACAGCGAGAAGAACTGCGCCAGCACGGCGGAGAACAGCACGCCGCTGGCGCCGACGAAGTGTTGCGGATCGAGTCGCAGGCGGATTTCCAGGCCATTGCGCCAGCCGCGCCAGGCATCCTCGCCGACGTGCGCCACCACCCGCTGGCAGTCGAGTTGCCGCAGCCCTTCTATCTGCCGGCGGGCGCTGGCGTCGTCGCGCAGGTTGTGCAGGGCGAGGATTTCCCGCAGGGCTTCGAGGGCGCGCGGACCTTCCACCAGCGAGAGGTGGTTGAGGGTCAGCTGCGAGACCAGTCTCCAGCGCGACTGGCCGTCCAGGCGCGGCTGGCTCTGCGCGCTGGGCGCGTTGCGCAGGCGTGCGGCGGCGACCGGCCCGGGCCGTTCGAAGCCCAGCGCGGTGCCGGCACCCAGGCGCTCGGCCAGATAGCGATTGGTGCATAGCAGCTCGGCGGTCAGGCTGAAGGCCGGGGCCTCGCGCAACGGGTCGAAGCCGGTATCCACCAGGCTCAGCAGCAGGTCGCTGCCCAGCCGGTTCGGGGTCAGCCCGGCGATGCGCCGGGCGTGCCAGTAGAGCGTGCCGAGGTGGCTGTCGTGGCGGCAGCCATAGTAGGCCGGGACTGGCTGCACGGTGCTCCCGGCAACCGAGCGCACGGCGCGGATGCTATGGATTTCCACGCTGTTCTCGCGGTGACTGTCGGCGACCAGGCGGTACTCGCTGCGGGTGCCGTCCGGGCGCAGCGGCTCCGAGGTCCGCGGAAAGAGGTTGATCGCCGGCGCGCAGCCGAGCTGGAAGTCTTCCGCCTGCAAATGCAGGCGTGCCGTCGGTGCGCGATCGAAGACCAGGTACAGGTAGAGCGTCTGTCCGTCGGCGAGCGCGCCGGACAGCGGCAGGTCGAAGAAGTGGAACTTGTCGGGGAAGGCGAAGTACTCGGCGAGCAGGCGCAGGCCCGGATGTCCGCCGTCTTCCTCCGGCAGCAGCGCCTCGTCGGCGGCGAAGCCGACGATCTCCGGCAGTCCGCGGAGCGCCGCCGGCGGCGTGCCGGGCGCCCCCGCCATGACCTGCACGGCATGCGCGGCGAGCAGGTCGTAGAGGATCGCGCAGCCCATCGGCGAAGCCGCCAGGTGGATGCGCAGGCGCTCGATCGACAGTTCGTCCCAGCGGTACTCGCCCAGGCAGCGCAGGCTCAGGCGCAACGCCGAGCGGGCGGCGCCGACTCCGGTCAGGGCTTGTGCCTCCTCGCCGCCGAGCAGGGTCGCCTCGTCGATCGCCAGCGGCCACAGGGTCGCCTCGGCGCTGCTGCGGAAATGCACGCTGTCGCCGCCACGGGTGGTGACGAACAGCGCGGTGTCGCGCGGCAGCCGGTAGCCCTCGGCGAGGTTGCCCTGGGTCGGGTCCGGTTCGAACTGGACGATCGCGCAGGACGGCAGCGGGCGCAGCGCCAGGGGGTAGAGCTGTTCGAGGAGGGCGTCGCTGAACTCTGCGTAGTCGTCGTCGAGGCGCCGTTGCAGGCGCGCGGTGAGCAGCGAGAAACCTTCCAGCAGACGCTCGACGTGCGGGTCGGGGCATTCGCCGGGGGCCAGTTGCAGGCGCCGGGCGACCTTCGGATAGCGCTCGGCGAAGGCGCCGCCGGCGTGCCGTAGCCAGGTCAGCTCGCGCTGGTAGTAGTCGAGCAGGTCGGCATCAATCGAATCGCTCATGGCGCACCTCGAGGCCATCGTTGCCCTGTTCGATGACGAATAGCGCAGGCATCAGGCGCGACCCGCTGCGCAGGCGGCCACCGAGCTGGATACGCAGGCGCTGCGGATTGCCCGGGTCAGGTTCGACCTCGACCTCGGCCAGTTGCAGGCGCGGCTCGAAATGCTCGACCGCCGCCCGCACCTCGCGTGCCAGCTGGCGCCGGTCCTCGGCGCGCAGGCGTTGCACGGCGGTCCAGTCGGCGAGCCCGTAGGCGAGGATGCCGCTGCGCGCATGCGCCGGGCGCCGTGTGTTGAGCAGGCGCAGCAGCTCGCCGCGGACCGACTCGGCCAGCGCCCGGTCGTCGAACGCGGGACGTTCGTCGGCCTCGGCGCTGAGGCGCTCGAACAGCGGCGGCAGGGCTCCGGACATGTCGGCGCCCGGTCACTTGACCAACTGGTTGGCGGCCAGGTCCCAGGTCGAGGCGGCCGTGCCTTCCTTGGTGCCGTCGTCCTTCTGCGCGGTCAGCTCCCACTTGATCTTGGTGAAGTTCAGCGACAGGGTCTCCACCGGCTTGCCGCCGGCGCCGCCGCTGACGCTGACGTTGGAGAGCACCACGTTGTTCAGGGTGTAGACGATGAAGGGCATGATCTGCCCGTTGCCCTCGGCGGCGTTGCGGCCGATGGTGATGGTCGCCTCGGCGATCGGCTTGCCGGCGCAGCAGTATTCGTTGAGGGTCGGGGTCGAGGTGTCGATGAACTTGGTGAGGGTGAATTCGCCGACGTGGGGTTTGCCGGAGGTGCGCTCCGAGTTGCTGACGTCGTTGGTGACCTGCATCGCCACGTTGTGGCTGTAGGACATGATTTCGATCTTGTTTTCGTAGCCGACGAGCAGGCTGTCGCCTTTGATGTCGCTGCCGAAATCGAGAATGATCGCATCCATCGCATCTGACTCCTGGAGAGGGGCTGTCTGGAACGGGAAGGGCGCCCCGCCGGCGCTGCCGGCGGGGGCGGACTCACGCCGCTACCGGCGGCGGCAGGTTGGCGACCAGGCGGATCGACGCGCTGAGTTCCTCGAGCTGGAAGTGCGGCCGGAGGAACACCGTGGCGCGGTAGGCCCCCGGTTTGCCGGCCACCTCGCTGACATCCACCCGCGCCTCGCGCAGCGGGTACTGCGCCTTGATTTCCTGCGGTGCGTTGTCGTTGATCAGCACGTAGTCGGCGATCCAGTTGTTCAGGTAGGTCTGCACGTTGTCGCGGGTCATGAAGCTGCCGACCTTGTCGCGCATGATCACCTTCAGGTAGTGGGCGAAGCGCGATGCCGCCAGCACGTACGGCAGCATCGCCGACAGGCGCGCGTTGGCGTTGGCCTCGTTGGTGTTGTAGAGCCTGGCCTTGTTGGTGGTCTGGCCGCCGAAGAACACCGCCACGTCGCTGTTCTTCTTGTGGCACAGGGAAATGAAGCCGAGATCGTTGAGTTCCTTCTCGCGGCGGTCGGTGATCGCCACCTCGGTCGGGCACTTCAGCGACAGGTCGCCGGAGCTGGTGCGGAACGTGTGCGCCGGCAGGCCCTCGACCGCGCCGCCGCCTTCCGCGCCGCGGATCGCCGCGCACCAGCCGTACTTGGCGAAGGCCTCGGTGATGCGCTGCGCCAGGACCCAGGCGGCGTTGCCCCAGAGGTACTTGGAGTGGTCGGTGCCGTTGACGTCCTCGACATAGTTCATGCCTTCCACCGGGCGCGTCTCCGGGCCGTAGGGCAGGCGCAGGAGGAAGTTCGGCAGCACCAGCGACACGTAGCGCGAGTCCTCGCTCTCGCGGAAGGCGCGCCACTTGATCAGCTCCAGGCTCTCGAAGATCTTGGTCAGGTCGCGCGGCACGGCCAGTTCGGTGAAGCTGTTCATGTCGAACAGGCGTGGGCTGGCGGCGGCGATGAACGGCGCGTGGGCAGCCGCGGCGACGTTCGACAGCTTCTCCAGCAGGCCGATGTCCTGCGGATGGCGACCGAAGGTGAAGTCGCCGATCAGCAGGCTGAAGGGCTGTCCGCCGAAGGTGCCGTATTCCTCTTCGTAGATCTTCTTGAACAGTGCGCTCTGGTCGAACTCGACCGCCTTCTCCAGGTCGTTCTGCAGTTCGTTCTTGCCGACGTTCAGCAGGCGCAGCTTGAGCCGCGCGCTGGTCTCGGTGTTGCTCACCAGTTGGTGCAGGCCGCGCCAGGAGGCTTCCAGCTTCTGCAACTCGGGGTGGTGGATGATCTGGTTGAGCTGGTCGCTGATCAGCGCATCGATCTGGCTGATGCGGTCGTTGATCATCGCCACGGTGTCCTTGTCGACGGCCATGCCCTCGTCGAGGACCTGGGTGGCGAATTCCGCGAGCATGTCGCGGGCATAGTCCTGCTGGCTGTCGTCGTGGGCCATGCGGCCCTTGGCGATGATCTCGTCGAGCAGGGACAGGGTCTGGGTCGAACTCTCGCCGGATTGTTCGGCGGCGGATGACTTGGGCATGGCGGCTTCTCCGGGAAGAGGGTCAGGCCGGCTGGTCGGCCGGGGGTTCGCTGTCGCCGGCCGGGGCCGCTTCGGCTTCCGGGCGGGCCGCTTTGATTTCCTGCAGGCCTTCGGTGTTGGCCACCACGTCCTGCAGCAACTGGTCGAGGTCGTCGTTGCCGTCGAGCTTGGTCAGCAGGTCGCGCAGGCGCTGGCGCGCTTCGAACAGGCGACGCAACGGGACCACCTGCTTCACCAGGTTGACCGGGTCGAAGTCCTCGATGTGGTTGAAGCGCAGCTCGACGTTCAGCTTGCTGTCGTCGCCGCTGATGGTGTTGTCGACCTGCAGGGTGGCGCGGGGAGAGATGGAGGAGAGGATCTCGTTGAAGTTGTCGCGGTCGATGTCGACGAAACGCCGTTCGACCAGCTTCGCCGGCGGGGTATCCGGCTTGCCGGAGAGGTCGGCGAGGATGCCGACCACCAGGGGCAGCTCCTTCTTCTCGATGGCGTTGCCGATCTCGACGTCGTAGGTGATCTGCACGCGCGGCGGGCGCACCCGGTCCAGCTTGTGCTGCGTACTCTCGGCCATGGCGGCTGACTCCGATGCAATGGTGGGGGCGCAATGCATCGGGGGATGCCCTGATCATCGCAGTCCCTTGCTGGATCACAGGCATGACAGGGAAAACGGCGCAGAACCTGTCCTTGGCGATCCCTCTGGTCCGTCACTGGCGACGAACTACAAAAGACGCTAGAACAGGTCTATGGATTTGCAAAATAAAATTTTCGTTGGACTCCCATGAAGCACGGATGTTTCACCATATGTCGGAAATTCTCCCTGGCGCTGGCGATCCTGGCGCTGGCCGGCTGCTCGTATTTCTTCGCGCCGCGGGTCGAGTTGCAGCGGCTGACCCTGGATGTCGCCGCGCGCGCCAACGACGACTCGCCGATCGCCGTGGACTTCGTCGCGGTGAAGGATGCGGAGCTGTTCAAGGAGCTGGCCGGACTGCCGGCCAGCCAGTGGTTCGCCAATCGCGAGCAGTACCGCCGCGACTACCGGCAGCAGTTCGCGGTATGGAGCCTGGAGCTGGTCCCGGGGCAGTTCATCGAGTCGGAGTCGTTCCCCTTGCGCGGCGACCGCGCAACTGGACTTTTGGTCTTCGCCGGCTATAACACACCCGGCGCGCACCGCTTGCGCCTCGACCAGCAGCAGCGCGTCTGGCTGCGTCTGGATACCCGGGAAATGCGACTGGTCAACGATCCCGCCGCGCCCTAGCGAAGGGGCAGGCGAGCGACCGTCGTGCACGACAACGTAGGACGTCGAAGGGGAGTCGTATGAGTGTTCTGCCTGACGCGGTGTGCTGGCACGAAGGGATGCAACTGCTTCCCCAGCATTTCCAGTTGCAGGGATTGCGTGCCGAGGCGCTGGCGGCGCGCACCGGACAGGCCTGCAACCCTTGGTTCTGGGGCGTGACCGCCCTGGAACTGGACCCCTCGGCGTTGTGCGCCGGCCAAGTGCGGATCCTGCACCTCGAAGCGATCCTGCCCGACGGCCTGCCGGTGAGCGTGCAGGCTGGTGTCGACGCACCGCTGGAGTTCGACCTGGAGACTGCGCTGGCGGCCGCCGAAGGGCCGCTGCTGAACGTCCACCTGGCGGTCAGTCCGCTGTGGCGGGCGGGTCAGTTGCTGCCGCTGAAGGGCCGTCTGCAATCGCGGGTCGGCGCGCCGCTGCCGGACCTGGCCAGCGGCGAGCACCCCGAGCCGATCACCGTCTGGCGAGCGTCGCTGCGGCTGGTCGGCGACGACGGCAAGGCCGACTCCGTGTGCCTGCCGTTGCTGCGCGTGGCGAAGGAGGGCGGCGCCTATGTCAGCCTGCCCTACGTCCCGCCGACGCCATTGGTGCTGCCGGAGTCGCCCCTGGGCAGGCGCGTGCAGTCGCTCTGCGCGCGGGCCCGGGAGAAGGCGCTGTTCCTCGGCGGGCGCCTGCGCCTGGCGCAGCAGGCGGGCAACCAGGACGACGCGGTGGAAGTCCGTCGCCAGCTCGCCGCGCTCTGGACCCGCCTGCCGGAGGTGGAAGGCCTGCTGGCAAGCCGCGCGGCCTCGCCGCTGGCCCTGCACGGCAGCCTGCTGGGCCTGGCCGGGGCCTGGGCGGCGCTCGATCCGCTGGCCGGCGTGCCGGCCTTCGAAGCGCTCGACTTCCTCGACCTGCGGCGTGGCTACGAGCCGCTGCTGGACTGGCTGGAGCGCGCCATCGAGTCGATCCGCGCGGGCTACCGCTGCCTGCCGTTCGAGCAGGAGGAACAGGTATTTTCCGTGCGCCTGCCCGATCCGGCGCCGCGTCAGCGCCTGGTGGTCGGCCTGCGGATGCCCGCCGGCGCCGGCGAACAAGCGGCGGCTGACTGGCTGGAGCGCGCCATCGTCGCCTCCGACCCGCACCTGCCGTTGCTCGCCCGGCAACGCATGAGCGGGCTGGCGCGGCAGCCGATGAATCGCCAGGAACAGGTGGCCTACAGCGTCGGCGACGACACCCGTTTGTTCGTCGTGCAGGGCGTCGGCGACTGGTTCGATGCCGGCCAGCCGCTGCGCATCGTCGCGCCGGTCAGCGGGGTCGCCAGCAGTCCCTGGCAGATCGTGCTGTTCGTCGCCGACGGCAGCGACAACACCTAGACAGGAAGGAGCCGCCAATGCCCGAAGGGAGTGCAGGGCCTTTTTCCCAGGCGTACCAGGAGCAGCCGCTCAGCACGGCATTCCGCCAGGCCTGGCAGGAATGGCTGGAGGCCTGGGGCGCCCTCGACCGCGACGCCCAGGATGTGCCACGGATGGTCGAGCGCGCCCTCGAACTGTCCACCCGCATCACCCGGCGTCTGTGGCGCAGCGCCTTCGCCAGCGTCGGCGACGCGGCGGGCGTGCAGGTCAAGGCGATGGTCTATGCCTTCGTCGCCCTGGTCGACGAGACCCTGGTCTTCAGCGCCTGGCCGGGGCAGGGCGCCTGGCAGGAAAAACCGCTGGAGTCGCATCTCTACGGCAGTCGCCAGGCGGGCGAATACCTGCCGCTGGCGATCAAGCGCCTGCTCGACGAACGCGCCCCGGCCAGTCGCGACCTGGCCAACGTCTACCTGCAATGCCTGATCCTCGGCTTCCGCGGTCGCCTGCGCGGGCCGCGCGGCGAGGCGCTGCACGAGAAGTGGCGGCAGGCGCTGTTCGCCTTCGCCTGGCAGCGCGAGGCGGACGCCGCCGACCTCGGCCGTCGCCTTGAGCAGCCTGCCGCCGCGCCGCCACGGCGCCTGCCGGTGCGCGCGGCGCTGCCGGACGGTTTCCGCCTGGGCCTGGCGGTGCTCGGCCTGGTGCTGCTGATGAGCGGCATCGGGCACCTGTTCTGGCGCGACATCCAGCATGAAATGGCGGCGGTGACCCACCTGGCCGATGCGGAGCAGGCGCCATGAGCGGCGCGACGCTGTTCATGCTGGTTCTCCTCCTGCTGCTGCTGGCGCTGCTGCTGGGGGCGCTGGGCTGGTGGTGGCGGACCCGGGGCGGTACGGAGATCCGCAGCTTCTACGCGGCGGTCCGGCAGATGGAGCGCGAGCAGGGCTGGCAGGGCCGCTACGAAGCGCCCTGGCTGCTGATGCTCGGCAACGAGACCGAGGGCGAGCAGTTGTGCGCTACCTGGCGCCTGCTGCCGGTGGCGCGTCCGGCCTGGTTCGGCCGCTGGTGGTCGGACGGCGAGGGGGCGATCCTGCTGGTGCCCGAGTCGGTGTTCCTGCCCGACGAGGGCCTGCGCCGGCAAAGCGGCGCCTGGCTGCGCCTGTTGCGTCTGTTCCTGCGCCTGCGCGGCAGGCGCGCGCTGGACGGGGTGGTCTGGAACATTCCGCTGGCGCGGTTGCAGGATGGCGAGCAGGCGGCCGCCCTCGGCCTCGCCGCCCGTCGTCGCTGCGTGGAGCTGACCCAGCGCCTTGGCCTGAGCCTGCCGGTGTACGTGGTGATCACTGGCCTGGAAGACCTGCCGGGTTTCCAGGAACTTCTCGCGGCGCTGCCCGAGGAGGCGCGCGAGCGCGCCCTCGGCTGGTCCTCGCCGTTCGCCGCCGAGGCGGCCTGGCAGTCGCGCTGGTGCGAGCAGGCGCTGGAGGAAATCACCGCCACCCTGACCGAGTCGATCGTCGAACTCGGTACCTTGCGCGGCCAGGTGAACAACGACCTGTATTGCCTGCCGCCACGCCTGGAAAGCCTCCGCGGTTCGTTGCAGGCGCTGCTCGAACCGGTCTTCCAGGGCAACGCCAGGGGTGAGGCGCCGCGCTTTCGCGGTCTCTACCTGAGCGGCAGCGAGGCGGCGGGGGCGGCAAGCGACGAAGCCCTGCCGGCGGTCGACGCGCCGCGTCGGCGCAGCAGCTTCGCCAGCCAACTGTGGGCACGGCGGATCCTTGCCGAGGAAGGCCTGGCCCAGGCGGTGCCGCGCATCCTCCAGCTGCGCCAGCGCTGGCAGCGCGGTATCGGCCTCGTTGCGCTGTGCCTGTGCCTGCTCTGGGGCGGCCTGATGACCTGGGTCTGGCGTGACGCGCTGCGCGACGCCGGCGAACTGTCGCAACTGCTGCATGGCGCCAGCGAGCGCTACCAGCCGCTCGACGACGACACCCGGCGCGCCGCCCAGGTCCGGCAGAACGTCCAGGCCTGGTGGCAACTGGTGGCACAGGCGCCGCGCTGGCGCTTCACCTCGCTGGCGTTCCCCAGTTCCTGGTTTTCCTCCCTGGATGCACGTATCGACAGCGCGTATCGCCGCGTTTCCGAGCGCCTGCTGGTGCGCCCGCTGCGCAGCCTGCTGGAAGGCGAGGCGAGCGACCTGCGGGCGATCCGCAGCGACGGCCAGCCCGGCCTGAAGGAGGGCGACGACCCCAGCCAGTGGAAGGACTACCTGGCGGCGAAGGACCTGGTCGCCCGCGCCACTACCCTGGAGCGCCACAATCGCCTGTTCGCCCAGGCCATCGACAACCGCAAGACGCCGCTCGACGATCTCCTGCAACTGAGCAACGACGCCCTGGGCAGCAGCTACAACGGCGGCAGCCTGGCGCGCCTGGCCTACTACAACCGCACGCTGTTCGCCGAGCGTCCGGCCGATCTCGCCGCCCTCGACCTGGGCCGGGTCGGCGCCACGGCGGCGGATAACTTCCATGACCTGATGGCACGCTGGCTGAACGCCTACTTTCTCACCGACAGCCTGGAACGCACCGGCAATGCCCTGACCCAGGAACTCGCGCAGCTCGGCCAGGAACGAGATGCCACGGCGGCCCAGTTGCTGGGGGTCGGCGAATTGATCAACCACCTGCAGCAGCAGGTCAACCGCATCAACCTGATCTGGGGCAATGGCGTCGGCCAGGATCTCGTCCCTGGCTACCAGAACCTGCTCAAGAGCGCCCAGCAAAGCAGCCTGCTGGGAGATCGCGTGGAGGAACTGCAGAACCTCACGGTGCAGTTGCAGCAGCAGTTCCGCAGCGAATGGATCGCGCCTCCGGAGGCTGCCGGCGACGGCCTGCTGGTGAAACAGGGTGCGACGCTCAAGCTGGCCGATGACCTGCTCGGCCTGAAACGCGCCATCGATGACCTGAAGACCAAGGACTTCGTCTCCGTGGCCCTGGCCGGCAAGACACTGGCGGAGCACTCCTTGCTGAGCATCGACGACATCGGCGTGACTCAGGCGTTGAGCTTCTTCAACGACTTCAGCGGCTACTACGAGAGCACCCTGCCGTCGCTCAACCCGCGCTATCGCTACTCGGTCCTGCACGCCGCCGCCAGCGCGACGACCGAGGCCATGTGGCAGAGCCTCGGGCCGCGCAGTCGCAGCCTGACCAGCCGCAATGCCTCGCGCTTCGACGTGCAGGTCAAGCAGGTCCAGGCATTGCAGGCGGCGCTGCTGGAGTTGCAGGACATGCAGGCCGGCGCGCGCCTGCTGGCCAGCCTCAACGCGCTGGCCGTGGCCGATATCGGCCAGGCCCTGCGCGACATCGACGAGCAGGCGGTGCTGCGCGAGCCGGTCGATTTCAGCCGTTGGTCGGGCGCGCCGAATTTCGGCCTGCAGGCGTTCCGCGCCCAGGACAGCGCCGAGCTGAAGCAGAGCCTGACCAGCCAGTTCAATGCCATGGCCGCGGTCGCCGAGCGCCACGCCCCGGCGCTGGAGTGGCTGCAGGCGCAGCAGTCCAGCCTGGCCACCGCCGACTACAACGCGTTCGTGCGCTTCAGCGCGCTCAACGCCGAACTGCAGAAATTCAAGGCCGACAACCCGGCGAGCACCGCGGCGCAGCTGGCGAAGCTGGTGGGTAACGATTTCAACCAGATGGACATCGGCAGTTGCGCCGACATTCTCAACGGCGTGCTCCTGCCGTCCAGCCGCAGCGACCTGGCGACGCGCCTGGTGGACCTGCGCCAGGGCGCGCTCGGGCGCTGCCAGTCGTTGCAACAGCAGCAGGCGGCGCAGGCCTGGAAGGACCTCGCCGACTACTTCAACCAGTACCTCGCCGGACGCTTCCCGTTCGCCTACAGCCTGGAAGCGGCCGATGCCGAGCCGGGGCGGGTGCGGCACCTGCTGAAGCTGATGGAGACGCGCTTGCCGCAGGTGCGCGAAGGGCTGGCCCAGGTTCGCTCGCCGGACCTGCCGGCCGCCGAGGACTTCGTCCGCCGCCTGGAGCAGGCGCAGCGCTGGCTCGGCCCGCTGTTCGAGCGCGACAAGTCGGGCCTGCTCGGCGTCGCCCTGGACATCGACTGGCGCAGCGACCGCAGCCTGGAACGCGGCGCCGACCAGGTGATCGCCTGGAGCCTGTACTCGGGCGACCAGGAAAGCCGGTTCCCCGGCGCGCAGGACAAGGGCCTGACCTGGAACGTCGGCGATCCGCTGAAGATCATGCTGCGCTGGGCGAAGAACGGCTCGCAGCGTCCGGCAGACGACCCGCGCCAGGCCAGCCTGGCGGTGGCCGACCTCGAGGCCGGCTGGAGCTACCAGGGCTCCTGGGCGCTGCTGCGCATGATGCGTGCGCACTTCTCCCGGCAGCGCCCGCCGAACGTCGACTACACGGAGTTTCCGCTGGTCCTGCAACTGCCGGTGTATGCGCCCTACAGCCCGGAAAACGAGGCGCGGATGTTCCTCCGCCTGTCGTTGATGAGCCTGGGCGGCAAGACCCCGCTGTCCATCCAGCCGCTGCCGGTGCGCGCGCCGCAATCGCCGTTCGCGACGCTGTTGCCGGCCACCGTCGCCAGCACCGGAGGTATCCCATGACCCTGCCTCTTTCCGGCAACGCCCTGTCCCTGGAAGTGCTGCTCGAACCCATCGCCCCAGAACAGCCGTGCGGCCCCAGCCTGCGCTACGACCCGGACTACGACCGCCTGCGCGAGTTGCGCCGGGAGGACGACAGCAGCCTGCCGACCGGCGTCTGGCAGGCGGAGGCCAAGCGCGCCGACTGGGCCGCGGTGGAGCAGTTGGCCAGCGAACTGTTGCAGCGGCGCAGCAAGGACCTGATGCTCGCCGCCTGGCTCGGCGAGGCCTGGCTGCAACGCGGCGGGCTGGGCGGATTGCAGCGCGCGCTGGTGCTGCTGGCGGAACTCTGCGAGCGCTACCCCGAGGAGGTGCATCCGCAAGCCCAGGACGGCGACCAGTCGTGGCGGGTGCCGCCCATCGACTGGCTGTTGCGCCGCTATGCCGAGCTGCTGCACACGCGCCTGCCGCTGATGGGGCAGGGCGCCTTCGCCGAGATCACCCTCTATGCCTGGCAGAGGTTGCAGCGCCAGCAGGTCGCCAGCGGCGACAGCAAGAGCGCCAAGGCGGCGCTGGAAGCGGCGCAACTTCAGCAGAAGAAGCTCGACGAAGCGTTGCGCGCGGAGCCCCTGGTGCAATGGCAGCGCAAGCAGGCCAGCCTGCTCGCCTGCCAGCAGCAACTGCAACGCCTGGAACAGTGGTGCGACCGCTGCCTGGGCGAACTCGCCCCCAGTTGCCAGCCGCTGCGCGAGGTCATCGCGCAATGGCTGGCCTTGCTCAAGGAGTTCATCGCCATGCACCCGCAAGCGCCGCTGCCCGAAGAACAGCCACCGGTCGCAGAGGCGGACGCCGCCGAAGGCGACGCGGACGGCGAGGAAAGCGTCCCGGCGAGCGCGCCGAGCGGGCCGGCTGGCGCGCCGACCAGTCGCGAGGACGCCTACCGGCAACTGCTGCTGATCGCCGACTACCTGGCGCGCACCGAGCCGCACAGCCCGGTTCCCTACCTGATCAAGCGCGCGGTGGAATGGGGCAACAAGCCGCTGAGCGAGCTGCTGGCGGAGCTGATCAATGCGGACTCGGAGGCGCGCCGGGTCTGGTCGCTGCTTGGCGTACTGCCCTAGGAGGTGGGGCTATATCTTTTATTCGAATATATAAATACGAATTCAGAATTTTTTAATCTATGGGTTCCTGGGGCAAGATGGGTGCACATTTCCCGGCTCGGAACCCAGCATGTCCGTCATCACCCATCCCCACGCCCGCGAGCTGACCAAATCGGTGCGCGCCACCGTGCTGGTGTTCAACGACCCCCGTTCCCGCGAGCTGCTGGAGCGCATCGAGCGCCTGGCGCCCAGCGAGGCCAACGCGCTGGTCATCGGCGAGACCGGCACCGGCAAGGAGCTGGTGGCGCGCCATATCCATGCCCTCAGCGGACGCAGCGGCGGCCCGTTCGTCGCGGTCAACTGCGGTGCTTTCGCCGAGAGCCTGGTGGAGAGCGAGCTGTTCGGCCACGAGAAGGGCGCCTTTACCGGTGCGTTGCAGAGCAAGGCCGGCTGGTTCGAGGCGGCCAACGGCGGCACCCTGTTCCTCGACGAGATCGGCGACCTGCCGCCGAGCATCCAGGTCAAGCTGCTGCGCGTGCTGCAGGAGCGCGAGGTGGTGCGGCTCGGTTCGCGCCGGCCGATCCCCATCGACGTGCGGCTGGTGGCGGCGACCAACGTCGACCTGGCCGAGGCGGTGGTCGCTGGGCACTTCCGCGAGGACCTGTTCTACCGCCTGCACGTGGCGACCATCCAACTGCCGCCGTTGCGCGAGCGCCGCGGCGATATCCTGCCGCTGGCCGAGTACTTCATCGTCGAGCACTGCCGGCGCCTCGGCTACACCAGCGCGAGCCTGAGCCCGGAAGCCGAGCGCAAGCTGCTCGGGCACTCCTGGGCGGGCAATATCCGCGAGCTGGAGAACGCCATCCACCACGCGCTGCTGGTCTGCCGCAACCGCCTGATCCAGCCGGCCGACCTGCACCTCATCGACATGCGTGCGCGCCAGGAGCCGAGCGGCTTGCGCCGTGCTCCCGAGAGCGCCGCCGGCTCGGCGCTGGAAGCGGCGCTGCAGGCGCTGTTCGAGGAAAACCGCGAGGATCTCTACGAGCACATCGAGGAAACCGTGTTCCGCGCCGCCTATCGCTTCTGCCACGGCAACCAGTTGCAGACCGGACGCCTGCTGGGGATCAGCCGCAACATCGTGCGCGCCCGCCTGGAGAAGATCGGCGAGCTGGAAACCTCGCCACGACACAACGTGGTCTCGCTGGTGGGCAAGTGAGCGCGGCGCTTTACAGTCTTTCACAATTCCCCCACAAAACCGGCAAGAACCCGGACGGCGGCTGTTCTACAACGGAGCGATGAATCTCGTTGGCTGGACCAGGGACGTCGCCATGCCTCGCTCCGCTCGCCCGTGTCGCTCGCTCCCGGTAGCCGCTTTCCCGGCCGCGCCGAGTCCGCCTGGTCCTCCAGTCACAGCAACCTTGGTTTCCCGACCCGGCGAAGAGGATCGCTGCATGCCGTACTGTTCGCCGGAACAACTCGCCGACCTCGGCCCGCTGCTGGATTGCCTGCGCCGCTGGCCGCGCATCCGCGAGCCGCGGCCGGGGGTGTTCTACCTGGGCGACCAGCCGTTCTGCCAGTTCCATTCGCGCAATGGCCAGCGCTGGGCCGACGTCAAGCGCCGCAAGGGGCGCCTGCCGCCGTTCGTCCTGCCACCGGGCGACCAGCATTCGGCGCGGGCATTCCAGATATTCCTGCTCCAGGCCTACAAGCTGAACTGAACTGTTGCCCGGGCAACAGTCGGACAGCAGCGCTGTTGCGTGGCTGACAGGCCGAGGCCGGAAACCCGCCGCAACTGCCCGGAAAACGCACATTTCCCCGTTGGTACGGCCCTTGCTCCAGGGCACTGCACCTAGCGCAACAGTCCACAGGGAAATCCCATGACCAGCCCCTTCAAAGTCGTCGCCGTCTCCGGCGGCACCTATCGCCCGTCCCGCACCCTGGTACTCACCCAGGCCCTGATCGCCGAGCTTGGCCAGTCGCTGCCGATCGACAGCCGGGTCATCGAGCTGACCGACATCGCCGCGCCGCTGGGCGCTACCCTGGCGCGCAACCAGGCGCCGGCGGAACTGCAGGCGGTGCTCGACGAGATCGAAAGCGCCGACCTGCTGCTGGTCGCCTCGCCGGTCTACCGTGGCTCCTATCCGGGCCTGCTCAAGCACCTGTTCGACCTGATCGACCTCAACGCCTTGATCGACACCCCGGTGCTGCTCGCCGCCACTGGCGGCACCGAGCGCCACGCGCTGGTCCTCGACCACCAGTTGCGCCCGCTGTTCAGCTTCTTCCAGGCGATCACCCTGCCCATCGGGGTCTACGCCAGCGAGGCCGACTTCGACAACTACCGGATCGTCAGCGAGCCGCTGAAGGCGCGCATCCGCCTCGCCGCCGAGCGCGCCGCGCCGCTGTTCGGCGGACGCTCCGAACTGTTGAAGATCGCCTGAGGTGCGCCGATGAACGTGTTCTGGTTCCTCCCGACCCACGGCGATGGCCACTTCCTCGGCACCAGCCAGGGCGCGCGGCCGGTCTCGCTGCCTTACCTGAAGCAGGTGGCTCAGGCGGCCGACAGCCTCGGCTACCACGGCGTGCTGATCCCCACCGGACGCTCCTGCGAGGACTCCTGGGTGGTGGCCTCGGCGCTGGCGCCGCTGACCGAGCGCCTGCGCTTCCTGGTGGCGATCCGTCCGGGAATCGTTTCGCCGACCGTCTCGGCGCGGATGGCGGCGACCCTCGACCGCCTGTCCGGCGGGCGCCTGCTGATCAACGTGGTCACCGGCGGCGATCCCGACGAGAACCGCGGCGACGGCATCCACCTCGGCCACGCCGAGCGCTACGAGGTCACCGACGAGTTCCTTCGGGTCTGGCGGCGCGTCCTGCAGGGCGAGGCGGTGGACTTCCACGGCAAGCACATCCACGTGGAGAACGCCAAGGCGCTCTATCCGCCGCTGCAACGGCCGTATCCGCCGCTGTACTTCGGCGGTTCCTCGGAGGCCGCCCACGAACTGGCCGGCGAACAGGTGGACGTCTACCTGACCTGGGGCGAGCCGTTGCCGGCGGTGGCGGCGAAGATCGCCGACGTGCGCCAGCGAGCGGCTCGCCATGGGCGTACGGTGAAGTTCGGCATCCGCCTGCATGTGATCGTCCGCGAAACCGCCGAAGAAGCCTGGCGCGCCGCGGACAGGCTGATCGAACACATCTCCGACGAGACCATCGCCGCCGCGCAGCAGTCCTTCGCCCGTTTCGACTCCGAAGGCCAGCGACGCATGGCCGCGCTGCACGGCGGCCGCCGCGATCGCCTGGAGATCCAGCCGAACCTCTGGGCCGGGGTCGGCCTGGTGCGCGGCGGCGCCGGCACCGCGCTGGTCGGCGATCCGCGGCAGGTGGCGGAGCGCATCGGGGAGTACGCCGAGCTTGGCATCGACAGCTTCATCTTCTCCGGCTATCCGCACCTGGAAGAGGCCTACCGCTTCGCCGAACTGGTCTTCCCGCTGCTGCCCGAACCCTACGCCAGCCTGGCCGGCCGTGGGCTGACCAATCTGACCGGGCCGTTCGGCGAAATGATCGCCAACGACGTGCTGCCGGCTCGCGCCGGCGCTTGAGCGGCCGTGCCCCCAAGGAGAAACGCCCTGTGAATGCGAAGACCCGCCCCGAGGCGCAAACGCCGTTGCAGATTGCCCGGCGCCTGGCCGCCGATTTCGCCGAGAACGCCGCCGAGCGCGACGTCGCCGGCGGCACCCCGAAGGCCGAGCGCGACGCGTTGCGCCGCAGCGGCCTGTTGTCGCTGATCATCCCGCGCGAATACGGCGGCCTGGGGGCGAGCTGGAGCGAAACCCTGCAAACCGTGCGCGAACTGGCCCGGGTCGATAGCTCGATCGCCCACGTCTACGGCTTCCAGCACCTGATGCTGGCCACCGTGCGCCTGTTCTCGCGGCCCGAGCAATGGCAGCCGTGGTTCGAGCTGACCGCGCGCAACCGCTGGTTCTGGGGCAACGCGCTGAACCCGCTGGACAACCGTACCGTGGCCCGGCGCTTCGACGGCTGGCGCGAGTTCTCCGGGAAGAAGAGCTTCTGCTCCGGCGCCCGCGATTCGGAGATGCTCATCGCCTCGGCGCTGGACGGCGAGGGCGGGGCGCTGCTGATCGCCGCCATCCCCACCGCGCGCAGCGGTATCAGCCTGGGCCAGGATTGGGACAACATGGGCCAGCGGCAGACCGACAGCGGCAGCGCGATCTTCGAGCGGGTGCGGGTGGAGGAGAGCGAGTTGCTGCTCGATCCCGGGCCGCTGAGCACGCCGTTCGCCTGCCTGCGGCCGCTGATCGCCCAGTTGATCTTCACCGAGGTGTTCCTCGGCATCGCCGAAGGCGCCTTCGAGGAGGCTCGCCAGTACACCCTGCGCGAAGCGCGACCGTGGTTCCGCTCCGAGGTCGCCGAGGCCAATGCCGACCCCTATGTGCTGGCGCGCTACGGCGAATTCTGGGTCGGCCTGGAAAGCACCCGGGCGCTGGTCGAGCGCGCCGCGCAGCGCCTCGACGCCGCCTGGTCCGAGGGCCCGGCGCTGGACGCCAGCGAGCGCGGCCAGTTGGCCCTGGCCATCGCCGCCGCCAAGGTCGCCGCGACGCGCAACGGCCTCGACCTGTGCAACCGCATGTTCGAAGTCACCGGCGCCCGCTCCACTCACGCCGCCCTGCGCCTGGACCGCTACTGGCGCAACCTGCGCACCCAGACCCTGCACGACCCGCTGGACTACAAGATCCGCGAGCTGGGCGACTGGGCGCTGAACCAGTCACCGCCGCAACCGACCTTCTACTCATGAACGCTTCTACCCATACTCCCGACCGGCTGCTGACGCTGCCACGTTCGCCGAGCCTGGCGACCTCGATCCGCGCCACCGCCCAGGTCTTCGAGGACCCGAAGTCCCAGGCCCTGCTCGAACACCTGCGCCAGGTGGCGCCGAGCGAGGCCAGCGTGCTGGTGATCGGCGAGACCGGCACCGGCAAGGAACTGGTGGCGCGGCATATCCACAACCTCAGCGCGCGGCGCAACGGCCCGTTCGTGGCGGTCAACTGCGGGGCCTTCTCCGAGTCACTGGTGGAAGCCGAGCTGTTCGGCCACGAGAAGGGCGCCTTTACGGGCGCCCTGGCGGCCAAGGCCGGCTGGTTCGAGGAAGCCAACGGCGGCACCCTGTTCCTCGACGAGATCG
>NZ_KV828500.1:0-67728 GCF_001836405.1 Pseudomonas sp. HMSC057H01 | reverse complement strand
CACCCTGTTCCTCGACGAGATCGGCGACCTGCCGATGCCGATCCAGGTCAAGCTGCTGCGTGTGTTGCAGGAGCGCGAGGTGGTGCGCCTGGGTTCGCGCAAGAGCATCCCCATCGACGTGCGCGTGCTGGCGGCGACCAACGTGCAACTGGAGCGGGCGATCAATGCCGGGCACTTCCGCGAGGACCTGTACTACCGGCTCAATGTCGTCAGCCTGGAGCTGTCGCCGTTGCGCGAGCGACCCGGCGACATCCTGCCGCTGACCCGCCACTTCATCGCCGAGTACAGCCGTCGCCTGGGCTACGGCCAGAGCCAGTTGAGCCCGGAGGCGGCGCAGAAGTTGCGCGCCTATTCCTGGCCGGGGAACATCCGCGAGCTGGAGAACGTCATCCACCATACCTTGCTGATCTGCCGCGACGGGCTGATCCGCGCCGATGACCTGCACCTGTCCAACCTGCGCCTGGAGCGTGGCGAGGAGCTGGCGCGCGGGGTCCCGGCGAGCGGCGCCGCCGAGCACTTGTTGCAGCAGGCTTTCCAGCGGCTGTTCGAAGAGCAGGGCGAGAACCTCCATGGGCGGGTCGAGGATGCCCTGCTGCGCGCGGCGTACCGTTTCTGCCATGGCAACCAGGTGCATACCGCCAACCTGCTGGGACTCAGCCGCAACGTCACGCGCACGCGGCTGATCGCCATCGGCGAGCTGGTGGTGAACAAGCGCGGTGGCCAGCGGATCGATGGCGAGCGGGCGGTGCGGTTGTCGATCTGAGTTCAGGCGCTCGGGATCGCGGCGGATAAGCGCAAGCGGTTATTCGGCCAACCTCCCGCGACTATCCGCCGTGCCGGCGCTGCGGCATTCGCCCAAACCCAGCCGGGCGCAGTAGACTCGGCGCTTTGCGGAGCGTCTGGCTCCGCGCTCTGCGCCAGGTGGAACTGCCCGATGCCCGATACCTCTCCCGATCTGCCGGCCATGTCGCCGCTCGCCGCCTATCGTCAGGCCGTGGAACAGCGCGGTTTCGCTCCCGACGAGGCGCAGCGGCGCGCCGCCGAGGCGCTGGAGCGTTGTTTCCAGGCCCTGCACGAGCCGCACCGCCACGGCGCGATCCAGGGCGTCTACCTGTGGGGACCGGTAGGACGCGGCAAGACCTGGCTGATGGATCACTTCTACCAGTGCCTGCGCGTGCCCGCGCGGCGCCAGCACTTCCACCACTTCATGCAATGGGTGCACCAGCGCCAGTTCGAACTGACCGGTACAGCCGACCCGTTGCGCGCCCTGGCCCGCGAGTTGGCGCGGGACGTGCGGGTGCTGTGCTTCGACGAGCTGTTCGTCAGCGATATCGGCGACGCCATCCTGCTCGGCAGCCTGCTGCGCATCATGTTCGAGGAGGGCGTGGTGCTGGTCGCCACTTCCAATCAGCCGCCGGAGCAGTTGTACGCCGACGGCTTCAACCGCGAACGCTTCCTCCCGGCGATCGAGGCGATCCAGCGGCACATGACGGTGGTCGCGGTGGATGGCGACCAGGACCACCGCCTGCATCCCGGCCGGGCCGAGCAACGCTACTGGGTGGTGGAGGCGGGGCAGGCGGGCGGTTTCGCCGAACTCTTCGCGCGCCTGAGCGCCGGCGAAGTGGTGTCCGCGCAGCCCATCGAGCTGGGGCACCGCCCGCTGGCGGTGCGCCGGCACAGCGAGTCGGTGCTCTGGTGCAGCTATGCGCAGCTCTGCGAGGTACCGCTGTCGGCGCTGGACTTCATCGGCCTTTGCGACCGCTACCGGGCGATCCTGATGGACGACCTGCCGTGCCTGAGCGCCAGCCAGCGCGAAGGCCGCATAGCCCGTGGCACCGAGGACGGCGCGCAACTGGTGGAGGCGGGGGATCGCGAATTGCCGCAGTTGTCGGTGCACGACGACGGCGTGCGGCGCTTCATCGCCCTGGTGGACGAATGCTACGACCGCAAGGTGCCGCTCTACCTGGAGGCCAGGGTACCGTTGGAGGCACTTTATACCGAGGGCTACCTGGCCTTCGCCTTCCGTCGCACCCTCAGCCGGCTGCGCGAGATGCAGTTGGCGCGCTTCGGCAGCGACAGCGCCGGCTAGCGCCGCGCCGCCGAAGCGGGAACTGCGGATGGCCGCCCGCGCTCATCCGCCGGCCAGGCCGAGGCTCAGTAGCCGTGCCGGCGCAGCAGCGCGTCCATGTCTTGCGCCGCCGGGCGGCCCTGGAACTTCAGCAGTTCCGAGGTGCGGTTGGTGAAGAAACCGTCGACGCCGGCCGCACCTAGGGCCTTGAAGTCTTCCTCCGAGTCCACCGAGTAGGCATGGATGAACAACCCGCGCGCGTGGGTCATGCGGTTCATCCAGGGTTTCACCAGGTCGGCGTAGCTCTGTTCGCCGCGTTCGCTGAGGGTCGCCGAGGGCCCGGTGCCCAGCGCGCCGTGGGCCTTGGCCCAGTCCAGCCAGGCGCCGAACTCGGCTTCGGACTTCACTTCCTGCCTGGCGTAGAAGGCCGCCTTGTCGGTTTCCCCGGATTCCTTGAAGGTCACTGGCGAACGGGCTTCCAGGTAACCGTCGCCGAGCCACAGCAGGAGAATCTTCGGCACTTGCGGCATGCTTTCTTGCAGCAGTTCCAGGCTGCTCTTCTCGAAGGTCTGCAGGATCACCCGGCCATTGCCGTGGGCCACGTCGACATGCCCGGCGGCGGCGCGCTCGCGGGGTTGCAGCCAGCCGCGGCGTTCCAGCAGCTTGCGCAGGTCGTCTTCGATGCCGGGGAATTGCGCCGGTACCTTGGTCTCCAGGTACAGGCCCGGCTTGTTGGCGCCGCCCTCGGCGATGTCGAGCATCTCGTCGAGGGTGAGGATGCGCAGGCCGACGAAGCCGGGCCGGGCGCGCTCGGGGAAGGCGCGATTGAACCAGGAGCCGGCGTCCAGGCGCTTGAGTTCGGCGAGAGTGAAGCTGCTCACCGGGTCCTTGGCGCGTCCCGGGAAGACCTCGGCGACGTCGGTGGTGCGCTCCAGGGTGTCGTCGTGGAGGGCGACCAGTACGCCGTCGCGGCTGCGCTGCACGTCGGCTTCCAGGTAGTCGGCGCCGAGGTCGCGGGCCAGTAGGTAGGCCGCGGCGGTTTCCTCGGGGGCGTCGTACGAGGCGCCGCGGTGGGCGATGACCGCCGGCCAGGGCACGCCGGCGGCGGCGCTGAGGGCCTTGCCGGACGGCTCCGCGGCCTGGGCGGCGAGCCCCGCCGTCAGGCCGAGGAGGCCCAGGGTCTTGAATGTTCCTTGCCAGAATCTTTGCCGCATGAGGCGCCTTTCCTTCTTTCTTTTTCACGGGATTGCCGACCAGTCTGGCGTTGCCGGATGACCGGAGGACGACAGATACAGGTCTGTCCGGCGCGGGGAAAGATGCGCTGTCGCGGCGACGCTGGTTCCTGTCGCCCTCGGTAAAGCGCCAGCCCTCCCAGGCCGGGAGGGCGGATTCTACAGGCGTTTGTTCAGCAGGCGGGCCAGGCGGTCGCCGCCGAACTGGATCAACGTGACCAGCAGCACAAGGACGATGATCACGGTGAGCATCACCTGGGTGTCGAAGCGCTGGTAGCCGTAGCGGTAGGCCAGGTCGCCGAGGCCGCCGGCACCGATCGCGCCGGCCATGGCCGAGGAATTGATCATGGTCACCAGGGTGATGGTGAAGCCGCCGACGATGCCCGGTCGCGCCTCCGGCAACAGTACGTTGCAGATGATGTGGCGGCGTTCGCAGCCCATCGCCTGGGCCGCCTCCACCAGGCCGTGGTCGACTTCGCGCAGGCTGACCTCGGCGATCCGCGCGAAGAACGGCGTGGCGGCGATGGTCAGCGGCACCACCGCGGCCCAGACTCCATAGCTGGTGCCGACGATCATCCGGGTAAAGGGAATCAGCGCCACCATCAGGATCAGGAAGGGTACCGAGCGCAGCACGTTGACCAGACCGCCCAGGATGCGATTGAGCAGGCGCGCCTCGAAGATCCCGCCCGGCCCGGTGGTGACCAGCACCAGGGCCAGCGGGATACCCACCAGCAGGACGATGGCGGAGGACGCGCCGATCATCAGCAGCGTATCGAGGAAACCTTGCCAGAGCCGTTCAAGCATGGGCGACATGGCCGAGCACCTCCACCTTGTCCGCCACCAGCGCGGCCTTGGCCAGCACGCCGGGAAGCTCGCCGGGCGGCGCGCCGACCTGTAGCAGCAGGCGCCCCAGGGCGCGGCCCTGGATCCGCTCTATGCCGCCGTGGAGCAGGTCGACGCGCTGGCCGATGGCCCTGGCGATGGCCAGCAGGTCCGGCACCCGTCGGCTGGCGCCGGTGTACTGGAGATCGAGCAGCACCGGGTCGCCGCCGCCGGGAGCCTGGCGCAGGCGCGCCTGGAGGTCGGCCGGGAGGGCGGCGCGCAGGCTGCCGAGCAGGCTTCGGGTGACGGCATGGCGCGGATCGCCGAAGACTTCCCAGACTTCGCCCTGTTCGACGATGCGGCCGCATTCGAGGACCACCACGCGGTCGCAGATCTCGCGGATGACCGCCATCTCGTGGGTGATCAGGACGATGGTCAGGCCCAGCCGGCGGTTGATGTCGCGCAGCAGCGCGAGGATCGCCTGGGTGCTCTCCGGGTCCAGCGCCGAGGTGGCTTCGTCGCAGAGCAGGATCTGCGGCTGGTGCACCAGCGCGCGGGCGATGCCGACGCGCTGTTTCTGCCCGCCGGAGAGCTGCGCCGGATAGGCGTCGCGTTTTTCCTCCAGGCCGACCAGTTGCAGCAGCCCGGCGACCCGCTCCTCGATCCGTGCCCGGGGCACCCCGGCCACCCGCAGCGGCAGGGCGATGTTCTGCCGCACGGTCTTGGCCGACATCAGGTTGAAGTGCTGGAAGATCATGCCGATGCGTCGGCGCAGGGCGACCAGACGCTGGCCGTCGTAGCCGCCGATGTCCTCGCCGTCGATCAGCACCTGCCCCTCGCTGGGACGCTCCAGGCGATTGAGGGTGCGGATCAGCGAGGACTTGCCGGCGCCGCTGCGGCCGATGATGCCGAACACTTCGCCGCGGCGGATTTCCAGGTCGATCTCCCGCAGGGCCTGGACCCCGCCGGGGTAGCGCTTGCCCAGGCCGTGGAGGCGGATGTGCGGCGTGGAGGCGCGCGTGTCGGGCGCCGTCGGGAACGGTTCGAGGGGTAGCAGGCTCGGGGGAACGGTCATGGTCGTCACTCCCAGCCCGGCTGGTACAGCGTGCCATGGGCCTTGTCCAACGCGGCGCGGACCACCGGCGAATGCTGGTAGATGTCGACGAAGCGCGCCAGGCGGCCGTCGCGGTCCTGGTAGTCGCCGCGGGTGACGAACTGGATCACGTATTCCCGGTTGTCGATCCCGTCGAACAGCAGCGCCCGGGTCGGGTCGATGGTCCCGGCCAGGCGCAGGTAGTGCGGGTAGCCCTGGGCCAGGTCGAAATCGTCGAGGGCGCGCGCCAGTTGCACCGCCTCCAGCTCGGTGATGCGGATGTCCTTCGGGTTGTCGACGATATCGTCGAGGGTCGCCTTGTAGCCGACGCCGTCCCTGAGCTTCAGCAGGCCGGCCTTCTGTAGCAGTTGCAGGCCGCGGCCGCCATTGATCGGGTCGTTGGCGATGGCCACGCTGGCGCCTTCCGGCAACTCTGCGAGGCTGGCGTAGCGCTTCGAATAGAGCCCGACGTTGTTGATGATCCCCGGCGCGAACGGCTTCAACTGGAAGCCGCCTTCGCGGTTGGCGTTTTCCAGGAAGGGCACGTGCTGGAAGTAGTTGGCGTCGATGTCGCCCTGGGCGAGGGTGATGTTGGGGGCGTTCCAGTCGCTGAACTCGACCAGTTCGACCTTCAGTCCCTGCTTGCCGGCTTCGCTCACGGCGACTTCCAGCGGCGGGGCGAAGGCGGCGGTGGTGCCGATCTTCAGCGGGGCGTCGGCGGCCTGGACCGGGCCGCTGCCGAGGAGGACGGCCAGGCTCAGGGTTTTCAGGGTGTTCAGCATGGTGGGCTCCTGAACGAAAGGGAAAGTGGGGTCAGGCCTGGCGCTGGTGCGCGGCTGGGGGCTGGCGGAAGGCGGCGCCGGCGTGTTCCGCCTGCAGGCGCGCGCGGCCGCCGCCGAAGAGCTTCTCCCGCAGGGTGCCGGGGGCGTAGGCGGTCTTGTAGCTGCCGCGTGCCTGCAACTCGGGCACCACCAGGTCGATGAAGTCGGCGTAGCTCTCCGGCTCCACGGTGCGGGTCAGGTTGAAGCCGTCCAGGCCGGTATCGGCGATCCAGCCTTCGAGATCGTCGGCGACCTGGCGCGGGTCGCCTACCAGGGTCACGTAGCGGCCGCCCAGGGCCAACTGATCGAGGAGCTTGCGCACGGTGGAGTCGGTGCGCGCCACGGTGAGGTTCTTCACCACCGACTCGATGGCGTTGTTCTTCTCGTAGCGGATCGGTTCGTCGAGCCCGTAGCGCGACAGGTCGATGCCGCTGGAGCTGGCGAAGTGCGCCAGGCCGGCCTCGGGGCTGGCGTAGCGGCGGTACTCGGCATGCTTGTCGCGGGCCTCGGCCGCGGTGGCGGCGACGATCACGTTGATACCCATGAAGATCCTGATGTCCTCGGCGCGACGGCCGGCGCCGACCACCGCCGCGCGGATGCGCTGCACCAGTTGGCGGGTGGCCTCGCGGGTCTGTCCGGAGACGAACACGCATTCGGCGTGGCGCGCGGCGAAGGCCAGGCCACGCTCCGAGGAGCCGGCCTGGAACAGCACCGGGGTGCGCTGTGGAGAGGGCTCGGCGAGGTGGTAGCCCTCGACCTGGTAGAACTCGCCATGGTGGCGGATCTTGTGGATCTTCTCCGGCCGCGCGTAGACCCGTCGCTGGCGGTCGGCGAGCACCGCGTCGTCTTCCCAGCTGCCCTCCCAGAGCTTGTAGAGGACCTCCAGGTACTCGTCGGCGCGGTCGTAGCGGCGGTCGTGCTCGATCTGCGCGGACTGGCCCATGGCCTTGGCCGCGCTTTCCAGGTAGCCGGTGACGATGTTCCAGCCGATCCGCCCGTCGCTCAGGTGGTCGAGGGTCGAGAGCCGCCGGGCGAACGGGTAGGGCGCCTCGTAGGTGAGGTTGGCGGTGACGCCGAAACCCAGGTGCTCGGTGACCCCGGCCATGGCCGAGACCAGCATCAGCGGGTCGTTCACCGGCAACTGGACGGCTTCGCGGGCGGTCACCTCGATGCCGCCCTGGTAGACGTCGTAGACGCCGAGGATATCGGCGATGAACAGGCCGTCGAACAGGCCGCGCTCCAGCAGCCGGGCCAGCTCGGTCCAGTGGCGCAGTTTGCGGTAGTCGCTGGAGCGGTCGCGCGGGTGGGTCCAGAGGCCGTGGTTGATATGGCCGACGCAATTCATGCTGAAGGCGTTTAGGAGAATCTGCTTCTTGCTCATGGCGGTTCCTTCGGCGTTCAGAGCGTGCCGCGGCGTGGCGGCAGGCGGCCGTTGAGGTAGTAGTCGCCGACCGCGTGGTACTTCCAGCGCACCGGGTCGTGCAGGGTGTGTACGCGGGCGTTGCGCCAGTGGCGGTCGAGACCGAGTTCGGCGAGACAGGCGCGGCTGCCGCCAAGCTCGATCAGCTTGCTGCCGGCCAACAGGGCGACCTCGGTGGTCAGCGCGCGGGCTTCGGCGACGGCGATCGAGGCGGCCGCCACGCTTTCCGCGTCCGGCTCGGCGGTGGCCCGGTCGAGCACCCGCCCGGCACGCTCCAGCAGCGCTTCGGCGGCGTGCAGGCGGATCGCCAGGCGGCCGATCTCGTGGATGGTCAGTGGGTCGTCGCTGGCCTTGTCGACGCCGGAGTCGACCCAGGGCCGGGCGCGCTCGCGGACGAAACGCAGGGTGTCCTCGAAGGCGCCGCGGGCGATCCCGGCGTCGATCGCCGCGTGGAGGATCTGCGCCAGCGGGCCGACGGTGGTCGGGCGCTCGAAGGCGTCCTGGAACGAGACCACGTCCTCGGCGGCCACCGCTACCCGGTCGAACAGCGCCGAACCGCTGCCGGTGGTGCGTTGACCGAAGCCGGACCAGTCGTCGACGATTTCCAGCCCGGCGCTGTCGCGCGGGACGAAGGCCAGTTGCTGGCGGCCCTCGTCGTCCACCGCCAGGGTCGGCACCCGCTGCGCGTAGAGTGCGCCGGTGCAGTAGAACTTGCGCCCGTCCAGGCGGTAGCCGTCGCCGTCGGCGCGCAGGCGGGTGCGGCGCTCGCTGGCGGTACGCGTGCCGATCTCGGCCAGGGCGTTGCCGAAACGCTCGCCGGCCAGGGCGGCGCCGAACAGGCGACCTTTCTGCGCCGGCGAGCCGTTCACCCGCAGCACTTCGAGGGCGTAGAAATGGTTCTGCGGAATCTGCCCCAGGGAACTGTCGGCGGCGCTGACGATCGCCACCACCTTCGCCAGGGTCACCCGCGAGACGCCGGCCCCGCCGTATTCGCGGGGCACCGCGATGCCCCACAGGCCGGAGCGGGAGAACAGTTCCAGTTCTTCCAGCGGCAGGCGCCGCTCGCGGTCGCGCTGGATGCTTTCGCGGGCGAACAGGGCGGCCAGCTCGCGGGCCGTTTCCAGGGCTTCGTCGTCGCTGCCGATGCGATGGGCAGCGGCCGTGGGATTGTCGCGCGTAGCGTGTGCGAGGCTCATCGGGCGCTCCTCAGATCCATGAGTGACGCGCCGGACGGGCGCCGTTCAGGTAGTAGTCGCCGACCGCGTGGACCTTCCAGCGTACCGGGTCGTGCAGGGTGTGGGTGCGGGCGTTGCGCCAGTGCCGGTCGAGGTTGAACTCGGCGAGCGTGGCGCGGCTGCCGGCCAGCTCGAAGAGCTTCTCGCTGGCGGCCAGGCTGATCTCGGTGCTCAGCACCTTGGCCTCGGCCACGGCGATCGAGGCGCGTGCCGCCGACTCGGCGTCCACCGGCCGCGCGGCCACTTCGTCGAGGACCTGGCCGGCCTTCTCCAGCAGGGCGTTGGCGGCGTGCAGCTCGATTTGCAGGCGGCCGACCTCGGCGATGCTGTAAAGCTCGTCGCTGGCGCGTTCGACCTGGGCGTCGATCCAGGGCCGGCTGCGTTCGCGGACGAACGCCTGGGCGTCGTCCAGCGCCGCCTGGGCGATGCCGGCGTCGATGGCGGCCTGGATCAGTTGCGAGACGGCGCCCTGGAGGCTCGGGATCTCGGCCAGCAGGCCGTTGTGGATCAGCATGTCGCCGGCTACCGGAACCTCGTCCAGCAGTACCGTGCCGCTGGCGGTGGTGCGCTGGCCGAAGCCGGACCAGTCGTCGACGATGCGCAGGCCGGGAGCGCCGCGCTCGACGAAGAGCATCACCGCGCGCTCTTCCTCGTCGATGGCCTTGACCGCCACCCAGTGGGCGAACAAGGCGCCGGTGGAGTAGAACTTCTCGCCGCTGACCCGGTAGCCGTCGCCGTCGCGACGGACCCGCGCCTTCAGCTCAAGGGTATGGCGGGTATTGCGCTCCGGGCCGGCGTTGGCCAGCCGGCGGCCGTCGAGGATGCCACGGAACAGCTTGCGTTTCTGCGCCGGGCTGGCGACGTTGTCGATCACGCTGAGCAGGCCGAACTGGTTCTGCGGAATCTGTCCGAGGGCCGGGTCGGCGGCACAGATGACGCGGAACACCTCGGCCAGGGTCACGTGGGAAACCTGCGCGCCGCCATGGGCGCGGGGAATGCCGATGCCGCCCAGGCCGAGGCGGGTGAAGAGTTCCAGTTCCTGCCAGGGCAGGCGTCGTTCGCGGTCGCGTAGCGCCGCTTCGCGACGGGCCAGTCCGGCTACCTCGTGGGCGGCCTGCAACGCCTGGGCGTCGTTCTCGATGAGGCGTGCCGGGAGTAGCCGGGGCGCCTGATCACGAAGATCCTTGGGTGCGGTTTCGTCGGTCATGGTTCAGCCTTGCAGCGTGGTGGTTCCGCCAGCGGCATCGGTGTGGCGCGGCTCGCGGGTTCGGTGGTGCGGGTGGAACGCCTGGAGGAGGGAGGGGAAACAGGCGGTAACGACATGCTCGCTGGGCACCTCTGGCAGTTCGGATAGGTGGCTGGCGCGATCGCCAAGCCTCTGCCAGGTCTGTTTGCACAAGCCGTGCCGTTTGCTAATCAATAGAAAAATCAAAGAGTTGGCGGTTTGTTCCAACAGTTTTTGCTGGTCCGCGGGCGCTGCCTGTTGCTCCGCTGTTGCCAGGGCAACAGTTACCGGCGGATTACAGCCGGATGCCGCGCGCCGGCGCCGTGCTGCTAGGGTGATAGGGTTTCGCGCGCGGCGGCCTGGCGCGCGCCCACCCACTCGGATCGTCGAAGGAACTCCCATGCAGAGCGCTAACGCTTCAGAACTCACCACCGACATCGCCGTGATCGGCGGCGGCGCGGCCGGCATCGGCGTGATCGCCAGCCTGCTGAAACGTTCGCCGGGGTTGCGTATCAGCCTGATCGAGCCGGCGGACACCCACTACTACCAACCGGGCTGGACCCTGGTCGGTGGCGGCGCCTACGCCCAGGGCGACACCGCGCGGCCGATGGCCGGGCTGGTCCCGCCCGGCGTGGAGTGGCTGCGCACCCGTGTCGAGCGGGTCGACCCCGAGGCGCGCCGGCTACTGCTGGAGAGCGGCGGCAGCCTGGAATACCGCAACCTGATCGTCTGCCCCGGCCTGCGCCTGGCCTGGGAGCGCATCGAGGGCCTGGAGGAGACCCTCGGGCGCAACGGCGTCACCTCCAACTACCGCTACGACCTGGCGCCCTACACCTGGGAGCTGGTGCGCGGCCTGCGTGGCGGCAAGGCGCTGTTCACCCAGCCGGCGATGCCGATCAAGTGCGCCGGGGCGCCGCAGAAAGCCATGTACCTGTCCTGCGACCACTGGCTGCGGGAGGGCGTGCTGCAAGACATCGAGGTCGAGTTCGACCTGGCCGGCGCGGCGTTGTTCGGCGTCGCCGATTTCGTTCCGCCGCTGATGGAATACGTGCGCAAGTATTCGGCCGAGCTGGCGTTCAATTCCAACCTGGTGAAGGTCGACGGCGCGGCGCGCAAGGCCTGGTTCGAGGTGAAGGACGCCGACGGCAACAGCAATCTGGCGGAAAAGGACTTCGACCTGCTGCACGTGGTGCCGCCGCAACTGCCGCCGACCTTCGTCGCCGCCAGCGGCCTGGGCGACGCGGCCGGCTGGTGCGAAGTCGACCCGGCGACCCTGCAACATGTCCGCCATGGCGAGATCTTCGCCCTCGGCGATGTCTGCGGCACCGCCAACGCGAAGACCGCGGCGGCGGCGCGCAAGCAGATCGTGGTGGTGGCCGAGAACCTTCTCGGCCTGCGCAGCGGCCGTGGCCTGCCGCTGCGCTACGACGGTTACGGCGGTTGCCCGCTGACCGTCGAGCGCGGCCGGGTGGTGCTGGCGGAGTTCGGCTACGCCGGCAAGCTGCTGCCGACCTTCCCGCTGGAGCCCACCGCGGCCAGCCGCTTCGCCTGGCTGCTCAAGCGCCACGTACTGCCCTGGGTGTACTGGAACGCCATGCTCAAGGGCCGGGAGTGGCTGGCGCGGCCGGGGCGCTAGACCGGGCGGCAGCCCTCGGCCTGACCGGCCTCAAAGCTCGTGGGCGAACGGCAGGTCCGGCCCCACCCGCGAGCAGGTGACCGCCGCCGCGCGGATGGCGAAGGCGAGCATCGCGTCGATCGCTTCCCGCGACAGCGCGGCTAGCCCGGCCGGGCTGTCGGCGTCGAGGCGGCGGAGGTAGGCGAGGGTCGCCGCCTGGAAGGTATCGCCGGCGCCGACCGTATCGCGCAGCGCCAGGGCGGTATCCGCCGGGCGACTCCAGCTGCCGTGGGTGCAGTGCACGCTGGCGCCGGCGCCGCCGTGGGTGACGAAGACCAGCCGGCAGCGCGGGTTCAGCCAGCCGCGGGCCACCTCGCCGGGATCGCGGTCGGGGTAGAGCAGGGCCAGGTCTTCCTCGCTGGCTTTGATCAGGTGCGCATGACTGGCGAAGGCCTCGACCCGGCGCCGCCAGAGGTCGATGTCCGGCTGCGGGTCGAGGCGCACGTTGGGATCCAGGCTGACCAGGCGCCGGCCGCTCTCGCGCCGGACCAGCGCCAGCAGGGTGTCGGCCACCGGCGTCACCACCAGGGTGTAGGAGCCGACGTGCAGCCCGCGTATCCGCCCATCCAGCGTCGGCAGGTGTTCCAGGCGCACCTGGCGGTCGGCGCAGCCCTCGCCGCGGAACTGGTATTGTGCCGAGCCGCTGGCGTCGAGGCCGACCATCGCCAGGGTGGTCGGGGCGTCGCTGGGCACCAGGAAGCCGCAGTCCACGCCTTCTTCTTCGAGCACCCGGCGCAGCCGCGCGCCCAGGTAGTCGCTGGACAGCCCGCCGAACAGCGCCGCCTCCACGCCCAGCCGGCGCAGGCCGACGGCGACGTTGAACGGCGAGCCGCCGGCGATCGCGGTGAAGCCCAGCTCGTTGCTGCGCGCAGCGCTTTCCAGGCTGAAGACATCGAAAAGGGCCTCGCCACACACCAGGTACATGCAGATCTCCAAAACGCCAGAAGAGGAAGGAAAGCCGGCCATTATCGCGGAGGCAGGTGCTCCAGGTAACGCCGGTAGGCCTGTTCGTAGGCTGCCTGTCGTCGCGCCTGGGGCTGGGTGCGGGTCGCCTCGTCGAGCGCCACGCAGCGCTGGCACAGGGCTTCCAGGCTTTCACCGGCGCCGCTTTCGCGGCCCAGGCTCCAGGCCGCCTGGAGCGCCGCGCCAAGGGCGGCGGCCTCGGTCTGCCGTGGACAGACCAGCGGCAGGCCGAGCAGGTCGGCGAGCGTCCGCCGCCACAGCGGGTTCTTCGCCGCGCCGCCGACCAGGCGGATTTCCTCGCCCGGCAGGCCGCTGGCGCGCAGCAGGTCGAGGCCGTAGCGCAGGCCGAAGGCGGTGCCTTCGAGCACCGCCCGGCAAAGATTGGCGCGGCTCAGGTTGGCCGCGGTCATGCCATGCAGGCTGGCGCTGGCATGCGGTAGCGCCGGAACCCGCTCGCCGTCGAAGAACGGCAGCATCAGCAGACCCTCGGCGCCGACCGGCGCCTGGGCGGCCAGCCGGGAGAATTCGTCGAGGTCGAGGTGCAGCAGGTCCTGTACCAGGCCGCAGGCACCGGTGAGGTTCATCGTGCAGGCCAGCGGCAGCCAGCCGCCGGACGAGGCGCAGAAGGTCGCCAGCTCGCCGTGCGGACTGACCAGCGGCCGCTCGGCATAGGCGCTCAGGGTGCCGGAGGTGCCCAGGCTGGCGGTGAGCAGGCCGGGGCGGATGTTGCCGGTGCCGATGGCGGCGAGCATGTTGTCGCCGCCGCCGCCGGCGACCCGCGTGTGGGGAGCCAGGCCGAGGGCGGCGGCCGCTTCGGGGCGCAGGTTGCCGATGCAGGCGCCGGGCTCGATCAGCTCCGGCAGCGCTGCCGCCAGGCGTCCGCCCGGCTCGACCAGCTCCAGCACGTCGCTGGCCCAGGTGCGCCGGCGCACGTCGAAGTAGCCGCTACCGGAGGCGTCGCCCGCTTCGCTGCAGACGCGGCCGGTGAGCCAGTGGTTGAGGTAGTCGTGGGGCAGGAGGATATGCGCGACGCGGGCGAACAGCTCGGGAAAGCGTCGCTTGCTCCAGAGCAGCTTGGACAGCGTGTAGCCCGGCGCGAGCACCAGCCCCAGGCGTTCCAGCGAGCCGGCCGGGCCGCCGAGGGCTTCCAGCAGCTCGCGGTTCTCCGCCGCGCTCTCGGTGTCGCACCAGAGCTTGGCCGGGCGCAGCGCCCGGCCCTCGGCGTCGAGCAGGAGCAGCCCATGCTGCTGGGCGGAAACCGCCAGGGCGCGGACCTCGCGGCCGTCCACCGCGGCTTCTTCCAGGGCCATGCGTACCGCGCTGGCCATGGCTTCCAGCCAGTCCGCCGGGTCCTGCTCGCGGCGTCCGTCGCGGCCTTCCGGCGGGCGCTGCGCGGCGCTGCCCAGGCCCAGCGTGCGGCCGCTGCCGGCGTCGAGCAGCAGCGCCTTGCTGCCTTGGGTGCCGCAATCGATGCCGAGGAACAATCCGTGCATGCGGCCCTCCGGAGTCATTCGCCGAGTACCTGGCGCAGGGTTTCGCTGACGCCGTGTCGGCGCAGGCTGTCGTAGAGGCGCTCGAAGGCCTCGACGAAGGCCGCCGAGGCCGGGATCGCCGGGCCGAACACGGTCTCCACGCCGAGCAGGCGCCGGCCCAGGCCGTGGCGTTCGGCAACCAGCGCCTGGCATTCGGCGGCGCGCGGATCGGGAATCGGGTAGTGCTCGCCATGCTCGTCGACCCCGCCCAGGTACAGCGCCCAGGCCGCCACCACCAGGGCCACCCGTTCCAGTGGGCGGCCGGCGGCGATCAGCCGATTGGCGGTGGGGACGATGAACTTGGGAAACTTCGACGAGCCGTCCGAGCAGACCCGTTCCAGTTGGTCGGCGATGGCGCGGTTGGCGAAGCGCTCGACCAGGCTGTCCTTGTAGCGCTCCAGGTCGATCCCCGGTACCGGCGCCAGCAGTGGGGCCGCGTCGCGGTCCATGAAGGTCCGCACGTAGCGGCGCAGCAGCGGGTCGCCGAGGGTCTCGTGGACGAAGCGGTAGCCGCGCAGGAAGCCCAGGTAGGTGAGCGCCAGGTGGCTGCCGTTGAGCAGGCCGATCTTCATCTCCTCGTAGGGCGTGACGTCGTCGGTGAACTGCACGCCGACCTTTTCCCAGGCCGGGCGCCCAGCGCTGAAATGATCTTCCAGCACCCATTGCACGAAGGGTTCGCAGACCACCGGCCAGGCGTCTTCCACGCCGTGCCGTTGGGCCAGTTGGCGGCGGTGGGCGGGGCTGGTCATCGGGGTGATGCGGTCGACCATGGCGTTGGGAAAGCTGACGTGCGTCGCGATCCAGCGCGCCAGCCCCGG
Source organism: Pseudomonas sp. HMSC057H01 (assembly GCF_001836405.1). NCBI lineage: Bacteria > Pseudomonadati > Pseudomonadota > Gammaproteobacteria > Pseudomonadales > Pseudomonadaceae > Pseudomonas > Pseudomonas sp. HMSC057H01. Next base: position 52,824 of record NZ_KV828500.1, on the reverse strand, counting down.
GTCGAGCCGTTCGGCGAAGGCCAGCAGCGCCTTGCGCGCCACCTCGCCGTTGTGCGGGAGGTTGTCGCAGGACATCACGGTGAACGCCGGCACGCCTGTGTCGCGGCGCCGCCGCAGAGCCTCGCAGAGAAAGCCGAAGACCCCGCGCGGGGTCCGCGGGTTGGCCAGGTCGTGGCGCACCAGCGGCAACTCGGCGAGGAACTCGCCGCTGCCATCGTCGATGCAGTAGCCGCCTTCGGTGATGGTCAGCGAGACGATGCGGATGGCCGGCTCGGCAAGCTTTTCCAGCAGCGCCTCGGCGCCGTCCTCGGCGAGCAGCATGCCGCTGATGGCGCCGATCACGCGAACCTCGGTGTCCGGTTGGTCGCCCAGCTCGTAGAGGGTGTAGAGGTAGTCCTGGGCGGCCAGGGCGTCGCGCATGGCGCGGTCGTCGCTGCGCAGGCCGGCGCCGCAGATCGCCCAGTCGAGGGCTTCGCCGCGGTTCATCAGGGCGTCGGTGTAGGCCGCCTGGTGCGCGCGGTGGAAGCCGCCGACGCCGATGTGGACGATGCCCTGGCGCAGTTGCGCGGGGTCGTAGGACGGGCGGGCGACAGCGGTCGCCAGCAGGGGGAGGTGCTGCCGGTTGAGTTTCATCGGTGGGTTCCCGCTGGCGGCTTCAGGCCGCCTGTTGCAGTCGTTTGTCGAGGGCCTGGCCGTTGCTGTCGAACAGATGGCAGTGCGCCGGATCGAAGCCCAGCTCCAGGGGGGCGCCGTAGTCCGGTGCGAAATCGCCGCGCACGCGCAGGGTGAGCATTTCCCCCGAGTCGGCGCGGACATGGCAGAAGCTGTCGCTGCCCAGGCGCTCGCTGACGTCGGCGGCGACCCGCAGCAGGCCCTGGAAGGCATGGCCCGGGCGGGCGATGTTCAGGTGTTCCGGGCGGATACCGAGGGTCACCGGGCTGCCGGTGGCCAGCTCGCCGGCGCATAGCGGCAGGCCGACGCGCGCGCCGCATTCGAGGGCGACCTCGCAGCGCTCGCCCTGATTGCGGCTGAGATGGCCGCGCAGGAAGCCCATCTTCGGCGTGCCGAGGAAGCCGGCGACGAACAGGTTGGCCGGATGGTGGTAAAGCTCCAGCGGCGAGCCGACCTGCTCGACGCGTCCGCCGTTGAGCACCACGACCTTGTCCGCCAGGGTCATCGCCTCGACCTGGTCGTGGGTCACGTAGATCATGGTCGCCGCCAGTTCCTGGTGCAGCCGCGCCAGTTCCAGGCGCATCTGCACGCGCAGGGCGGCGTCGAGGTTGGACAGCGGTTCGTCGAAGAGGAATATCTTCGGGTTGCGCACGATCGCCCGGCCGATCGCCACTCGCTGCCGCTGGCCGCCGGAGAGCTGGCGCGGCTTGCGCTCCAGCAGCGCTTGCAGTTCGAGGATGCGTGCGGCGGCGTCGACCTTGGCGGCGACCTCGCGCTTGTCGACGCCGGCCAGGTCGAGGGCGAAGGAGAGGTTCCTGCGCACCGTCATGTGCGGGTACAGCGCGTAGGTCTGGAAGACCATCGCCAGGTCGCGTTTCGCCGGCGGGGTGTCGGTGATGTCCGTGCCGTCGAGGGCGATGCTGCCGCCGCTGGCCTCTTCGAGGCCGGCGATCAGGCGCAGCAGGGTCGACTTGCCGCAGCCGGAGGGGCCGACGAAGACCACGAACTCGCGGTCGCGGACGTCGAGGTCGATGCCCTTGATGATGGCCTGGCCGTCGAAGCCTTTCTGCAGGTTGCGGATCTTGAGATCAGCCATGGCGGAATACCTCCGTGGACGAAAGGATGGGGATGCGCTTCATTTCACGGCGCCGAAGGAAAGGCCGCGTACCAGCTGCTTCTGGCTGATCCAGCCGAAGACCAGGATCGGCGCGCAGGCGAGGGTGGAGACGGCCGAGAGCTTGGCCCAGAACAGTCCTTCGGGGCTGGAATAGGAGGCGACCAGGGCGGTCAGCGGGGCGGCGGCCGAGGAGGTCAGGTTGAGCGACCAGAAGGCCTCGTTCCAGCACAGGATCAGCGACAGCAGGAGGGTCGAGGCGAGCCCGCCGCGGGCGATCGGCAGCAGCACGCGGACGATCTCCTGCCAGGTGCCGGCGCCGTCCAGGCGCGCCGCTTCGAGGATGTCCACGGGGATGTCCTTGAAGTAGGTGTACACCATCCAGACCACGATCGGCAGGTTGATCAGGGTGTAGACGATGATCAGCGCCAGCCGCGAATCGAGCAGGCCGAACTGCTTGGCCAGCAGGTAGATCGGCATCAGTACGCCGACCGGCGGAAGCATCTTGGTCGACAGCATCCAGAGCAGCGTGCGCTTGGTGTGGCGGGTCTCGAAGAAGGCCATGGAGTAGGCCGCCGGCACCGCGACGAGCATGCACAGGAGGGTCGCCGAGGAGGAGATCAGCAGCGAGTTCCAGGCATAGGCGAAGTAGTCGCTGCGCTCGTTGATGTGCAGGTAGTTCTCCAGGGTCGGCTGGAAGATGAACTGCGGCGGCGTGGCGAAGGCGTCGATCTCGCTCTTGAAGCTGGTCAGCAGCATCCAGAAGATCGGGAAGAACAGCAGCAGGGCGATGCCCCAGCAGAGCAGGCCGAGCAGGCCGTTGCGCAGGCGGCGGGATTGCTTGAGTGTCAGCATGGCGGGTTCCTCAGCTGCGCTCGGTAAGGTTCTTGCCGATCATCCGCACCAGCACGATGGCGGCGATATTGGCGATCAGCACCGCGATCAGGCCCCCGGCCGAGGCCATGCCGACATCGAACTGCAGCAGCGCCTGGTTGTAGATCAGGTAGGCGAGGTTGGTCGATTCGTAGCCGGGGCCGCCGCTGGTGGTGGTGAAGATCTCGGCGAACACCGAGAGCAGGAAGATCGTCTCGATCATCAGCACCACCGCGATGGGCCGCGCCAGGTGCGGCAGGGTCAGGTGCCAGAAGATCGCCAGCGGACCGGCGCCGTCGAGGCGGGCGGCCTCCTTCTGCTCCTGGTCGAGGGACTGCATGGCGGTCATCAGGATGAGGATGGCGAAGGGCAGCCATTGCCAGGAGACGATGAGGATGATCGACAGCAGCGGATAGTGCGCCAGCCAATCCACCGGCTCGGCGCCGAACAGGCGCCAGACGGCGGCGAGGATGCCCGAGACCGGGTGGAAGATCAGGTTCTTCCAGAGCAGCGCGCTCACCGTCGGCATGATGAAGAACGGCGAGATCAGCAACACCCGCACCGCGCCGCGACCGAAGAACTCGCCGGCCTCCAGCAGCGCGGCGATGAGCACGCCGAACGCCACGCTGATCGCCAGCACGCTGCCCACCAGCAGCAGGGTGTTCAGCGCGCCGGGCAGGAAGCCGGCGTCGGTGACGAAGAAGGTGAAGTTCTCCACGCCGACGAAGGCATTCTCGCCGGGATACAGCAGGTTGTAGCGGATCAGCGAGAAATACAGGGTCATGCCCAGGGGCACGATCATCCACAACAGCAGCAGCGCCACCGAGGGGCTGACCAGGAGCCAGCCGGGTCCGCGCCGGCGGCGCTGGAGGCGACGGTGGGCGGGACGGGCCGGGAGCGGGGTATCGAGGGCCGAGGTGTTCATGGCGACTCCGTCTGGATCTTCAAGGGCAAGCGCTCGAGCAGCGCCGCGCCGGGCGCGGCTGCGCCCGGCGGCGGACTACTTCGGATAGCCGGCGCGCTTCATCTCGCGGGCGGTGCTCTGCTGCGCGGCGGCGAGCGCCTGGTCGCTGCTCATCTGCCCGGTGAGGGCGGCGGAGAACAGCTTGCCGACCTGGGTGCCGATGGCCTGGAACTCGGGGATGGTGACCAACTGGATGCCGACGTAGGGCACCGGCTTCAGCGTCGGATGGTTGGGATCGACGCGCTTCAGCGATTCCAGGGTGACCCGCGCGAACGGCGCGGCGGCCAGGTAGGCCTCGCTGTAGGTCGAGGCGCGGGTGCCGGGCGGCACGTTGGCCACGCCTTCCCTGTCCGCCACCAGCTTGCCGTACGCCTGCGAGGTGGCCCAGGTGGCGAAGGCCTTCGCCGCGTCCTTGGCGCGCGAGCTGGCGGGAATCGCCAGGGCCCAGGAATACAGCCAGGAGGCGCCCTTGTCGGTGACTTCCCGGGGGGCGAAGGCGAAGCCGGTGGCGTCGGCGACCTTGCTCTGGCTCTTGTCGGTGACGAACGAACCGGCGACGCTGGCGTCCACCCAGATCGCGCACTTGCCGCTGTTGAACAGCGCCAGGTTCTCGTTGAAACCGTTGCTGGAGGCGCCGGGCGGGCCGTACCGCTTGAGGGTGGAGACATAGAAGTCGAGAGCCTTCTTCCATTCGCCGCCGCTGAATTCGGGCTGCCATCGCTCGTCGAACCAGCGTGCGCCGAAGGCGTTGGCCAGGGTGCCGATCAACGCCATGTTCTCGCCCCAGCCGGCCTTGCCGCGCAGGCAGATGCCGTACTGGCCCTGGTCCGGGCGGTTGAGCCTGGCGGCGAACTCGCCGAGCTGGGTCCAGGTCGGTTGCTCGGGCATCCGCAGCCCGGCCTGCTGGAACAGGTCCTTGCGGTAGTAGGTGATCGAGGCTTCGGCGTAGAACGGCAGGGCGTACAGCGTGCCCTTGACGGAGAGACCGTCGCGCACCGAGGGCAACAGGTCGTCCAGGGCGTAGTCGGCGGGCAGCCCGCTCATCGGCTCCAGCCAGCCCTTGGCGCCCCACAGCGCGGCTTCGTACATGCCGATGGTGAGCAGGTCGAACTGTCCGCCCTGGGTGGCGATGTCGGTGGTCAGGCGCTGGCGCAGGACGTTCTCTTCGAGCACCACCCATTTCAGCGAGATGTCCGGGTGGCTTTCCTCGAACACCTTGGACAGGCGCTGCATGCGGATCATGTCGTTGTTGTTGACCGTGGCGATGGTCAGGGTCTCGGCGCCCTGGGCCAGCAGCGGCAGGGCGAGGCAGGCGGCGGCCAGGCAGGCCTTGATCGAGTCGTTCATCGGTGAACTCCTCTTCCGGGCCGGCGGGCGGCGCGGAAGACATTATTGTTTTTGTGTCGCTCGCTGCCGATTACACAGGCGCGTCACGCAACCGACAAAGCCTCGACTGCACTTCGACCGATACTTTTTTGCACCGCCGGGGTGGGGCGCTGGAGGCTCAGAGCAGGTTCTGCTCGGTCAGCCGCTGGGTCACCAGGCGCCGGTAGCCGGTGGGCGTCATGCCCTTGAGCTGCTGGAAGCGCCGGTTGAAATTGGACAGGTTGCTGAAGCCCGACTCGAAGCACACCTCGGTCACCGGCAGCTCGCTGCGGGCCAGCAGCTCGCAGGACTTGCTGATGCGCAGGCGGTTGACGAACTCGACGAAGCCGCGCCCGGCGGCCTGCTTGAAGAAGCGCGAGAAGTAGGTGGGGGTCATGCCCAGGTGGGCGGCGACCTGCTCCTGGGTGAGGTCCTGGGCGTAGTGCTGGAAGATGTAGTCCACCGCCCGGTTGATCCGTTCGACGTTGTGCTCGTCGGCCAGTTGCGAGGACGTGACGGTGGAGAGCAACTGGTAGTCCTCGCATTCGGCGAGCTGTTCCATGAGGATAAAAAAGTATCCCAGGCGGGTCATGCCGCCGCTGTCGGCGATGCGTTGCAACAGTCGCCGGCTTTCGCCGATCAGCGCCGGGTCGCGGAACTCGATGCCGTAGCGCGCCCGCGCCAGCAGCGGGGCCAGGCGGTTCAGCTCGGAGAATACGCCGCTGCCGTCCTCCAGCACCTCGTCGGTGAAGTTCACCAGCATGTCGCGCCGGGCCACCACCTCGTCGGGCTCGACCTGGCTGATCCAGTTGTGCGGCAGGTTGGGGCCGGTGAGGAACAGGGTGTCGGGGGCGAAGTTGCCGATGTAGTCGCCGATGAATACCTTGCCGGAGCTGGCGACGATCAGGTGCAGTTCGTATTCCTTGTGGAAGTGCCAGCGCACCAGCGGGCTGGGGAAGCCGTGCTGGCGGTAGATCAGCGAATGGCCTTCGTGGTCGTCCATCAGCTCGTAGGACGGATCGGTGACTTTGCTGGCTCTGGGCATGGGCGCGGGCCGACCGGGGGAACGAAGGCACATCCTAGCCCGAAGCGGCGGGGCTGTGCAGGGGCGGGTAGCGGCCGTGGCGCTGTCCGCCGCCATCCACCCCAAGGCCGGGGCGTGGCGTGTTCCGGGTTGCCGTTGCGGACCGGGCGCTTGACGAGGCGCGCGCTCTTCGACCCCGCTTCAGCGCCGTTGGCCTGCTCGCTGCCGATCGGCCTCCGGCGATCAGCGGCTGGCCTTGCGATAGGCCCCCGGCTGCTGCCCGGTGGCCTTGTGGAAGGCACGGGTGAAGGCGGCGGTGGACTGGTAGCCGACCGCCGCCGCGACCTCGGCGACGCTGGCGTCGGCGCGCAGCAGGGCGCAGGCGCGGTGCATGCGCAGGGCCAGCAGGACCTGTCCCGGCGACTGACCGCTGAGTTCGTTGAAGCGCTTGAAGAAGGCCGAGCGCGAGAGTCCGGTGCGTTCGGCCATCTGTTCCAGGCTCCAGGGCTGTTCGGGTGCCTCGATCAGCGCTTCCAGCAGGCCGGCGAACTGCGGCTGGCGGGCCAGTGCCACCAGGCCGCCGAGGGTCGGGTTGTCGAGCACCTGCTGGCGCAACACGTAGAGGAACAGCAGGTGGCTGAGGCGCTCCAGCAGAACCGGCGACGGCGCCGGCTGGCGGCGGCACTCGTCGACGATCAGGGCGAACAGGCGTCGCGCCGCGTCCAGCGCCGGATCGCCGGCGCGCAGGATCAGCCAGTCGGGCAGGGCGTCGACGATCAGCCCGGACAATCCCGAATGGAAGTGGAAGAACCCGCAGACCAGGCCGGCACCGTCCGCCGCGTTCCACTCCAGCGCCTGCATTTCGCCGCGCGGCTGGCAGCGCGCGGCCTCGGCGGTGGCCTCGCTGGACAGGCGGAACTCGACGTCGCGCAGGAAGAACAGCGCGTCGCCGCTGTCCAGTCGCCAGCCCCGGGCGCTTCCGGCGACGTGCGCCCAGCAGTGTCCCTGCACCACCAGGTGGAAGCTGGCACGCGCCAGGCCGTGGGTGGAGGCATGCCAGCCGCCGCAGTAGCGACCGACATGGAACAGGCTGGTGTCGACTTCGAGGCTGTCTAATAACCAATCGACAAGCGGGTTGGACGAATTCATCTAAGGGAAAGACTCAAGAGCAAGTGATAGCGACTTTAGAATATTGAATGGATTTCTTATTACCAAGAGACTTCTTCGACACCTCAACCACCGGAGTCGAAAGCATGTCACGCGTTCCCGTGCTCACCCTGGAAAACGCCCCCGAGGCGGCGCGTCCGTTCCTCCAGACCGCGCTGAACAACTCGGGTTATATCCCGAATCTGCTCGGCGTGCTGGCCAATGCGCCGGCCGCCCTGGAAACCTACCTCACCGTGTCCGGGCTGAACGCCAAGGCCAGCCTCGGCCTGCCCGAGCGGGAAGTGGTGCAACTGGTGGCGGCCACCACCCATGGCTGCGACTTCTGCGTTGCCGGGCACACCGCGGTGGCGCGCAACAAGGCGCGCCTGCCGGAGCCGGTGATCGAGGCCCTGCGCGCCCGCGGCGAACTGCCCGATGCCCGCTACGAAGCCCTGGCCGACTTCACCCGCGCGGTGATCGCCAGTCGCGGCGCGGTCACCGACGAACAGTTCGAAGCCTTCCGCGCCGCTGGTTTCGACCAGGCCCAGGCCCTGGAAGTGATCCTCGGGGTGAGCCTGGCGACGCTCTGCAACTTCGCCAACGTGTTCGCCCGCACGCCGCTCAATGCCGAGCTGGAGCAATATCGCTGGACCAACCCGCAGGCCTGAGCCTGCGCTTGCCGGGCGGCGTGCCGCGCCGGCGCAAGGAGTGACGACCATGCTTGACCCGACCCTGAGCGACTGGCTCGACCGCCAGGCCGACGCCCTCGACCGCGGCGACGCCGATCCCGCCGCGCTGCTGCCGCGCCTGGCCGCCGCCGGCGTGCTCGGCGTGGCGGTGGAGGAACGCCTCGGCGGCGCCGGCGGCACGCTCGCCGACGCGGTGGAGCGGGTGGCCGCGGTGGCGGCGCGCTCGCTGACCGCGGCGTTCGTCTTCTGGGGCCAGCGCGCCTTCATCGAGTACCTGTTGCAGAGTCCCAACCAGGAACTGCGCCAACGCCTGCTCGGCGACCTGCTGGCCGGCCGCCTGGCCGGCGCCACCGGGCTGTCCAACGCGATGAAGTTCCTTTCCGGGATCGAGGCGCTGCAGGTGGTGGCGCACGCGGAGGAGGCCGGCTGGCGCCTGGACGGTCGCCTGCCGTGGGTGACCAACCTGCGCAGTGGCGATTTCGTGGTGGCGGCGGCGATCGAACGAGGGGAGGGTGGCAGTCCCTTCGTCCTGGCGATTCCCGAAGGCCTCGCCGGCTTGCAGCGCTCGGCGGACCTGCGCCTGCTCGGCCTGCAATGCAGCAACACCGCCGCCCTTGACCTGCGCGCGGTGGCGGTCGGGCGCGACTGGCTGTTGCACGACGACGCCCGGCAGTTCCTGCCACGGGTGCGCCCGGCCTTCCTCGGCCTGCAATGCGGCATGGCCATCGGCCTGGCGCGCCGCGCACTGGACGAAGTGCAGCGGCACCTGGGCGGCAGTCGTTCGCTGCTGGATGGTGAGCTGGCGGCACAGCGCGAAACCCTCGACGGACACGTGGCGGCGCTGCACGCCGGACTGGCCAGCGGCGAGTTCGCCAGCCAGCCGGCACGCCTGTTCCGCATCCGCATCGGGCTCGCCGAAGCCGCCGCCAATGCCGTGCAACTGGAGTTGCAGGCCAGCGGCGGCAAGGCCTACCTGAGCGAGCACGGCGCCGGTTTCGCCCGCCGCTGGCGCGAGTCGGCGTTCGTCCCGATCGTTACGCCGAGCCTGGTGCAACTGCGCGCCGAACTGCAACGCCAGGCCGAGGCCAAGGCATGAGCGAGGCGCTCCTCGACGCTCGCGGGATCGCCCTCGGCTATCCGCGCGGTGCCGGCTGGCAGGCGGTGCTCGGCGATTTCGAATTGCGCCTGGGTGCCGGCGAGGTGGTCTCGATCCTCGGTCCCAGCGGGGTCGGCAAGTCCAGCCTGCTGCGCGTGCTGGCCGGCCTGCAGGAGCCGGCCGCCGGCAGCGTGCGGGTACTCGGCGAGCCCCTGCGCGGCCCGCATCCGGGCGTCGCGGTGGCGTTCCAGGACCCCAGCCTGTTGCCTTGGCTGAACCTGGAGAAGAACGTCGCCTTCGGCCTCGATTTCGCCCGCCAGCCGCACCTCGACGCGGCCACCCGCCAGGCCCGCGTCGACCAGGCGATCGCCGCGGTCGGCCTGGAGCACGCCCGTGCCCGCTACCCGGCACAACTCTCCGGCGGCATGGCCCAGCGCACCGCGCTGGCCCGCTGCCTGGCACGGCAGCCGAAGGTGCTGCTGCTCGACGAACCTTTCGGCGCGCTGGACGAAGTGACCCGCGCCGACATGCAGCAACTGCTGCTGCGGGCGATCCACGAGCGCGGCACCGCCGTGGTCCTGATCACCCACGATATCGACGAGGCCCTGCTGCTCTCCGAACGCATCCTGCTACTGGGTGACAGCCCGGCGCGGACCCTCGGCGAGTGGCGCATCGACCTGCCGCAGCCACGCGCGGAGCTGGTCGAGGAACTGGGCGCGTTGCGCATCGAGATCCTGAAAACCCTACGGCGGGCGAGCCGCACCCATGCCCATCCCATCGCTCAGCCGGAGGCCTCCCATGTGCCTGGACGACCCGACCCATTCCCGACGTGACATCCTCAAGCTCGCCGCGCTGCTCAGCGCCGCCGGCGCGTTGCCGCTGCTGAGCAGCCTGCAGGCGCGTGCCGCCGCCGAACCCGACGCGCCGGTGCGCATCGGCTACCTGCCGATCACCGACGCCACGCCCTTGCTGGTGGCCCATGCCAACGGCCTGTTCGAGGCCGAGGGCATCCAGGCCGAACGGCCGGTGCTGTTGCGTAGCTGGGCGCAGGTGATCGAGGCGTTCATCTCCGGCCAGGTCAACGTCATCCACCTGCTGTCGCCGATGACCGTCTGGGCCCGCTACGGCAGCAAGGTGCCGGCCAAGGTGGTGGCCTGGAACCACGTCGGCGGCTCGGGGCTCACGGTGGCTCCGGAGATCGACGACGTGCGCCAGCTCGGCGGCAAGAGCGTGGCGATCCCGTTCTGGTACTCGATCCACAACGTGGTGTTGCAGCAACTGCTGCGCGACAACGGCCTGCGCGCGGTGAGCCGTGCGGTGGGCGCGGCGCTGGCCGCCGACGAGGTCAACCTGGTGGTGCTGCCGCCTTCGGACATGCCGCCGGCGCTGGCCAGCAAGCGCATCCACGGCTACATCGTCGCCGAGCCGTTCAATGCCCTGGCGGAGAACCTCAAGGTCGGCCGGGTACAGCGCTTCACCGGCGATGTCTGGCGCAACCACGCCTGCTGCGTGGTGTTCATGCACGAACACGACCTGGAGCGGCGGCCGCAGTGGTCGCAAAAGGTGGTCAACGCCATCGTCAAGGCCCAGCTATGGACTCGCGAGCACCGCGCCGAGGCCGCACAGTTGCTGTCCAAGGCCGGAGCCAACCGCTACACGCCGCACGCGCCGGAGGTCCTCGGCCGGGTGCTGGCGCCGGGCGCCGAGGAGCAGCAGGCCTATCTCGCCAGCGGCGCGATCCGCCACGCCGACTGGCAGGAGCGGCGCATCGACTTCCAGCCCTATCCCTATCCGAGCTACACCGAGGAACTGGTGCGGCGGCTGAAGGACACCCTGATCGAAGGCAATAATGCCTTCCTCGCCAGCCTCGATCCGCGCCAGGTGGCCAGTGACCTGGTGGACGACCGCTTCGTCCGCCAGGCCCTGGCAGAGGTCGGCGGGTTGCAGGCGTTCGGCCTCGCCGAGGGCTTCCAGCGCAGCGAGGAGATCAGCCCGTGAGGCAGACCCTGCGCCAGGGCGCGCTGGGCGTTGCCGGGCTGCTGGCGCTGTTCGCCCTGTGGTGGCTCGGCGTGGCCCTGTTCGGCGCCGCCGACGGCCTTTCGGCACGCTTCTCGCCGCAGGCGACGTTGCTCAGCCTGGGTGAACTGCTGGAGCGCCGCGAACTCTACGAGCATGTGCTGGTGAGCCTGAAACGGGTCCTGCTGGGCTTGTTCCTGGCGCTGCTGGTGGGAGTGCCGCTGGGGCTGCTGGTGGGCGCCTCGCGCAACCTGGAAGCGGCGACCACTCCGGCGTTCCAGTTCCTGCGGATGATCTCGCCGCTGTCGTGGATGCCCATCGCGGTGATGCTGATGGGCGTGGGCGACCAGCCGATCTATTTCCTGCTGGCCTTCGCCGCGCTCTGGCCGATCCTGCTGAATACCGCCGCCGGCGTGCGCCAGCTCGACCCGCGCTGGCTGCAACTGAGCCGCAGCCTCGCCGCCACGCCCTGGGAAACCCTGCGCCGGGTGATCCTGCCGGGCATCCTCGGCCATGTGCTGACCGGCGTGCGCCTGGCCATCGGCATCCTCTGGATCGTCCTGGTGCCCTGCGAGATGCTCGGCGTCAGCGCCGGGCTCGGCTACTACATCCTCGACACCCGCGACCGCCTGGCGTACTCCGAGCTGATGGCGATGGTGCTGCTGATCGGCCTGCTCGGCTACCTGCTCGACGCGGCGGCGCGCGGACTCTACCGGCGCTGGGCGCACGGAGCGCTCGGGTAGGACGGGGTACCGGTGCGTTGGCGGATAGCGCCGGGGCGCTATTCGCCCTACGGGGTTCGGGGCTCGGGTGGGGCGGGCGAATGTGTTGATCCACCAACACTTGCCCAGCAGTTGCGCCCGCACAGTGACAGGGGCTTGTCACCCAGGCCTTGTCCGGCGCGGCCCCGCGGCCCGGCACGGGCTGTGCACGGGGTGCCGGATGCACAGGCAAACCAAGGAGTCCCCATGCCGCGCGAAATCCGTCTCAACGCCTTCGAAATGAACTGTGTCGGCCACCAGTCGCCCGGCCTCTGGGCGCATCCGCGCGACCGCTCCTCGCAGTACAAGGACCTGGAGTACTGGACCGACCTGGCGCGGTTGCTCGAACGCGGCCGTTTCGACGGACTGTTCATCGCCGACGTGCTGGGCATCTACGATGTGCTCGACGGCAATGGCGACGCGGCGATCCGCCAGGCCGCCCAGGTACCGGTGAACGACCCGCTGGCGCTGATCACGCCGATGGCCGCGGTGACTCGCCACCTGGGCTTCGGCCTGACCGCCTCGCTGTCCTTCGAGCATCCCTATCCCTTCGCCCGCCGACTCTCGACCCTGGACCACCTGACCAAGGGCCGGATCGGCTGGAACGTAGTGACCTCCTACCTGGAAAGCGGCGCGCGCAACCTCGGCCAGCAGGCCCAGCTCGACCACGACCGCCGCTACGACTATGCCGACGAATACCTACAGGTGCTCTACAAGCTCTTCGAAGGCAGTTGGGAGGACGGCGCGGTGCTCCGCGACCGTCGCCGAAGGATCTTCAGCGACCCGGGCAAGATCCACGAGATCCGTCATGTCGGCGAGCACTTCCAGGTACCCGGCATCCATCTCTGCGAACCGTCGCCGCAGCGCACGCCGGTGCTCTACCAGGCCGGCGCGTCGAGTCGTGGCAAGCGCTTCGCCGCCGAGCACGCCGAGTGCGTGTTCGTCGCCGCGCCATCGAAGACCGTGCTCAAGCAGGCGGTCGCCGACATCCGCCAGCGCGTCGCCGAGGCCGGCCGCGATCCGCGCAAGGTACTGGTGTTCAACCTGCAGACGGTGGTGCTGGGCGAAACCGACGCCAAGGCCAGGGCCAAGTTCGACGAATACCGCGCCTTCGTCAGCTACGAAGGCGCCCTGGCGCTGATCTCCGGCTGGACCGGGATCGACTTCGGCCAGTATCGGCCGGATCAGGTGCTGCGGCACATCCACACCAATGCGATCCAATCGGCGGTGGAAGCGTTTTCCAGCGCCGATCCGACGCGCACCTGGACGGTCCGCGAGCTGGCCGACTGGGTCGGTATCGGCGGCTTCGGCCCGCTGTTCGTCGGCAGCCCGGCGACCGTCGCCGACCTGTTGCAGGAGTGGGTGGAGGACACCGACGTGGATGGCTTCAACCTGGCCTATGCGCTGGCCCACGAAACCTTCAGCGACGTGGTCGAATTGCTGGTGCCGGAGTTGCAGAAGCGCGGGGTGTACAAGACCGAATATGCGCCGGGGACTCTGCGCGAGAAGTTGTTCGGCGACGGCCCGCGGCTGCCGGATTCCCATCCGGCGGCCGGCTATCGCGACCTGCGGGCGCTCTGGGAGAAGGAGGCCGGGCGCAACGCGCTGCCGGCCTGACCTGGGCGGACGGCGGATGACGCCGGTGGCGATATCCGCCCCAGGACCCGGGACGGCTCCTAGAGCCAGGCGTGCCGCGGTGGCTTCACCCCATTCAACTGGTAGTTGCCGATGGCATGGTATTTCCAGCGCACCGGGTCATGCAGGGTGTGGGTGCGGGCGTTGCGCCAGTGGCGGTCGAGATTGAGTTCCTCCAGGGTCGAGCGCGTGCCGGCCAGTTCGAACAGCCGGTTGGCGGCGAGCAGGGCGGCTTCGGTGGTGAGCACCTTGGCCTCGGCCACGGCGATCGAGGCGGCGGCCACGCTCTCCTCGTCGGGGGCGGCGAGCGCCGCTTCGATGGCGTCGGCCGCCAGGTCGAGCACGGCTTCCGCGGCGCGCACGCGGATGCGCAGGTCGCCGACCTGCTGGATGGTGTAGGGGTCTTCCCAGGCATGCTGCTGGTTGGCGTCTATCCATGGCCGCGCGTGGCGGCGCACCTGCTGCACGGTCTCGGCGAGGATGCCACGGGCGATGCCGGCGTCGATGGCGGCCTGGATGAACTGCGATACGGCGCCGGCGGCGGTGGGGCGGTCGAAGGCGCGGTGCACCGGGATGACGTGCTCGGCCGGCACCCGCACGTTGTCCAGGATGACGGTGCCGCTGGCGGTGGTGCGCTGGCCGAAGCCGGACCAGTCGTCGATCACCGTCAGCCCCGGCGCGTCGCGCGGGATGAACGCCAGGTGCGCGCGCTGCTCGGCGTCGAGGCCGACGGCCGGTACCCAGTGGGCGAGCAGGGCGCCGCTCGAATAGAACTTGCGGCCGTCGATGCGGAACCCGTCGCCATCCGCCAGCACTCGTGTCTGGAATTCGGCGACGGTACGGCTGTGGCGTTCGGAGAAGGCGTTGCCGAAGCGCACGCCGTCTAGCACCAGGCCGTAGAAGAAGCGTTTCTGCTCCTCGCTGCCGTCCAGGCGCAAATGGTCGAGCACCGCCAGGTGGTTCTGCGGCAACTGCGCCAGGGACGGGTCTACCGCGGCGATGGTCTTCAGTACTTCGGCCAGGGTCCGGTAGCCGACCTCGGCGCCGCCGTAGGCGCGCGGTACGCTGATGCCCCATAGGCCGCTCTGCGAGAAGGCTTCCAGTTCGGCCACCGGCAGCCGGCGCTGGCGGTCGCGCAGCGAGGCTTCCTCGGCGAACAGCCCGGCCAGTTCGCGGGCGACGCGGATCGCTTCGGCGTCGTCGGCGATGCGCCGGGCCGGGGTCCGTGGCAGCGGTTGCCGATAGGGATCGGCGGCGTTCTTTTCCAGTGCGCTCATGGCAACTCCTTGCGATGGGATAGGCGAGGTTCAGCGGGACGCCGTGGCCGGACCGCTGCCGATCTGCCAGACGTAGGGCGGCTCGCTGCCGTTGATCTCCCAGTCGCCGACGATCCGTTGCTTGTAGATCAGGGGATTGTGCGAGGCGGCGGTGCGCGCATTGCGCCAGTGGCGGTCGAGCTGCTTGCCGCGGCCGACGGCGGAAGCGCCGCTGGCGTCGAACAGCTCGCTGGTGGCCTGCAACACCAGTTCGGCGACGATCGCCTGGGCCTTGGCCGATTCGATCTCGGCGGCGACATTGGCCTCCTTCTCCGCCTGCGGGTCGCCTACGAAACGCGCCAGGTAGGCGCGCTGGGCCGCTTCGGCGGCGCGCAGGGTGGCCGCCTCGGCGGCGTAGACGCGCGCGGCGATGCGCCCGACCACCTGCTGCACCTGGGGATCCTGGCTGACTCGCGGGGCATTGCCGTGGCTGTAGATACGGGTCCGCCCGCGCACCTCGGCGGCGACGTCGCGCAAGGCGGCGCGGCCGGTGCCGGCCAGCACCGCGAGCAGGACCAACTGGTAGAACGCGGTCTGGTACTTGAAGCGGCTGGCGAAGTCGATGAGGTTCTCTTCCTCCACCTCGGCGTCCTCGAACAGCGATGTGCCGCTGCCGGTGGTGCGCTGGCCGAAGCCGTCCCAGTCGTCGCTCTGGCGCACGCCGGGCTGGTCGGTGCGGATCGCCGCGATCACGTCGGCGCCGGTGTCGTCGCGCTGGGCATACAGATCGATCCAGTCGGAGAAGAGGCTGCCGGTGCTGTAGTACTTGCTGCCGTTCACCACCCAGCGACCGTCGTCCTTGCGCGAGACGCGGGTGAGCACTTCGCCCAGCCGTACCGAACCGACCTCGGTCCAGGCGCAGCCGACCAGGTCGCCCTCGACGAAGCGCCGCAGCCAACGGTCGCGGCCAGGGCCGGGCTCGGCATTGAGACGGTCCTCGACGAAGGCGAAGTGGCCGCGCAGGGCCTGAGTGATGTTGGAGTCGGCCTCGGCCAGTTCGATCAGCAACTGAACCAATTGCGCCAGCGAGGCGCCGGCGCCGCCGTGCTCGCGCGGCACGCGCACGGCGCCGAAGCCGGCCTGCTTGAGCCAGGCGATCGCCTCGTGGGGCAGTTCGCGTTGCCGTTCGCGCTCGACGGCGCCTTCGGCGATGCGCGCGAAGATCGGTCGGAAACGCTGGGCGAGCAGTTCGTAGTCGGCGCCTTCGGAGAGACTGGCGGCGGTGGCTTCGGGATGGACGCGGGCGTTCATGCGGACTCCTGGTAGGCAGCGGGGCCGTCCGGTCGACGGCTACCCTGGAGTCCGGGCCGTTGCACAGCCTGTGCCGACCCGCGCAGGCCACTGGTTGCGCGGGTTCGCGCGAGCAGGAGGTGTTGCCGGGGCGGCAGCCTGTTGCGCGGCTGCTGCCTGGCGGACAGTGGGGGAGGTGGCGGCAGGTCCCTCTCCCGGCGGGAGAGGGACAGGCGCTTCAGAAGATGTAGTCGGTGGTGAGGAAGTTCGACGCGCGGTTGCGGATGATCTCGCTGACCAGGGTCTTGTTCGCCTCGGTGTCGCGGGTCGCCACCAGGGTGCGGATGGAGAACACCCGCAGCGCGTCATGGACCGACAGGGTGCCTTCCGCCGAATTCTTCCGGCCGTTGAACGGGTAGCTGTCCGGGCCGCGCTGGCACTGGGCGTTGACGTTGATCCGGCCGACCTGGTTGGCGAAGGCGTCGACCAGCCGGCCGATCTGCGCCGGGTCGTTGCCGAACAGGCTCAACTGCTGGCCGTAGTCGGAGCGCAGGACGTAGTCGATCACCTCGTCCAGCTCGCGATAGGGCACCACCGGCACCAGCGGACCGAACTGCTCCTCGTGGTAGAGGCGCATGTCCGGGCTCACCGGACTCAGCAGAGCGGGGTAGAAGAAACTTTGCCGATGCTCGCCGCCGCCCGCATTGACCACTCGTGCGCCCTTGGCCAGGGCGTCGTTCAGCAGGCCTTCGAGGTAGTCGACCTTGCCCGGCTCCGGCAGCGGCGTCAGCGCCACTCCCGGTTCCCACGGCATGCCCGGCTTGAGGCTGGCCAGGCGCGCGCTGAACTTGTCGAGGAACGGTTGCAGCACGCTTTCGTGGACGAACAGGATCTTCAGCGCGGTGCAGCGCTGGCCGTTGAAGGACAGCGCGCCGGTGACCGCCTCGTTCACCGCGTTGTCCAGGTCGACCTGCGGCAGGACGATGCCCGGGTTCTTCGCGTCCAGGCCGAGGGCGGCGCGCAGGCGGTGCGGGCGGGGGTGCAGCTTCTTCAGGTCGCTGGCGCCGGAATGGGTGCCGATGAAGGCGAACACGTCGACCTTGCCGCTGGCCATCAGCGCCGACACGGTTTCCCGGCCGCGTCCGTAGATGACGTTGATCACTCCCGGCGGGAAGCTGTCGCGGAAGGCTTCCAGCAGCGGGCGGATCAGCAGCACGCCGAACTTGGCCGGCTTGAACACCACCGTATTGCCCATGATCAGCGCCGGGATCAGGGTGGTGAAGGTTTCGTTCAGCGGGTAGTTGTACGGCCCCATGCACAGCGCCACGCCCAGCGGCACCCGGCGGATCTGGCCGAGGGTGCCCTGTTCCAGCTCGAAACGGCTGGAGCGGCGGTCGAGTTCCTTCAGCGCTTCGATGGTATCGACGATGTAGTCGCAGGTGCGGTCGAACTCTTTCTCGGAGTCCTTGAGGTTCTTGCCGATTTCCCACATCAGCAGCTTGACCACCGCCTCGCGTTGCTCGCGCATCCGCGCCAGGAAGCGTTCGACGTGCTGGATGCGCTCGGCCACCCGCAGGTTCGGCCACAGGCCCTGGCCGTGGTCGTAGGCCCGCACCGCGGCGTCGAGCGCGGCGAGCGCGGCGTCGGCGTCGAGCAGCGGGGTGCTGCCGAGGATCACCTGGCGCTCGCCGTCGGCCTCGGCGAGGAATACCGGGCTGCGTACCGGCGCCAGCGGGCCGTCCCAATGTCGCAGTTGGCCGTCGACCAGGTAGTCGCGCTGCTCGATGGGGGCGTCGGGGCGGTACTGCTCGGGAATGGTGTCGAGGCTGGGAAACAGCGAATCGAGGTGGAGCGGGGCGGTCATGGCGGGTCCTCGAATGACGTGGGTGAAAGGCGTGGGACTGTTGTAGCGCGGTCCAGGGTGAAGGTAAATCGTTTCAGCAGGAAAACCGTCGTGTCCTTGCCGGAAGTCAGCCTTTGCTCCCGCTTCGCGGGGAGGCGGGAGCAAAGGCACGGTACCGTCTGGCTTCAGGCGTCGGCGGTAGGCTCTTCGCGGGGCTGCGCCGGCGGCGGCTCAAGCAATTCCTGCTGCTCGGCATAGCGCTGGCGGATATCGAAGTCGCGCGGCCAGCGCGAGGCTTCGTGGTCGGGGCGTTGCATCGGTTCGGTCATGGCTGGACTCCGGTCGGGCTGGTGCTCAGAGCACCAGCGACAGCAACAGGATGAAGACCAGGCCGACCACGGAGAGGATGGTCTCCATCGCGGTCCAGGTCTTGAAGGTCTCGCTGACGCTCATGTTGAAGTACTGCTTGACCAGCCAGAACCCGGCGTCGTTGACATGGGAGAGGATCAGCGAGCCGGCGCCGGTGGCGAGTACCAGCAACTCGCGGTTGACGCCGGGAATCAGGTCGATCACCGGCACCACGATGCCGGCCCCGGTGATGGTGGCGACGGTGGCCGAGCCGGTGGCGATGCGGATCACCGCGGCCACCAGCCAGGCCAGCAGGATCGGCGAGATCTGCGCGTTCACCGCGAGATGGCCGATGACGTCGCCGACCCCGCTGGCCACCAGCATCTGCTTGAAGCCGCCGCCGGCGCCGATGATCATCACGATGGCGGCGGTCGGTGCCAGGCTCTGGTCGAGCAGCCTGAGGATCTTCTTCGAGTCGAAGCCACGGGCGTAGCCGAAGGTATAGAGCGCCACCAGCAGGGCCAGGAGCAGGGCGCTGATCGGATGGCCGATCATGTCCATCCAGGCGCGGAACGCGTGGCCATCGGGGAAGGCGACGTCGGCGAAGGTCTTCAGCAGCATCAGGAACACCGGCAGCAGCACGGTCGCCAGGGTCACGCCGAAGCTGGGCAGGTCCTGGGTCTCGGGCTCGTGGGCGATCTGCTCGACCAGTTCCGCCGATGGCGTGCCGGGGATGTAGCGCGAGACCAGCGCGCCGAACAGTGGGCCGGCGATGGCGGCGGTGGGCAGGGCGACGATCAGGCCGTAGAGGATGGTCTTGCCGATGTCGGCGCCGAACACGCCGATCGCCAGCAGCGGGCCGGGGTGCGGCGGCACCAGACCGTGCACCGCGGAAAGGCCGGCGAGCAACGGGATGCCGATCTTGATCAGGGACACGCCGCTGCGCCGGGCGACGATGAACACCAGCGGGATCAGCAGGATGAAGCCGATCTCGAAGAACAGCGGGATGCCCACCAGGAACGCGGCGAGCATCATCGACCAGTGCACCCGCTCCTTGCCGAAGGCGCGGATCAGGGTGCGGGCGATCTGGTCGGCGCCGCCGGAATCGGCCATCAGCTTGCCGAGCATGGTGCCCAGGGCGAGGATCACGCCGACGAAGCCGAGCACGCCGCCGAAGCCGTCCTGGAAGGATTTGACGATCTTCTCCACCGGCATCCCCGAGGTCAGGCCGAGGAAGCCGGCGGCGATGATCAGGGCGATGAAGGGATGCACCTTGAAGCGGGTGATCAGCACGATCAGGCCGATGATGGTCACCAGGGCGTCGAGGAGCAGGTAGGCATCGTGTGACATGCCGAACATGGAGGGCTCTCCTTTTGTCGTTGTTCTACCGGAGTTGCTGTTTCATTGAAGCGCCTTTTCGGGGTAGCGCTATCTTTGTCGGACAAGCGAAAGACTTCAGGCGGCGGCGTGCTCCAGCCACCAGGCGTGGGTGGCCTGCGCCAGGCATTCCACCGGCAGGGTGGCGTCCAGGCGCAGGGTCAGGGGTTCGTCGAGCGGCGGCTCGAGGGCGGCGAACTGGCTGTCGATCAGGGTCGCCGGCATGAAGTGGCCGGGGCGCTGGGCGACGCGCTCGGCGGCGACCGCCGGGGTCAGTTCCAGGTAGACGATGCCGAGGCCGGGCACCGCGCGGCGCAACCGGTCGCGGTAGGCGCGCTTGAGGGCGGAACAGGTCAGTACCGGCAGCTTGCCGGCGGCCACCGCCTGGCGCAGCTGCTCGGCGAGGGTGTCCAGCCAGCCGGCGCGGTCGTCGTCGGTGAGGGGGATGCCGGCGCTCATCTTGCGGATGTTGGCGGCGGGATGGAAGCTGTCGCCTTCGATGCCGTGGGCGCCGCTGCGCTGGCAGAGGGCCTGGCTGACGCTGGACTTGCCGCAACCGGCGACACCCATGATGACCAGGGCTTGGAGGGATGGATGCATGGAACACCTCAAGCGTGAGACAGCGCTGTCTTTGCGACCTGGAAAAAATCGCGCGAGCCTGGCTCCGCCTTCTTGTCGTTGTGGTCTGTCGAATCCCGCGCGGGCAGTGGCGGACAGGCCGCCTCAGGCGATTGCCCAGGTCGCGAGACAGCGCTACCTTAGTGCCTGGAATTTTGTTTGGCAAGCAGGCCACGATGAGCATCACCAAGAACGACAAGAACACGCGAACCACCGGACGTCCCACCCTCAACGAAGTCGCGCGCCGCGCCGGGGTCAGCCCGATCACCGCGTCGCGCGCGTTGCGCGGCGTCGCCAGCGTCGCCGAAGAACTGGCGCAGAAGGTCCGCGACGCCGCCCGCGAACTCGGCTACGTGGCCAACCCCGCGGCGCGCGCGCTGGCCTCGGCGCAAAGCCACAGCGTGGCGGTGCTGGTGCCGTCGCTGGCCAACCTGCTGTTCATCGAGACCCTCGAGGCGATCCACGCGGTACTGCGGCCGCAGGGCCTGGAGGTGCTGATCGGCAACTTTCACTACTCGCGCAACGAGGAAGAGGACCTGATCCGCAACTACCTGGCCTACCAGCCGCGCGGCCTGCTGCTGACCGGCTTCGAGCGCACCGAGAGCGCCCGGCGGATGATCGAGGCCAGTGGCATTCCCTGCGTGTACATGATGGACCTGGACTCCGGCGCCGGGCTCAATTGCGTCGGCTTCTCCCAGTTGCGCGCCGGCGAGGCCGCTGCCGAGCACCTGCTGGCACGCGGCCGCAGGCGCCTGGCCTACATCGGCGCCCAGCTCGACCAGCGCACCCTGCTGCGCGGCGAGGGGTTCCGCCGCGCCTTGCAAAAAGCCGGCTGCTACGACCCGGGGCTGGAAATCCTTACGCCGCGGCCGTCCTCGGTGGCCCTCGGCGGCGAACTCTTCGTGCAGTTGCTGGCCAGCCAGCCGCAGGTCGACGGGGTGTTCTTCTGCAACGACGACCTGGCCCAGGGCGCGCTGTTGGAGGCCCTGCGCCGTGGGGTCAAGGTGCCGGAACAGATCGCCGTGCTCGGTTTCAACGACCTGCCGGGTTCGGACTGCACGGTCCCGCGCCTGAGCAGCATCCGCACCCCGCGCGAAGCCATCGGCCGGCGCGCGGCGGAGCAGTTGCTGGCGCTGATCGCCGGCAAGGAGGTGCGCGATAGCGCGCTGGACATGGGGTTCGAGCTGATGGCGCGGGAGAGCACCTGAACCCGCGGCCCGACGGTGCGGCCGTTCAGGGATGTGTCGGGGGCTGGGCAGCGCCTCCGGTCGGAACGGCTTGCCGAGTAGGGCGAATAGCGCCGCAGGCGCTATCCGCGGTTACGCCGGGTTTCACGGCGGATAACCGCGAGCGGTTATTCGCCCTACGGGGGCGTGTCGAGGGCTGGGCAGCGCCTCCGGGCGTAATGGCTCGCCGTTACGCCGGTGTCTCAAGCCACCGCGTAGTAATGCTTGACGAAGCCGCCGTCGGCAACCTCCCAGAGCACCGGGGTGCCCTTGCTGACGAACCAGCTGTCGCCGGCCTTGTAGAGCGTGCTCTGGCCGGTGGACTCGTCGGTGAGGCGGACCTCGCCGCTGACCACCGTGGCCTGTTCGCTGAACGGATAGGTCATGCGAAACTTGCCGGCGGTGGTGCCGAAGTAGGCGGCGCTGACCGGGTCGGTGGGGGCTCCGGCGGTCATCTTGCCGAAGGCTTTCACCTCGCCTTCGAGGATCTCCGAGCCGAGGTCGGCGACGCTGCCCCAGGCGTCCAGTTCGTCGAGGGTGATGCCGTGGCGGATAACGGTAATGGCCATGGGAATGCTCCTTGTAGAGTGATCGGTAGGTTTCAGCGCCGGCCGTTCCAGTAGCCGGAGAGCTGGTGCCAGGTCTTGCCCGCGCTGAGCAGCAGCGGGCGGAAGTGGTCCTTGCCGTGGATCGGGATGCGGCGCACCGAGCTGAGCAGGTCGTAGCGCGCCGAGCCTTCGCTCATGCCTTCGGCGAGGACCTTGCAGACGATGTGGCTGGGGGTCACGCCGAACCCGGAATAACCCTGGACGAAGAACGCGTTGGGCCGCCCCGAGAGGCTGCCGATCTGCGGGAACAGGTTGGCGCTGCAAGCCATCGGCCCACCCCAGGCGAGATCGATGCGGACGTGCTCCAGGTAGGGGAAGATCTTCAGCATCAGCTTGCGGTTCCAGGCCTTGAGGTCGCCGGGGATGCGTTCGACGAAGGGCGTGGCGGCGCCGAACAGCAGGCGGTTCTCGTTGGTCACCCGGTAGTAGTCGATGACCGGGCGGATGTCGCTGTAGGCGCCGCGGATCGGGCTGATCCGCTGGATCAGTTCGTCCGGCAGCGGCTCGGTCATCATCTGGAACGCGTAGGTATTGATGGTGGTGCGGTGCAGCTCGGGCTCGAGCCGGTTGAGGAAGCTGTCGCAGGCCCAGAGCAGCTTGTTCGCGGTGACCGAGCCCTTGGCCGTGCGCACGCGGATGCGCTCGCCGTATTGCACCTCCAGCGCCGGGCT
Organism: Pseudomonas sp. HMSC057H01; assembly: GCF_001836405.1. Lineage (NCBI taxonomy): Bacteria > Pseudomonadati > Pseudomonadota > Gammaproteobacteria > Pseudomonadales > Pseudomonadaceae > Pseudomonas > Pseudomonas sp. HMSC057H01. Next base: position 30,232 of record NZ_KV828500.1, on the reverse strand, counting down.
GTATTCGAATATCCGTGCGCCGAGGCCGGCCAGCGCCTTGGCTTCGCCGAGCAGCAGGTTGAGCGAGTGCACATGGCCGCCGCCCATGTGCAGCAGGGCGCTGCCGTAGGCGTCCGAGCCGATGATCTGGCGCACCTCGGCACCGTGCAGGTAACGGATCTCATGGGGCGAGCCGAGCGACCGGAACTCCTTTTCCCAGGCCTGCAGGGTCTTCGCCTGGCGCGCGTTGAAGCCCATGTAGCCGTAGCCGTGGCAGAAGTCGGCGTCGATGGCGTACTTCTCGATGCGGCCCTTGATGATGTCGGCGCCGAGGTCGCTGATCTCGAAGATCGCCCGCAGGCCGTCCTCGCCGACGTCCTTGCGGATCTTCTCCAGGTCGTGGCCGATGCCGGCCATGATCTGCCCGCCGTTGCGCCCGGTACCGCCGAAGCCGAGGTGGCGGGCCTCCAGCACGACGATGTCGGTGATACCGTGCTCGGCCAGTTCCAGCGCGGTGTTGATGCCGGAGAAGCCGCCGCCGATCACCACCACGTCGGCGTCCAGGTCGGTTTCCAGGGAGGGGAAGGACAGCTCGTACTTCTTGGTCGCCGTGTAGTAGGTCGGCGTCTCGATGTTGATCATGGATGCGGCCTGGCAAGGGGTGGATGTACCTATTAGACGCTCCGTGGCCGCCGCGGTCTTGTTCCTGTCTGCCGCCGGCTTGACCGGCCCTGCCAGGCGCGCTTCAGCCCAGCGTGGCGATCACCCGTGGCGCGACGAAGTCGATGAAGGCGCGCAGCTTGGGCGAGACCTGGCGGCCGGACGGCCAGAGCAGGAAGAACCGCGCGCGGCGCTCGCAGAAGGCGTCGAGAACGCTGACCAGGCGCCCTTCGCGCAGCGCCTCGCGGATCGAGAAGTCCGGCAGGCAGGCGATGCCCTGGTCGCGCAGGGCGAAGCAGACGCGGGTCTCGATGTTGTTGCAGACCATCGACACCGGGATCTGCGGCGGGGCTTCGCCGTCCGCGCGGCGCAGCGGCCATTCCTCGAGGCGGCCGGTGTTGGAGAAGCGGTAGTGCAGGCAGGTGTGCCGCAGCAGGTCTTCCGGGCAGCGTGGCGTGCCGTGGCGGGCGAAGTAGGTCGGCGAGCCGACCAGCTTCAACTGGAACTCGCCCAGTTCGCGCATGGACAGCCGCGAATCCACCGGCTGGCCGGTGCGCAGGACCACGTCGAAGCCTTCGTCGACGACATCCACCACGCGGTCGCTGAAGTCGAGGTCTAGCTCGATGTCCGGATAGGCCTGCATGAAATCGGCGAGCGTCGGCAGGACCAGCCCGCTGACCAGCGGCAGGCTGACCCGCAGGCGCCCGCGCGGGGTTTCGCGGCTTTGCGACAGCTCCAGCTCGGTGGCTTCGATCTCGGCCAGGATGCGCCGGCTGCGCTCGAGGAACAGGCTGCCTTCGGCGGTCAGGGTGATGCTGCGGGTGCTGCGGTGGAACAGGCGCACGCCGAGCTTCTCTTCCAGGCGGGCGACCCGCTTGCCCACCGCCGAGGCGCTGACGCCGAGGGTCCGGGCGGCGCCGACGATGCTGCGGGTCTCGGCGACGCGGACGAAGACGGTGAAACCGCTGAGGCTGTCCATGCAAGGCTCCGATTACGGACATGAAGGTCCGGATAGAGCGGAACTCTATCCGTCTTTTTCCGCTTTTGCAGCGCTCTTAGCCTGTCCGCATCCTTCATCGTCCGCGGAGAGTCTCGCATGTCAGGTTTCGAACGAGGGCCAGGGCGCAGCCTGGCGGAACATGTCGATCAGGCGATCGAGGCGGCATTCGCCGACCAGCGCCTGGTGGGAGCGGTGGTACTGGTGGCGCACCGGGGGCAGTGGCTCTATCGACGGGCTGCCGGCCTGGCCGACCGCGAGGCCGGCCGGACAATGGGCGAGGACAGCCTGTTCCGCCTGGCCTCGGTGAGCAAGCCGATCGTCAGCGTCGCCGCCCTGAGCCTGGTGGACGAGGGCCGGCTGGCCCTCGACGAGCCGATCGCCGACTGGTTGCCGGCGTTCCGTCCGCGCCTGGCCGACGGCCGCGAGGCGCGCATCACGCCGCGGCAGTTGCTGAGTCACAGCGCCGGCCTCGGTTATCGCTTCCTCGAAGCCGACGCAGACGGCCCCTATGCCCGCGCCGGGATTTCCGACGGCATGGACCTGCCGGGTTTCGACCTGGCCGAGAACCTCCGTCGCCTGGCCTCCGTGCCCTTGCTCTACGAGCCCGGCCGCGCCTGGGGCTATTCGCTGGCCACCGACGTGCTCGGCGCGCTGGTGGCGCGGGTCGACGGGCGGCCGCTGGCGGAAGCGCTGCGGCAGCGGGTCGGGATTCCGGCCGGCATGCGCGACAGCGGCTTCCTCTGCGCCGACGCGCAACGCCTGGCGGCGGTCTACGTCAGCGACCGGCCACGCCCGCGGCGGATGGCCGAGCGGGAGACCGTCACGCCGTTCGAGGACTGCGTCGGCATTCGCTTCGAGCCGCGTCGGGCCTTCGAACCGTCTGCCTATGCGTCCGGCGGGGCGGGGATGATCGGCAGCGCCGGCGACGTGCTGCGCCTTTTGGAAATCCTTCGCCAGGGCGGCGCGCCGTTGTTGACGCCTGGCCTGGTGGAGGAGATGGGCCGCGACCAGGTACCCGGCCTGGAACTGCGGGCCAATCCCGGTTTCGGCTTCGGCCTGGGCTTCTCCGTGCTGCGCGACCCGGCCATCGCGCAATCGCCGGAGTCTCCCGGCACCTGGCGCTGGGGCGGCGCCTACGGGCATTCCTGGTTCGTCGACCGGGCCCGCGAACTGTCGGTGGTGGCGCTCACCAACACCCTGTTCGAGGGCATGTCAGGACGCTTCGTCAACGACCTGCGCGACGCCGTCTACCGTTCCGCGGAGGTGCGCTGATGGGACGCCGCGAAGCATTTCCGGAGAACGCCGGGGCCGCTGCGTCGGCCGTGGCGCCGCGGCTGCCGCTGAGCGCGTTGCTGGCGATGGCGATGTCCGGCTTCGTCGCCATTCTCAGCGAAACCCTGCCGGCCGGCCTGCTGCCGCAAATCGGCGCGGGGCTGGCGGTCAGCGAGGCGCTGGCCGGGCAACTGGTCAGCGTCTATGCCCTGGGTTCGCTACTGGCCGCGTTGCCGGCGGCGAGCCTGACCCAGGGCTGGCGGCGGCGCCGGGTGCTGCTGCTGGCGCTGCTGATCTTCTTCGTCTGCAACAGCTTCACCGCCGTTTCCTCGGATTACCGCCTGACCCTGCTGGCGCGCTTCGGCAGCGGCGTCGCCGCCGGCCTCGCCTGGGGCCTGCTGGCCGGCTACGCGCGGCGCCTGGTGCCGCCGGAGCAGCAAGGGCGGGCGCTGGCGGTGGCCATGCTCGGTGCGCCGCTGGCGTTGTCGCTCGGCGTTCCGCTGGGCACCTGGCTGGGCGGCCTGCTCGGCTGGCGCTGGGCCTTCGGCCTGTTGTCGCTGACCGCGCTGTTGCTGGTCGGCTGGGTGCTGCACAGCGTGCCGGACTTCCCTGGCCAGCCGGCCGGGCGGCGCCTGCGCCTGCTCGGGGTGCTGCGCACGCCGGGCGTGCGTCCGGTATTGCTGGTGATCGTCGCCTGGGTGCTGGCGCACAACATCCTCTACACCTATATCGCGCCGTTCCTCGCCAAGGTCGGCCTGGGCGCCTCGGTGGACCTGGCCCTGCTGGTATTCGGCAGCGCCGCGGTGGCGGGAATCTGGCTGGTCGACGCGCTGGTCGACCGGCACCTGCGGCGGATGGTCCTGGCCAGCCTGGCGCTGTTCGCCGTGGCGGCGCTGGCGCTGTGCCTGGGCGCTCGCTGGAGCTGGCTGGCGTTCGCCGGCCTGGCCCTCTGGGGACTGACGTTCGGTGGCGCGGCGACGCTGCTGCAGACCGCCTCGGCGGACGCCGCCGGGGAGGGCGCCGACCTGGCCCAGTCGATGATCGTGGTGGCCTGGAACCTGGCCATCGCCGGCGGCGGAGCGTTGGGCGGCATGGTGTTGCAGCGCTGGGGCAGCGAGATGCTGCCCTGGACCCTGCTGCCGCTGATCGGCCTGGCCGCGGCGCTGGCCTGGGGCAATGCCGCGCACGCGTTCCGCGTCGGCCCGCGCGGTTTCCCCAGGGCATCGTCCGAACGCCGGAAAGCGGCGGAATAGAGTGGCGCCGCCGGGCAAGGCAAAAAACGCGACGGGTCTTAGAACGTTTATTCACTTGGGTTATTTGGATAGGCCCGATTCGAATATCCATCGCGTCGAAATACCTGCCGCGACGATGCGCTCCTCCGTCATGCAGCGGAATCCGCTGTCATTGCGCCGAACGCCTTCGCTGCCTCGCCGGTAGCCGCCATGCAGCGCCCGGCGCGGCTGTTGCACCGGCATCTTGCCGGTGCGCCGGCGCTGCCTAGAATCGGCCCCAGTCGCACTTACCCCCGCTTCGCCTACAGGAGTTACCGCCATGATGAATGCCATGCAGATGCCGATGAACATGAATGCCGCCATGCCGATGATGCCCATGATGGGCATGCCGATGATGATGGCGAGCATGCAGTGCGAAACGATGGACGACGGCATGCTGTGCAAGATGATGCCGGCGATGGGCATGGACATGGGCCAGTTCCGCAACAGCGCCGAGATGATGGCGATGATGATGAACTGCGGCATGCCCATGATGATGCAGTGCGGCAACCTGGCGATGATGGGCATGTCCCAGGCCTGCATGGCGATGATGCCGACGATGGGCATGGGGATGGGCATGCCGATGATGGGCATGGCTCCGATGAAGTGCATGATGGAGTGCTCCATGCAGGGCGACGCCATGCACTGCAGGATGATGCCGATGCAGGGCATGGACATGGAGATGTTCAAGAACTGCTGCATGCTGATGGCGAAGATGATGGAGTGCGGCATGCCGATGATGATGAGTTGCAACGGCATGCCGATGATGTGCTGCACCTGCTGATCCGTCGCCGGATGGAAAAGGCCCGCCCGGGATGACCGGGCGGGCCTTTCTTCGTCCATGGCAGCAAGGCCGGGGTCAGTCCAGGCGCTCCGGGTAGGTCATCACCAGGTACGCCAGCGCTTCGCTATCGGCGGGGTTGCGGTAGCTGTGCGGCTGGTCGGCGTAGAACAGGATCGAGTCGCCGGTGGCGAGCAGGAAACGCTCTTCGTTGACCCGCACTTCCAGTACCCCTTGCGCCACCACCAGGTTCTCCTGGGTGCCGGGGGCATGGGCCTCGGCGTCTTCCTGGCCGAGGCCGCGCAGGCGCAGTTCGTAGAACTCCACCTGACGCGCCACATCGAAGGGGAACAGCGCGCGGCTGGTGAAGGCGCCGTCGGCGCTGACCAGGCGCTTGCTCTGTTGCGCCGGCAGCACGGCGACGCCGGCGAAGGCGCGATCGTCGAGGAAGGCTGCCACCGACACCTTGAGGCCCTGGGCGATCTTGCACAGCACCTTGATCGACGGCACGCTGCGCCCGGACTCGATCTGCGCCAGCATCGCCCGGCTGACACCGGAAATCCGCGCCAGGGCGTCCAGCGAGAGATTGCGCTTGCCGCGCAGGCGCAGCAGGTTGTGGGCGACGCGCTGGCCAATCAGATCATCGGGTTCGGTATGCACGCCGGCGGCCAGTTCCAGGTGGGCGACGCCATCGCTGGCGGGCAGGTTCATCGGTCAGGCCCGGCGGCTGCGCTCGTCGTGCCTGGCTGGCGGTTGCGGCACGGCGTAGCCGGCCCGCCAGGCGTACACCGCCCACATCATTTCGCCCAGGCGGCGTGCCTGGCGGCGCGAGCGGTAGCGGGCGAAATCGATGACGTTGTCGGTGCGGTCCATGAGGCATTCCTCGGGCGGCGGGTTCGATAGCAGCCAGACTATCCCTTCGCCGCTTAGAGCCATAAATACTAAGTTTTTATTTATTAATTCACTTTTGTGCTTACCAGGAACGCCGAACCGTACCGAGCAGCATATTTATATTCTTTAAAGGTATTTAAATTAATTTTCTTATTCCAATAAATTAAAGACTCTCGCGTACCTGCCGACCAATCGGCGCGCCGCACCGAATCCATGCCGCCTTGCGCGGTATTTCGTGCCCGGCGTGTCCGGGCTTGCGTGGGAGTCAGCGATGTCCGTTTCCCTTCCGGCGCCAGCGCGCGCCGACGTTCCCTTGCAGATCCGTGCCCTCGATGCCGCGTTCGGCGCCGAGGTGCTCGGCCTCGACCTCGGGTTGCCCCTGGCCGCCGAGGACTTCCGCCGTATCCACCGGGCGCACCTGGACCACCATGTGCTGGTGTTCCGCGAGCAGCGCATCACCCCGGCGCAGCAGATCGCCTTCAGCCGGCGCTTCGGTGAGTTGCAGATCCATGTGCTGAAGCAGTTCCTGCTCCCAGGGCATCCGGAGATCCTCATCGTTTCCAACATCGTCGAGAACGGCCAGCCCGTCGGTCTCGGCGATGCCGGCAAGTTCTGGCACTCCGACCTTTCCTATAAGGAGCTGCCGAGCCTCGGCTCGATGCTGCATGCCCAGGAGCTGCCGGAGGAGGGCGGCGATACTCTGTTCGCCGACATGCACAAGGCCTGGGACAGCCTGCCGGAGGCCCTGCGCAAGGCGATCGAGGGACGCACGGCGGCGCATTCCTATACCGCCCGCTACAGCGAACCGCGCTTCGAGGGCAACTGGCGGCCGACCCTGAGCGCCGCCCAGCTCGCCGAGGTGCGCGAAGTGGTCCATCCGATCGTGCGCACCCACCCGGAAAGCGGGCGCAAGGCGCTGTTCGTCAGCGAAGGTTTCACCACCCGCATCCTCGGCCTGCCGGCCGACGAGAGCGCCCAACTGCTCGCCGAGCTGTATGCGCACAGCGTGCGCCCCGAGCACATCTACCGGCATCGCTGGCAGGCGCATGACCTGGTGTTCTGGGACAACCGCTCGCTGATCCATCTCGCTGGCGGTTGCCCGGCCCACCTGCGGCGCAAGCTCTACCGCACCACCATCCAGGGCGACGCGCCGTTCTGACGACGGCGCGCGCTTCCCCCTTTTCGCCAGGAGCGTTTCCATGAACCGCATTCCCCGTTTCACCCGCCTGGTCGCCGCGCTCGGCCTGGGCCTGAGCCTCGCCACCACGCTGCTGGCCAGCCGGCCGGCGCAGGCCGAGGGCGAGATCCGCATCGCCGAGCAGTTCGGCATCGTCTACCTGCTGCTCAACGTGGTCCGCGACCAGCGCCTGATCGAAAAGCACGGCCAGGCCGAGGGCCTGCAAATCAAGGTCGACTGGACCCAACTGTCCGGCGGCGCGGCGGTCAACGATGCGCTGCTGTCCGGGGCGATCGATATCGCCGGTGCCGGCGTCGGTCCGCTGCTGACCATCTGGGACCGTACCCGCGGGCGCCAGAACGTCAAGGCGGTGGCCTCGCTGGGCAACTTCCCCTACTACCTGCTGAGCAACGACCCGCGGGTCAGGAGCATCGCCGACTTCGGCGCCGGGGATCGCATCGCCGTGCCGGCGGTGGGGGTTTCGGTGCAGTCGCGCTTCCTCCAGTACGCCGCGGCGAAGCAGTGGGGCGACAAGCAGTTCGACCGCCTCGACAAGTACACCGTGGCGCTGCCGCACCCGGACGCCACCGCCGCGCTGGTGGCCGGCGGCACCGAGCTGACCGGGCATTTCTCCAACCCGCCGTTCCAGGACCAGGCGCTGGCCAACCCGAAGGTCCACGTGGTGCTCGACAGCTACGAGCTGTTGGGGCCGAATTCGCCGACCGTGCTGTTCGCCACGGAGAAGTTCCGCCAGGACAACCCGAAGACCTACCGGGCCTTCGTCGAGGCGCTGAAGGAAGCGGCGGCCTTCGCCCAGAACGACAAGGCGGCGGCCGCCGATACCTATATCCGGGTGACCGGGGCGAAGATCGACCGCGCCGCGCTGCTGAAGATCATCGCCAATCCGCAGGTGGAGTTCAGCGTCACGCCGAAGAACACCTATCCGCTGGCGGAGTTCCTCTACCGGGTCGGTGCGATCCGCAACAAGCCGGCTTCCTGGCAGGACTATTTCTTCCAGGACGGCGCGCCGTTGCAGGGGAGTTGAGACGCCGATGAACGCCGCCTCCCGCCAACCTTCCACGCTCCCCGCCGACGCCCTGCTGGCGGTGGACGGAGTCAGCCTCGAATACCGCACCCGCTCGCGCGTGGTGCGGGCCACCCAGCGGGTCAGCTTCGAAGTCGACCCGGCCGATCGCTTCGTCCTGCTCGGCCCGTCCGGCTGCGGCAAGTCGACCCTGCTCAAGGCGGTGGCTGGCTTCATCACGCCCAGCGAGGGCGAGATCCGCCTTCAGGGACAGGCGGTCAGGGCGCCCGGCCCCGACCGTATCGTGGTGTTCCAGGAGTTCGACCAGTTGCCGCCATGGAAGACCGTACGGCAGAACGTGCTGTTTCCCTTGCGGGTGTCCGGCCAGGTGGCGCGCGACGAGGCCGAGCGACGCGCCGACGAATGCCTCGAGAAGGTCGGCCTGGCGGGCTTCGCCGAGGCCTACCCGCACACGCTGTCCGGGGGCATGAAGGCGCGGGTGGCGATCGCCCGGGCGCTGGCGATGCAGCCGAAGATCCTGCTGATGGACGAGCCGTTCGCCGCGCTGGACGCGCTGACCCGGCGAAAGATGCAGGAAGAGCTGCTGCGCCTGTGGGAAGAGGTGCGTTTCACCCTGCTGTTCGTCACCCATTCCATCGAGGAGGCGTTGGTGGTGGGCAACCGCATCCTGCTGCTCTCGCCGCACCCGGGGCGGGTCCGGGCCGAAGTGCACGGCCACCCGTTCGGGCTGCACAGCCTGGGTGGCGAAGCGCTGCAAGCCGCGGCGCGACGCATCCACCGCTTGCTGTTCGACGAGGGCGGCGAACCGACGGCGGCCGCGACCCTCGACTTCGCCGACATCCGTCTGGCCCACTGAGCAAAGGAGCCGATCGATGAGTCGAGTCACGCGCGTCCGCGAAGAATACGAAATCCAGCTCGAACCCCTGCTGGAGGTCCCCCTGGAGCGGCGCCTGCCCCTGGGCCAGCGTCTCTGGCAACAGGGCTGGCTGCGCAAGGGGCTGATCCTGGCGCTGCTGGCGCTGGCCTGGGAGCTGGCGGCGCGGGTCCAGGGCAACGACCTGCTGCTGCCAGGCTTCCTGCAGACGGCCAGGGCCCTCGGCGAGGGCCTGGCCAGCGGCGAACTGCCGGCCAAGGCGGGGATCTCCCTGCTGGTGCTGTTCAAGGGCTACCTGCTGGGGATCGTCCTGGCCTTCGTTCTGACCAGCCTGGCGGTCTCCACGCAGTTGGGCCGCGACCTGCTCGGGACCCTCACGGCGATGTTCAACCCGCTGCCGGCGATCGCGCTGCTGCCGCTGGCGCTGCTCTGGTTCGGCCTGGGCCAGAACAGCCTGATCTTCGTGCTGGTGCATTCGGTGCTCTGGGCGCTGGCGCTGAACACCTATGCCGGTTTCCTCGGTGTCTCGGAGACCCTGCGCATGGCCGGGCGCAACTACGGCCTGCGCGGCCTGCGCTTCGTCCTGCTGATCCTGGTGCCGGCGGCGCTGCCGTCGATTCTCGCCGGGCTGAAGATCGGCTGGGCCTTCGCCTGGCGCACGCTGATCGCCGCGGAACTGGTGTTCGGCGCGAGCAGCGGCAAGGGCGGGCTCGGCTGGTACATTTTCCAGAACCGCAACGAGCTGTACACCGACAAGGTATTCGCCGGCCTGGCGGTGGTGGTGCTGATCGGCCTGCTGGTGGAGAACCTGGTGTTCGGCAGCATCGAGCGCCTCACGGTGAAGCGCTGGGGAGTGCAACGCTAGGGCGGCGGACGGGTGGAGTGTTACGGCAACTTTCTCGGCAACTGTTGCGCTGGCGCGGCGGCAAAGCGGAGTAACGTCTTGCCCGCACCCACTTCAAAGGATGGAACGAATGTCGCTCTCCGTGGATCTGCTGCTGGCGTTCTCCCTGTTCGCCTTCGTCACCTCCGTCACGCCCGGTCCGAACAACACCATGCTGCTGGCCTCGGGGGTCAACTTCGGTTTCGTCCGCTCCATCCCGCACATCCTCGGGATCAGTTGCGGCTTCTTCATCATGGTGATGGCGGTGGGCTTCGGCCTGGGCACGGTGTTCGAGGCCTACCCGGTGCTGTACACCATCCTGCGCTACGTCGGCGCGGCCTACCTGCTGTACCTGGCCTGGAAGATCGCCACCTCCGGCCCGGCCGGCAACGACCCGGAGGGACGTGGCAAGCCGTTGAGCTACTGGGGCGCGGCGGCGTTCCAGTGGGTCAACCCGAAGGCCTGGGTGATGGCGGTCGGCGCCATCAGCACCTACACCCCGTTGCAGGGCTACTTCACCAACGTGGTGGTGATCTCGACGGTCTTCGCCCTGATCAACGCGCCGACCATCGGAATCTGGGCCGGTTTCGGCAGCATGCTGCGCAACGTGCTGCGCGATCCGCGCTGGCTGCGGGTGTTCAACGTAGGGATGGCGCTGCTGTTGGTCGCGTCGCTGTACCCGATCCTGGCGGAAAATCATTCGGCCTGACCTGTCACCACCCTATCAGTTGTATTAGCTCGTAACTCGTCGCCATTTCGTGAAGAGTTTTTCGCTCGGTGCCCAGCCTCGGAAGGGGGAGAGCGATGCAGGAGCGACATGGCTTACCGTTACGCAGCTTTTCGTCGGGCAAGGCGCTGACCGCGGGACGCGCAGCGCGCCCGGAGGTTGCGCAGGAGCGACGCTACCTGCAAGGCGCCCCGCTGGGGCTGGAGTTGCCGGGACGAATCGCCCTGCGCGACCCGCATTGCGCCTGGCAATGGTTCGAGCCGGAGGCGGCCGCGCAAGCGTTCCCGGCGGCGCACTGGCTGGCGGCGTTCCTGGTACTGCTGGGACGCTACGGCAACGAAGAGATCACCCTGGGTTTTCCCGAACCGATCACGGTGCGCGGGCGGCAGGCGCCCGCGCTGCTGCGTTCCGCCTACCGGGCGCTGGAGTCGTCCGCCGAACGTAGCGCGCGGCTGGCGGAAGAACTCGATGACGCCCGGCGGCAGCTCTCCGCCGAGGGCCAGGAGCGCGCCGCCCTGGCCGGGCGCTGCGCGGTCCAGGTGCTGGCGGCGCGGCCGACGGCGAGCAGCCCCGGCTGGCTGGCCCTGGTGCTGGCGGCGGACGGCAGCGTCGGCCTGGCTCTGCGCGATCCCCAGTACGACGGATTGCGGCGCATCGCCGGCCATCTCGCGCGCCTGGCGCGCGGCCTGGTCGACGCCCAGGCCTGCGTCGGCCGGCTGCCCTGGCTGGACGCCGACGAAGAGCGCCGTTTGCAGGCCCTGCGCAGCGAGCCGCAGGCCGCGCCGCCGCGCGGCGTACTCCACCATCTGTTCGAGGCCCAGGCGCGGCGCACGCCGCAGCGCATCGCCGTGCACGCCGCCGACCGCAGCCTCAGCTATGCCGAGCTGGAGCGCGAAAGCGCCGCGCTCGCCGCGCGCCTGCGCGCCGCCGGGGTGGCTCCGGAGCAGCGGGTCGGGGTCTGCCTGCGGCGCGACAGCGGCCTGCTGGTCGGTCTGCTCGGCGTGCTCCGCGCCGGCGGTTGCTACGTCCCGCTGGACCCGGCCTACCCGGAGGAACGGGTGGCCTACATGCTCGACGACGCCGACTGCCTGCTGGTGCTGGTCGACGCCAGCACCCGCGAGCGGGTCGCCGCGCTGGGCCGGCCATGCCTGGCGCTGGAGGAGGGCGGCGACCAGGCGAACGAGCTGGCGTCGCCCGCGAGCGAGGTCGGTGCCGAGCACCTCGCCTACATCATCTATACCTCCGGATCCACCGGACGCCCCAAGGGCGTCGCCATCGAGCACGGCAGCGCCCATGCCTTCCTGCGCTGGGCCGGCCAGCACTACGCCGCCGAAGAGTGGAGCGGGGTGCTGGCGGCGACCTCGGTGTGCTTCGACCTGTCGGTCTACGAGCTGTTCGGCACCCTGGCCGAAGGCGGCACGCTGCACCTGGTGGAGAACCTGTTCAGCCTGCCGGACTACCCGCGCCGCGACGAGATCAGCCTGCTCAATACCGTGCCCTCGGTGTGCGCCGCGCTGCTCGCCCTCGGCGACCTGCCGGGCGGGGTGCGCACGCTGAACCTGGCCGGCGAACCGCTGCGCGGCCACCTGGTGCGACAGATTCGTGGCCAACCCCAGGTACGGCGCCTGGTCAATCTCTACGGGCCGACCGAGGACACCACCTATTCGACGGTGCACGAACTGGACCTGCACGCCGAAGCGCTCGACGAGCCGCCCATCGGCCGACCGCTGCCCGGCACCACGGTGGAGGTGCTCGACGGCTTCGAGGCGCCGCTGCCGCTGGGCGTGGCCGGGGAGCTGTACCTCGGCGGCATCGGCCTGGCGCGTGGCTATTTCGGCAAGCCGGAGCAGACCGCCGAGCGTTTCCGCGTCGATCCGGGCAGCGGCGAGCGCCGCTATCGCACCGGCGACCGCGTACGCATGCGCGAGGATGGTGTGCTGGAACACCTCGGCCGACTCGACGACCAGGTCAAGTTCAACGGCTTCCGCATCGAGCTGGGCGAGATCGCCTCGTGCCTGGCGAGTTTTCCCGGGGTGAGCGAAGCCTGCGCCATGCTCACCGAGGACAGCGCCGGCCTGCGTCGGTTGGTAGGCTACCTGGCTGCGCCGTTCGCCCCGCCGCTCCAGGCGCTGAACGAGCACCTTGGGCAAAGCCTGCCGCACTACATGTTGCCGTCGGCGTTCGTGGTCCTGGCGGAGCTGCCCAAGACGCTCAACGGCAAGATCGACCGCAAGGCCCTACCGCGTCCCCAGGCGACCGATGCCGAGCCGCAGGCGCTGCCCGGCGATCCGCTGGAACAGGCGCTGCACCAGGCCTGGCAGGCGCAGCTTGGCGCGCCGCCGCGCGCCGGGCAGGGTTTCTACGCCGCCGGCGGCGATTCCCTGCGGGCGGTGCACCTGCTCGCGACGCTGCGCCAGCGACTGTCCCGCCGCGTACCGTTGCAGGCGTTCGCCGGTGGCCCGGCGACCCCCGAGGCCCTGCTGGAACTGCTGCGCCAGGCCGCGCCCGAGGGCGACGAGCCGGAGCCGAGCGCCGGCGCCGCCGGGCTGAGCCTCGCCGAACGGCGCCTGTGGGTGGCCCAGCAACTGGCGCCGGAGGACACCTCCTACAACCTGCTGGCCCACCTGCGCATAGTCGGCGCCACGGCCGACGCCATCGAACAGGCCTTGCGCCAGTTGCTGGAACGGCATGTGGCGCTGCGCCGGCGTGTCGAAACGGGCGTCGACGGGCCGCAGCCGCATGCGCTGGCGGCGCATGCGGTGCCCCTGCAACGCCTGCTGGCGAGCGACGCCGCCCACGCCGAGCGGCTGCTGGAGGATGGCGTGCGCCGCGAGGGCGCGCGAGTCTTCGACCTCGCCCACGAGGCGCCGGTGCGCCTGCTGCTGGTCGTCACCCGCGACAGCGCGCGCGCCGACCTCCTGCTCAGCGTCCATCACTACGCCTTCGACGATGTGTCGCTGGCGGTCTTCGCTGCGGAGCTGAAGGCGCTGCTCGATGGCGGCCGCCTGGCCGCGCTCGCCAGCACGCCGGAACAGGTCGCCGCCCGCGAGCGCGCGGCGTTGGCCTCGGGCCGCCTGGAGCGCGTCGCCGAGCGCTGGGCGGAGCGTCTGTTGCCGCTGGCGAAGGCTCCCGGCGCCGCGGCGGCGCGCCGGGAGGAGCGCGGCGGGCGCGCCGGCCAGCGCCTTGCCCTGCCGGTTTCCGCCGCCGCCCATGCCGCCTGCCGGACGCTGGCCGAACGCGCCTCGGTAAGCCCGTTCAGCGCTGCGCTGCAAGCCTTCGCCGAAGTGCTCGGCGCCGAACTGGGCGTCGACGACCTGCTCGTCGGCGTGGCCCTGGCCGGGCGTTCGCGCCTGGAAATGCAGGGGCTGGTCGGCTGCTTCGTCAACCTCCTGCCGCTGGCGGTCGGCCTGCGTCCGGGGCAGTCCGCGGAGTGGCGCCTGCGCCAGGTCGGCCATGACCTGCTGGAACTGCTCGAACACCAGGACGTGCCCCTCGAATGCGTGACCCAGGCCCTGCGCCAGCGCGGCGCCAGCGGCCTGCCGATCCGCATCGCTTGCGGCGCGCACAACGGTCGGGCGGCCCCAGCGGTGGATGCCGGGGTGCGCGTCGAAGCCGACTTCATCCCGGTGCCCGGTGCGCGCCTGGACCTGACGCTCTGGCTGGAAGACCAGCCGCAGGGCTGGCTGGCGGTCTGGACCGGGGCCAGCGCGATCTTCGACCTGGACCGCATCGAGCGCCTGCACCAGGCCTGGGAGCGGCGCCTGCTGGCGAACGCCGGCGAACCTACCTCGAAACGCATGTCGCCGGAGGGCTGCAACGCTTCCTGACGACTCGAGTCCCCCACGGAGAACAGCGATGGAACGAACAGCTCCCAGTCTCACCGGTCGCGGCTTCGCCCGGCCGCGCAATCTCACCCCGCGCAGCAGCGAGGCGCTGGTGCGGCGCCCGGCGGCGGAGCGCGACGGCCTGCCGCTGCTGATCGAGGCGCAGGCTCCCGGCCTGTCCCTGGCCGACTGGATCCGCGAGCAGGGCCAGTCCCTGCACGACGACCTGAATCTGGCTGGCGGCCTGTTGCTGAGAGGCTTCGAGGTCGACTCGGCAGAGCGCTTCCGCGCCGCCGCCGCCGCCTTCGCTCCGCAACTGCTCGACTACAAGGAGCGTTCCTCGCCGCGCAGCCAGGTCAGCGGCGAGGTCTACACCTCCACCGAGCATCCGCTGGACCAGCCGATCTTCCTGCATAACGAGCAGTCCTATACCGCCGACTGGCCGCTGTACATCATGTTCCATTGCCAGGTGGCGCCGCTCGAAGGCGGCGCCACCCCGGTGGCGGCCAACCGGTTGGTGCTCCGCCACCTGCCGGACGAATTGCTGGAGCGCTTCGAGCGCCTGGGCATCCTCTACGTGCGCAACTACCGCGCCGGCCTCGGCCTGTCCTGGCGCGAAGCGTTCCAGACCGACAGCCGCGCCGAGGTCGAGGCGTTCTGCGCTGAGCACCGGATCGCCCATGCCTGGATCGGCGACGAGCACCTGCGCACCTGGCAGAGGCGCGCGGCGTTCCAGCGCCACCCGCATACCGGCGAGCGCCTGTGGTTCAACCACGGCATGTTCTTCCATGCCAGCAGTCTCGAGCCGGGCCTGCGCGATGCGCTGTTGCGCAGCGTCGCCGAGGAAGACCTGCCGTACCAGACCTACTACGGCGATGGCAGCCCGATCGAGGCGCAGACCCTGGCGACCATCCGCAGCGCCATAGACCGCGAGACGCGGCGCTTCGACTGGCGCGTGGGCGACGTGCTGATCCTCGACAACATGCTCGCCCAGCACGGCCGCGAGCCGTTCCGCGGGCCGCGCCGGATCCTCACCATCATGTCCACGCCGTATTCCAGCCTGGCCTCCGCCGACGTCCCGCCGACACCTTCGCGCCTGGCGCTCGGAGGTGCTGCATGAGCGCCTCGTTCAGCGCGCCGCGCCTGCGCCCCCGGCAGCTCTCGGCCGGCGACCTGGTGGAGGAGAGCCTGCTCGACCCGGCCAACGACTACCTGCGCATCGTCCGCGCGCGCCAGCCGGGCATGGACCTGCGGCAATGGATCGCCGCCGCCGGCGCAGGGCTACGCGACAGCCTGCTGCGGCATGGCGGCATCCTGTTCCGTGGCTTCGCGGTGGACGGCGCGGAGGGCTTCTCCCAGGCCGTGCAAGGCTTTTCGCCGAACATGCTCGACTACCTGGAGCGCGCGGCGGCGCGCCAGGAAGTGGCGCACCGGGTGTTCACTTCCACCGAGTTCTCGCCGGATGGCTGGATTCCGCCGCACCACGAAATGTCCTACTCGCACAACTGGCCGAGCTACATCCACTTCTACTGCCAGACGCCGCCCGCCACCCAGGGCCGCACGCCCCTGGCCGACGAGCGCCGGGTCAGCGCCCGGATACCCGAGGCGATCAGGCAGCGCTTCCTCCGCCATGGGGTGTGCTACGTGCGCAACTACGGGCCGGAGATCGACCTGACCTGGCAGGAAGGCTTCCAGACCGACAGCCGCGCCGAGGTCGAGGCCTACTGCCGGCAGACCGGTACCCAATGGACCTGGCTCGACGACCAGCGCCTGAATACCCGCCAGGTGCGCCAGGCGATGGTGCGCCACCCGCTCAGCGGCGAGCCGCTGTGGTTCAACCACGCGCACATGTTCCATGTCTCCAACATGCCGCCGGCCCTGGCCCGGGCCTTGCTCGACGAGGTCGGCGAACAGGGCCTGCCGCGCAACGCCTACTACGGCGACGGCAGCCCGATCGAGGCGGAGGTGCTGGACACCATCCGCGCCGCCTACCGCGAGGAAACCCGCGCCTTCGCCTGGGAGCGCGGCGATGTCCTGATGCTCGACAACTTCATCAGCGTCCACGGCCGCGAGCCGTACACCGGCGAGCGCAAGGTGCTGGTGGCGATGACCGACCTGCATGTCCACCAACCCTGAACCCGTGCGAGGGATAGCCATGAGTGCGTCAGAAGACCTGCAATCCGCTGTGCAACCGGCCGCGAGCGAAGCGCTCGAAGGATTCCCGCTGTCCCCCTTGCAGACCCGCGCCTGGCGCCGTCATGCCGAGCGGCCGGAAAATACCGTTGTCGGCGTGCGCCTGCACGCCCCGGCCGATCCCGCGGCGACGCTGGAGCGGCTGCGCCGGGCGCTGGACGGCGAGGCGCAACTGCGCGTGGCTTACCGGACGATGCCGGGCATGAGCCTGCCGGTGCAGGTACTGGATGGACGCGCGGCCGATCTGCTGGTCGAGCGCCTGCCGGGAGACGGCGACTGGGCCGGGCGCTTCGCGCGCGAAAGCGCACGTCTCGCCGCTGCGCCCCTGGGCGGGGAAGGCCAGCCGGTGCTGGCGCTCGGCCTGCTGCTGGACGCCGCCGGAGAGACGCTCCAGGGGCTGTTGCTGGCGGCGCCGGCGTTCGTCGTCGATGCGGCCAGCCTGGCGGCGCTGCTGCGCCGCGGCCTGGGGCAGGCCGGCCCGGCGAGCGCGGACGAGGGGGCCGAGGCGCTGCTGTTCCAGCATTTCTCCGAATGGGCCAACGAGGCGCTGGCCGGCGAAGACGGCGAAAGCGCCAGCGGCTACTGGCGCGAGCAGGCGGCCGTTGCGGCGGAGAGTCCGCTGGCGCTGGCGGACGACCTGGGCGAAGGCGAGTGGACGGCGCGGCGCCTGCTGCCGCGCGCGCTGCTCGAACGCCTGGCCGCCAACGGCTTGCCGGAGGCGGCCGCCCTGCTGGCCTGGACCCAGGTCGCCGGGCAGTTCCAGGGCGACGAGGGACTCCCGCTGGAAATGGCGCGACTGGTCTCGGGGCGCCTGTTCAACGAGTTCGCCGAGCTGGCCGGACCGTTCGCCGGGGTCGCGCCGCTGTGCCTGGAGAATGTCCGCGCGGGCAGCGTCGGCGAGCGGCTCGACGCCCTCCAGGCGGCGATCCTCGCCCAGGAGGAGGCAGCGGCCCTGCGCGATCCCTTTGCCCCCGACTGGCCGCTCGCCGAGTTGGGCTTCGCCTGGCTGGCGGGCGAACTGGATGGCGCCGGGGTGGCCGAGCTGGATTGCCGGCAGCCGCCGCTGGGCGGGTTCCTCGAGTTGCAGGTGCTGCCCCACGGCGAAGGCCGGCTGGCCAGCCTGCGGGTCCGCCGCGACCATGACGGAACGCTGGCCGGGCGCTTGCTCGACGCCTGGGTCGAATGCCTGGAAAGCATCGCCGCCGACAGGCAACTGCCACTGGCCGGGCTGCCGTTGATCGGCGCGGCCGAGCGCGAGCGCTACCAGGCCTGGCAGGGCGAGCGCGTGGAGCCCGCGCCGGTGGAATCCCTGGTGGCCGCGTTCGATCTGCGCGCCGCCCTGCAGCCGCAGGCGCCGGCGTTGCTGGATGCCCACGGCAGCCTGGATTTCGCCACGCTGCGCGCGCGCAGCGAAGCGGTCGCCGAAGCGCTGCTGGCTGCCGGCGTGCGGCCCGGCCAGGCGGTGGCGGTGATGACCGGGCGCAACCGCGAGGCGATCGTCGCCCTGCTCGGGGTGATGCGCGCGGCGGCGGTGTACACCCCGGTCAATCCGGAGTTTCCGGCGGCGCGGGTGGAGCGGATGCGCGAAGCGGGCGGGATCGTCTTCGCCCTTGCCGATGCCGAGTGCGCCGGGCGCGCCCGCGAGGCCTTCGCCGGGGCCTGCCTGGACCTGTCGACGCTGCCGCTTGCCGGCAGCGGCATGAGCCTGCCGGCGCCGGGCGGGCGCGATGCGGCCTACATGATCTTCACCTCGGGCACCAGCGGCCAGCCCAAAGGCGTGGTGGTCGAGCACGCCAGCGCGCTCAACCTGTCCCAGGCCCTGGCGCGCACGGTATACGCGAACGTGGTGGGCGAGGGCCTGCGGGTGACGGTCAACGCGCCGTTCTCCTTCGATTCCTCGATCAAGCAGATTCTCCAGTTGCTCTCCGGCCATTGCCTGGTCCCGGTGCCGCAGGAGGTGCGCAGCGATCCGCAGCGGATGCTGGGGTTCCTCGAAGAACGGCGCATCGACGTGCTCGACTGCACCCCGTCGCTGTTCCGCCTGCTGCTCCAGGCCGGCCTCGACGATGCCCATCCGGCGCTGCCCGGGTGCATCCTGGTAGGGGGCGAGCGCTTCGACGAAGCGTCCTGGGAGGTCGCCGCCGGCTGGCGCCGCTGCCAGGTGTTCAATCTCTACGGTCCTACCGAAGCCACGGTGAACGCCAGCCTGGCGCGGGTCGCCGAGCATGCGCGGCCGACCATCGGCCGCGCCCTGGCCAACGTCGATCTGCATGTGGTCGATGGCCTCGGTCGTCGCAAGACCCGTGGCGCCAGCGGCGAACTGTGGATCGGCGGCGCCGGGGTGGCGCGCGGCTATGCCGGCGACGCCGGCGAGGCGGCCGGGCGCTTCCTCGAGGAGGGCTGGCCGGGCAGCGGCCGCCTGTACCGCAGCGGCGACCTGGTGCGCTGGCGCGCCGACGGTTGCCTGGAGTTCCTCGGGCGGATCGACGAACAGGTGAAGATCAACGGCTACCGCATCGAACTGGGCGAGATCCGCAGCGCGTTGCTGGAACACCCGGCAGTGGGCGAGGCGGCGGTACTCACCGACGAGGCCGATGCGGCCGAGCCGGGCACGGATCGCCGGATCGTCGCCTTCGTCACCGCCGCCGGGGAGACCGCGGACGAGTCCTGGCTGGAAGTCGACCTGCCCAGCGGGCACCGGGTCGCCGGACTGAACCTCAACGAAACCGAGTACGTCTACCAGGAAATCTTCGTCGACGAGGTCTACAGCCGCGACGGCATCGTCCTGCCGCCGGACGCGGTGGTCCTCGACGTCGGTGCCAACATCGGCCTGTTCTCGTTGTACATCGCCAGCCGCGCGCCGCGCGCGCGAGTGGTCGCCTTCGAGCCGCTGGCACCGATCCGCCGGCGCCTGGAGGCCAACCTCGGACGCTACGCACCGCAGGTCGAGGTATTCGGCATCGGCCTGTCCGACGCCGAGCGCGAGGAAACCTTCACCTACTATCCGGGCTACTCGACCTTCTCCGGGATCGCCGAGTACGCCGACGCCAGCGGCGAACGCGACGTCATCCGACGCTACCTGAGCAACCAGGGCGAGGAGGGCGGGGCCAACCTGCTGCTGGACAACATCGACGAAATCCTCGACGACCGCCTGCGCGCCGAAGCCCACCGCTGCCGCCTGCGCCGCCTCGACCAGGTGATCGGCGAACTGGGCCTGGAGCGTATCGACCTGCTGAAGATCGACGTGCAGCGCGCGGAAATGGATGTGCTGCTCGGTCTCGACGATGCGGCGCTGGCCAAGGTCCGGCAGATCGTCCTGGAGGTCCATGACAAGCGCGACGGTGCCACCGCCGGCCGCGCCGATGCCTTGAGCGACCTGCTGCGCCGCCATGGCTTCGAGGTGAGCATCCGTCAGGACGCGCTGCTGGAGGGTACCGACCGTTACAACTGCTACGCGGTGCGCCCGGGCTATGCCGAGTCGCTGGCCGAGCGCATCGACTGGCGCGCGCTCGCGCCGCGCCCCGCCGCGGCCCTTGGCGGCGAGCTGAGCGAGCAGGCCCTGCGTGGCTTCCTCGAGGCGCGCCTGCCGGCCTACATGCTGCCGAGCCGGATCGCCCGGGTCGAACGCCTGCCGCTGACCGCCGAAGGCAAGCTCGACCGTCGCGCGCTGTTGGCGGCGCTGGCCGCCGAGGCGGCCGCGCAGCCCCTGGAAGCGCCGGCCAATGCCACCGAGGCGGCCCTCCTGGATATCTGGAAGAGCGTGCTGAAACGCCCGGCGATTGGCGTCAGCGACAACTTCTTCCAGGTCGGCGGCGACTCCATCCGCCTGATCCAGATGCAGGTCATGGCGCGCCAGGCCGGGCTTGCCTTTACCCTGCGCGACGTGTTCAACCACCAGAGCATCCGCGAACTGGCGCGCCTGCTGGCCGCTCCGGCGAGCCCGGCGGATGCGGTCGGGACCTCGGCGCCGCAGACGCTGGAGCCGTTCGCCCTGTTGTCGGCGGCGGAACGCAAGCGCCTGCCGGAGGGGCTCGACGACGCCTATCCGATGACCAGCCTGCAACAGGGCATGCTCCTGCAAAGCGAGGCCAGCGGCGATCCACGGCTGTTGCACAACGTCGTCCTGCACGAGGTGCATGGACGCCTGGACAGCGAGTTGCTGGCGCGCGCCTGGGCGATCCTGATCGGCCGCCACGCGATCCTGCGTACCGGCTTCGACCTGCACGGCGGCCAGGCGCCCTTGCAATGGGTCCACCCGGCCACGGCGGTCGCCGCCGAAGTGCCGGTGCACGACCTGCGCGGCCTCGATGAGGAAGCCCGGCGCCTGCGCCTGCGTGCCTGGATCGAGGAAGAGCAGGCCACCCCGTTCGACTGGAGCCGCCCACCGCTGGTGCGCCTCGCCGCGCTGGCGCTGGACGAGTGGCGCTTCGCCCTGGGCGTCGCCGAACACCATAGCGTGCTGGACGGCTGGAGCCTGCAAAGCCTGGTGGACGAGCTGCTGGCGGTCTACGCCGACCTCCTCGCCGGTGTCGTCGCGCGGGAAGCGGAAGCGCCCGCGGTAGGTTTCCGCGACTACGTGGCGCTGGAGCGCGAGGCCGAGGCCAACGCCGGCTCGGCGCTGTTCTGGCTCGACTACCTGGCCGGCGCCCGTTACCGGCCGTTGCCCGGCCTGGCGGAGGAGGGGCCCCGGCGGATGGCGGCGGTCCGCGTGGACGTGCCGGCCGACAGCCTGCCGCGCTTGCGCGCCCTGGCCGAACGCAGCGGCTTGCCCTTGCGTTCGTTGCTGCTGGCGGCGCATGGCCGGGCGTTGTGCCGCTTCAGCGATGCCGACGAAGTGGTCAGCGGCTTCGTCAGCCACGGGCGCCCCGAGGAGCCGGGAGCGGACCGCCTGCTCGGCCTGTTCCTGAATACCCTGCCGTGCCGGCTGTCGGCTTCCGTCGATCTGCTCGACAGCGCCCGTCGCGCATTCGACTACGAGCGCGCGAGCCTGGAGCATCGGCGCCATCCGCTGGCGGCGATTCGCAGGCGCAACCGCGAGTTGCGCCTGGACAGCCTGTTCAACTTCGTCGATTTCCACCAGGACGACGCCGCGCCGGCGGCGGGAGTAAGGCACGGCAGCATCCTCGACCAGGTGGTGGTGGACGTCGACGTGCCGCTGGCGGTGGACTTCGAGGTGGCCGGCGAACGCCTCGAGGTGGGCTTCCAGTACGCCGCCGGACGTTTCCCCGCCGAGCGCGCCGAGGCATTGGCCGACGCCTACCGCGAGGCGTTGCTGGCGCTGCTCGAGGACCCGGCGCAGCCGCCCGCGGCGGTCCAGGCCGAGGACAGCGTGGAGCTGCGGCGGGTGCTCAAGGTGTTGTCCCGGGTGCTCGGCCGGCCGCTGGCGGCCGACCAGGGCTTCGCCAGCGCCGGCGGGCATTCGCTGCTGGGCGTGCAGGCGATCGCCGAATTGCGCCGGCTGACCGGCAGGCAACTGAGCCTGGGGCTGTTGCAGGGCGATCCGGATGCCCGCGAAGTGGTGCGCCGCTGCCATGTCGCCGACGCGCCGCCGTTGCCGCCCGCCACCGAGCGCGCCCGGGCCCTGTGGTTGCAGCGCAGCGGGAGCGCGCAGCCGCGCCTGCGCCTGATCGCGCTGCCGCCCGCGGGCGGCAACGCCGGCACTTTCCGCGGTTGGGACGCGCGCCTGCCGGCGGACGTGGAGCTGCTGGCGATCCAGTATCCGGGGCGCCAGGAACGCCAGGACGAGCCGTTCGTCACCGATGTAGAGGCCATGCTCTGTGCCATCGACGACGCGCTCCTGCCATTGCTCGACCGTCCGTTCGCCCTGGTCGGCGCCAGCCTCGGTGGCATGCTCGCCTACGAACTGGCGGCACGCCTGGAAAGCCTGCACGGCCTGCGCGCCAGGCAGTTGTTCGTGATCAGCAGCCGCGCTCCGGGGCCGGACCTGGAATACCCGCGCTTCCATGCGATGGGCGACGCCGAGTTGCTGCGAACCCTGCGCGAGTACGACGTGCTGCCGCTGGAAGTGCTCGACGACCCGGAGCTGCGCGAGATCAGCCTGGCCACCCTGCGCGCCGATTCGCGCCTGGCCGCCGACTATCGCTACCGGCCGCGCGAGCCGTTGGCGATACCGATCACCGCGATCCTTGGCGAACAGGACCCGGGCGTCTCCAGGGCGGCCATCGACGGCTGGCGGCGGCACGCCAGCCGCTACGAGCTGGAGACTCTGGCCGGCGGCCACGGCCTGGTGGTGACGGCGGCGGAGGAGGTCTGCGCGATCCTGCGGCAGCGCCTGGCGCCCGATGTGCCTGGCGGCGTGCCGGCGAACCTGGCAACCTGAACCGCGGGCCCCTGCCGCCCGCCTGGCGGCAGGGGCCGGTGCCGTCCGTCTTCATTCGAGGTTGCCCATGGTTCTGCGCGAATACACCCAACGCCACCGGCTCGACGCCGTCGCCCCGGCCGACTACCACCGCCACCTGCCGGAGCAGGTCGCGCGCGGCCTGCCTTCCGCCGAGCTGGTGGTGTTCCGCGTCGCCGACGAGCATTCCGACACCGCGGCGTTCAGCGCACGCTACGGCTTTGGCCTGGAGGACTGCGCCAATACCCTGGTCCTGCGTTACAAGCGCGACGGCGCCGAAGGCTATGCCGCGGTGGTCAACCTGGGCTCGCGGCGGCTCGACGTGAACGGCGCGGTCAAGGCGCTGCTCGGGGCCCGCCGGCTGTCCTTCGCCGCCCGCGAGGTCGCCACCGAGCTGACCGGCATGCAGTTCGGCGGCATCACCGCGTTCGGCTTGCCCGAAGGCATGCCGCTGCTGGTCGACGCGGCGGTCTTCGAACGGCCGTTGGTGGTGATGGGCGCCGGGGTCCGCGAGACCAAGCTGCTGCTGTCCCCGGCACTGCTGAAAGACCTTCCCGGAGTGGTGGTCGCCGAACTCAGCGAAGCCGGTTGAACCCGGCGCGGAGCATCGCCGCCGCGACTCTGCCAATTGTGGTAGGTGAAGCCTTCCGCCGTCTCTGCAACCATGCCCCCGCCCTGATCGCGACAAACGCCGGAATGCCCTGCGGTAGACGTTCGCGCCTGTGTCTCGAGGCGTTCGCGGCGGCCACGGCGCGGTTCGTCGGACAGCCCCTCCGGATGCGTTTCCTACCTTCATCCGAGGAGCGGTAAATGATCAGGATCGACTTTTCCCAGTTGCACCAGGCCCGCGAAGATGCCGCGGCGGCCATGCCGAGCATCGCCGGCAAGAAGATTCTCATGGGCTTCTGGCACAACTGGCCGGCCGGCGCCGCCGACGGCTACCAGCAGGGCTCGTTCGCCAACATTGCGCTGGAAGACGTGCCGAGCGAGTACAACGTGGTCGCCGTGGCCTTCATGAAAGGGCGCGGCATCCCGACCTTCCAGCCATACAACCTGTCCGACGCGGAGTTTCGCCGGCAGGTCGGCGTGCTCAACGCCCAGGGCCGCGCGGTGCTGATCTCGCTGGGGGGCGCCGACGCGCACATCGAGCTGCACGCCGGGCAGGAGCAGGCGCTGGCCGCCGAGATCGTCCGCCTGGTGGAAACCTACGGTTTCGACGGCCTGGACATCGACCTCGAGCAGAGCGCCATCGACCTGGCCGACAACCAGCGGGTGCTGCCGGCGGCCCTCAAGCTGGTGCGCGAGCACTACGCCGGGCAGGGCAAGCACTTCATCGTCAGCATGGCCCCGGAGTTCCCCTATCTGCACAAGAACGGCAAGTACGTGCCTTATCTGCAGGCCCTGGAAGGCGTCTACGACTTCATCGCGCCGCAGTACTACAACCAGGGCGGCGACGGCCTGTGGGTCCAGGAGGCGAACGGCGGCAAGGGCGCCTGGATCGCGCAGAACAACGACGCGATGAAAGAAGACTTCCTCTACTACCTCACCGAGAGCCTGGCCACCGGCAGCCGCGACTTCGTGCGGATCCCGGCGCAGCGCCTGGCCATCGGCCTGCCGAGCAACGTCGATGCGGCGGCCACCGGCTACGTGATCGATCCCGCCGCGGTGAGCAATGCGTTTCGCCGCCTGGAGGCCGCCGGTCATGCGATCAAGGGCCTGATGACCTGGTCGGTGAACTGGGACGATGGCCTGAACAAGCGCGGCGAGCGCTACAACTGGGAGTTCCGCAAGCGCTACGCCAGCCTGATCCATGACGACGAGGGCGGCGACCAGCGCCCGGCGCCGCCGCAGGGCCTGCGTCTGCTGGAGCGCGGCGAGACCAGCCTGGTGCTGGCCTGGAACGCCTCCAGCGGGCAGCGTCCGATCGATTACTACAGCCTCTATCGCGACGGCGCCATGGTTGGCCAGAGCGCCGCGCTGGGTTCCACCGACAGCGGCCTGACGGCGGACACCCGCTACAGCTATTTCGTCACCGCCACCGATACCCAGGGCAACCAGTCGCTGCCCAGCGAAGGCCTGGAGGTCAGCACCAGCGGCGGGGCGGTGGATCCGCAATTCCCGCAGTGGCGGGAGAACCAGGCCTACCGGGTCGACGATGGGGTGACCTATGAGGGGCTGCGCTATCTCTGCCTGCAGGCGCACACCTCCAACAGCGGCTGGACGCCGCCGGTAGCCTTCACCCTCTGGCGGCCGCTGCGCTGAGGGGGCGGGCCGGTCCGCGCCGCGGGCCGGCCCTTTGGCCGGCGAGAACCACGCACGGGGCGGTGGCCTATCCATATGCGTTTTCGGTATTTCCGCTTGATCGTTCATGGCGTTTACCATCACAGCATAACTTGTTATAACAAGTGTCCGAGCCACTCCGACGAGCGAATCCGACCATGGGCAAACTGCTCCCGCTTTCTCCCGTGCCGCTGTACAGCCAGCTCAAGGAGCTGCTGCGCGGGCGCATCCTCGACGGCGTCTACCCGCCGCTCAGCCGCATGCCTTCGGAGAACGAGCTGGGCAAGGCCTTCGACGTCAGCCGCATCACCGTGCGCCAGGCGCTCGGCGACCTGCAGAAGGAAGGGCTGATCTTCAAGATCCACGGCAAGGGCACCTTCGTCGCTCGGCCGAAGGCGTTCCAGAACGTCAGCACCCTGCAAGGCCTGGGCGAGTCCATGACGCAGATGGGCTACGAGGTCATCAACCGCCTGCACGGCCTGCGCTACGTGCCGGCCGGCGCGCAGGTGGCCGAGCGCCTGCGGGTGGAAGAGGGCAGCCCTGTGTGCGAGATCAAGCGGGTGCGCCTGGTCAACCGCGAGCCGGTTTCGCTGGAAGTCACCTACCTGCCGCAGGCGCTCGGCGAGCGCCTGGAGAAGGCCGACCTGGTGACCCGCGACATCTTCCTGATCCTCGAGAACGATTGCGGCATTCCCCTCGGCCATGCCGACCTGGCCATCGACGCGGTGCTCGCCGATGCCGACCTGACCCGCGCCCTGGCGGTCGAGGAGGGCGCGCCGATCATGCGCATCGAGCGCCTGACCCATGCCGCCGACGGCGCGCCGCTGGACTTCGAATACCTCTACTACCGCGGCGACGCTTTCCAGTATCGCCTGCGCATCGATCGGCAGAAGGGAGAGCGGGCATGAACACCCTGGAGCAGGAATACGACATCGTGGTGATTGGCGGCGGCACCGCCGGGCCGATGGCGGCGATCAAGGCCAAGGAACACGACCGCGAACTGCGCGTGCTGCTGGTGGACAAGGCCAACGTCAAGCGCAGCGGCGCCATCAGCATGGGCATGGACGGGCTGAACAACGCCATCGTCCCCGGCCACGCCACGGCCGAGCAGTACACCCGGGAAATCACCGTGGCCAACGACGGCATCGTCAACCAGGCGGCGGTCTACGCCTATGCCAGCCACAGCTTCGAGACCCTGCGGCAACTGGATCGCTGGGGCGTCAGGTTCGAAAAGGACGAGACCGGCGACTATGCGGTGAAGAAGGTCCACCACATGGGCGCCTACGTGCTGCCGATGCCGGAAGGGCACGACATCAAGAAGGTGCTCTACCGCCAGCTCAAGCGTGCGCGGATCCCCATCGCCAACCGCCTGGTCTGCACCCGCCTGCTCACCGATGCCGAGGGCGCGGTGAACGGCGTACTCGGTTTCGACTGCCGCAGCGGCGACTTCCATGTGATCCGCGCCAAGGCGGTGATCCTTTGCTGCGGCGCGGCGGGCCGCCTGGGCCTGCCGTCCTCGGGCTACCTGATGGGTACCTACGAGAACCCGACCAACGCCGGCGACGGCTACGCCATGGCCTATCATGCCGGCGCCGAGCTGGCCAACCTGGAATGCTTCCAGATCAACCCGCTGATCAAGGACTACAACGGCCCGGCCTGTGCCTACGTCACCGGCCCGCTGGGCGGCTATACCGCCAACGCCAGGGGTGAACGCTTCATCGAATGCGACTACTGGAGCGGGCAGATGATGTGGGAGTTCCACCAGGAACTCGAAGGCGGCAACGGCCCGGTGTTCCTCAAGCTCGACCACCTGGCGGAGGAAACCATCCAGACCATCGAGGACATCCTCCATGGCAACGAACGCCCCAGTCGCGGGCAGTTCCACGCCGGGCGCGGCACCGACTACCGCCAGCAGATGGTCGAGATGCACATTTCCGAGATCGGCTTCTGCTCCGGCCACTCGGCCTCCGGCGTGTGGGTCAACGAGAAGGCCGAGACCAGCGTGAAGGGCCTCTACGCCGCCGGCGACATGGCCGCGGTGCCGCACAACTACATGCTCGGCGCCTTCACCTATGGCTGGTTCGCCGGGCGCAACGCCGCCGAATACGTCGCCGGGCGCGCCTTCAGCGCGGTCGACCGCGCCCAGGTCGAGCGCGAGCGTGCGCGGATCGAGGCGCCGCTGCTGCGCGAGCACGGCCTGCCGGCGGCGCAGGTGGAGTACAAGCTGCGCCGGCTGGTCAACGACTACCTGCAACCGCCCAAGGTGACCCGCAAGATGGAATTGGGCCTGCAACGCATCCAGGCCATCGCCGAGGACCTGGAGCGGATCAAGGCGGACAACCCCCACGAGCTGATGCGCGCCCTGGAGGTCAGCGCGATCCGCGACTGCGCGGAGATGGCCGCGCGCGCCTCGCTGTTCCGCACCGAGAGCCGCTGGGGCCTGTACCACCATCGGGTGGACTATCCGCGGCGCGACGACGAGGCCTGGTTCTGCCACGCGCACCTGAAGAAGGACGAACAGGGGCGCATGGCCAGCTTCAGGAAACCGGTCGAACCCTACCTGTTCGCCATCGACGAGGGCGAACAGCAGGCCTACCAGCGCCTGCGGCTGAGGAACGACGCCGCCTAGGGCCCCGCGCCCCGGCGTAGTACCGCTAGACACCGAGCCCGCCGCCACGAAAGCGGGCCAGATCGAACCACGAGGACCGCGTGCCATGGCCTACCGACCCCAGGACATCTTCTTCCGCAGCAGCGCCCCGGTGACCATCGACGAAGACCGTTGCATCGCCGACAAGGGCTGCACCGTCTGCGTCGAGGTCTGCCCGATGGACCTGCTGGCCATCGATCCGACGACCCGCAAGGCCTACATGGCCTACGACGAGTGCTGGTACTGCATGCCTTGCGAAAAGGACTGCCCGACCGGCGCGGTGAAGGTGGAGATTCCCTACCTGCTGCGCTGACGCCCGCTTCCGGCAAGCGAGGCACAACCTGCCATCCGGCCACTCCCGGACGCCACCCTGAAACACCCCTCGTTTCCCACCACCGTCCGGGTGGCGGAGACGATTCCCATGACCCTGATTCGAGGGGAAACCCCATGCGACTGCGTGCAATCCTGGCCAGCCTGGCGCTGGATTTCCCGCGCCCTCGCGACGCCCGGCTGGTGACCAGTGCCGACTTCGTGCGCCTGAAGCGCCACTGCCTGGAACTGCTCGACCACGACGACGGCCGCCAGTGGCCGCGCCTGACCCCGCTCGGCCTGCCGCCGGGCATTACCTCGGACCGACTGCGGATCGCCATATGACCTGTGAAAACGCCACCCTGCCCGAAATCCTCGAACTGTCGCCGCGCCTGGAGGACGCCGATCCCGGCGTGCGTCGCCTGGCGCTGATCGAACTGGCCGACCTGGAGCTGCCGGAGGCGCTGCCGTTGCTGGTTGCGGCCCTGCGCGGCGATCCCGACCCCGGCGTGCGCGGCGAGGCCGCGCGCCTGCTGGAGGCCTGGGAGGAAGACGCAGTGGTCGATGCGCTTTGCGCGGCCCTGGCCGATCCGCTGCCGGCGGTGGCCGAGGCCGCCGCGCAGAGCCTTGGCGAACTCAAGGAACCGGCCGCCGGGCGGCGCCTGCTGCCGTGGCTCGAGCATGCCGATGCCTTCGTCCGTGCCAGCGTATTGCGTGCGTTGCGCGAACTGCGCCTGGAGGAAAGCGCCGCACCGGCCCTGGCCGCCCTCGGTGACCCGCAGGCGGCGGTGCGCCGCGAGGCGGTGGCGGTGCTCGGCTGGCTCCGCCACCAGCCGGCCCTGGCCGAACTGGCCAGGCTGGCTAGCGCCGATGTCGACCCGGAGGTACGCCGGGCGGCCACCGGCGCCCTCGGCCTGAGCCGCGAGGTGACGGTGCTGCCGGCGCTCTGCGCGGCGCTGGCGGACGCTCAATGGCAGGTTCGCGAAGAGGCGGCGACGACCCTTGGCAAGCTGGGCCGGGAGGAGGCCGGCGAGCCGCTGCTGAAGGCCCTGGCGGACGACTACTGGCAGGTCCGCCTGCGCGCCGCGCGGTCGCTCGGGCGCTTGCGCCACCGCCCGGCGCGGGAGGCGCTGGAAGCATTGCTCGGCCATCCCATCGGCAACCTGCGCAAGGAGGCCGCCCTGGCCCTCGGCGAACTGGCGGACCCGGCCTCGGCCCAGGCCTTGCGGGTCGCCGAAGGCGACGGCGATCCCGAGGTGCGCAAGGCGGTGCGCATCGCCCTGGGGCAACTGCGGGTGCCGGCATGACCCAGCCGCCGCTGCGCCTGCGCAATGCCGCCAGGGACGGCTGGCTGATGCTCGAATGGGCGGACGGTGCGGTCAGCCGGATCGACCATGCCCGCTTGCGCGCCGCCTGTCCCTGTGCGCAATGCCGGGCGCAGCGCCTGCGCGGACGGATCGACGCGGCGGAGCAGGGCGTGCGCCTGCGCGATATCCGCCTGCAGGGCTACGGCGTGCAGTTGCTGTTCGACGATGGTCACGAGCGCGGTATCTACCCCTGGTCCTATCTGCGCGACGAACTCTGAGCGGAGGATTGTTTCGCTATCGGAAACAACGTGAAGCGCGCTCATGGGTATCAGGTTGTTTCCGCGCTCCGCGATCTTCACCGTAGCCGCTCTGCGCCTCGGTCGTCCGGAGCGAGAGCGCCAGGGCTTGGCTTCGTTGTCGTTTATGTAACAGTGTTTTCCAGCCTGAAACGTTTCAGCTTTGCCCGCAAAGTCCTTATCATTCGCAAATTAACCATTGTTCTGCTTGGCTCAGATCATGAGCCCTCTTCATATACCCTTGTTCCTGGCAAGGGTATCGAGGGAGTAGAGCGGTCGCTGCATGCGGCCAGTCGACCATTCGCAACGAGGAAGCGTTCGCGTGAAATCCCATCTTCTCCGTCCGGCCCTGCGCCCCGTGGCGGGCAGCCTGCTGTCCGCCTCCCTGCTGTGCAACGCGGCGCACGCCGCCGAGGCGTTCTCGCCGAACTCGAAATGGATGCTCGGCGATTGGGGCG
>NZ_KV828499.1:0-223 GCF_001836405.1 Pseudomonas sp. HMSC057H01 | reverse complement strand
TGTATCGCTACAGCGGGCAGGCGGATATCCGTGTCGGTGTGCCGATCGCCAATCGCAACCGCGTGGAGACCGAGCGGCTGATCGGCTTCTTCGTCAACACCCAGGTGCTCAAGGCCGACCTGGACGGTCGGATGGGCTTCGACGAGCTGCTGGCACAGGCCCGCCAACGCGCGCTGGAGGCCCAGGCGCACCAGGACCTGCCGTTCGAGCAACTGGTGGAGGC
>NZ_KV828498.1:34240-136568 GCF_001836405.1 Pseudomonas sp. HMSC057H01 | reverse complement strand
GGGAAGCGGCTCGGGGATCGCGATCAAGATGCCGCGGGTGCCGGGCATGGCCGACCAGGACAGCCCCGGCGCGCCACCCGAGGCGGTCGCGGCCAACCTGCCGCCGCGGCAACCGGTTTGCGAAGAGTGCCTGCTACAGGCGAAGAAAAGAGGCCAGGCGCTCGCCGAGCGCTGAGGAACCGCGATGACGCCGAACCCCCGCCATTGGGCCAGCGAGCTGTGGCAGCGCTCCCGCGATCGCGGCTTGCAGACCCACATCGATGTGCTGGTCGACGCTACCGGGCTGGACGACTATCCCTTGCTTACCGAGCATGCGCGGCAAAGCGATCCTCCGGCGCTGTTCAAATTGCTGGAGCAAACCCCGGAGGCCGCCCTGGCCGACGAGGGCCCACTGCTGCTGCGCCTGGAAGACGGCCACGCGGGCTGGCTGGACGAACTGCTCGAACGCATCGACTGCCGCCGCCACCTGATGCTCCTGTTCAGCCCCTGGCCGTTGCCGCGCCTGGGCGAGCACCTGCGCAGCTGCACCCAGGCCGAGTGGAACCAGGGCCGTTCCAGCGGCGTGCTGCGTTTCTACGATCCGGGCCTGTTCATGGCCGTCAGCGACATGCTCGACCCCCGGCAGAGCCGTTACCTGCATGCCCCGGTTTCCAGCTGGCACTGGCTGGACCGCGACGGCCGGCCGAGGGCGCTGGCCGGTCATTACCAGGCCCACGAGACGCCGCCGCTGCAAGCGGCCCTCCGCCTGGAAGCGCATCAAGTCGCCGCCTTGCGCGCCTGGAGCGAGGCCGAAGCCTACCGCCGCGAATACTTCGTGCTGCCCCGCGAGCATGGCCTGGGCGGCCAGGAAAGCCTGCTCCAGCATCTGGTCCAGGCGCACCTGGCCGCCGACCGCCAGGGCTTGCAGGACTTCGACCAGCGCGATGCCTTCGTCGCCCAGTGGCTGCGCGAACAGACCCCCGGCCCCGGCTTTTCCCCGGCGGGAACGAGTCGCGCATGAACGCGCGTGGCATCGGCCTTCCCGCCCTGCTTCCGGGGCCCCTGCTGGCCGCAGGCTGCCAGAGCGGGCCAGACATGCTGGCGGCGCCGGTGATGGGTTCCAACCATACGTCCGCGGCGATCAATTGGTTTTCGGTGAATGGGGCGGGTGGACCGCGTTTAGACCCTTATCAGGGGGATGGTAGCCAGGTTTGTTGCGGAGTGATTCCAAAGAAGTGGAATCCAAATTTGAAAGCTGTCGTGGAATGGGAGAAAGATCCCAAACCGCACGCCGCTATAAGGCGAGATAAATATGGACGGCTGGATAAAGATGATTACTTGAGACATGCCTCAAGCTACACCCGACACAAGATGATCGTGGATATACCTAGATGTAGTGAAAAAATATGCCTGTTGCAGGTGCATTTCCTCCCGTGCGACCAGGTCGCGGTCTCAACAACCTATTACAGCCAGGGGCATCCAGAGTATCCAGATAGAAAGTATTTTCAGAAGAGAGAGCCTTCATGCAAAAGCTCTTGAATGCAAAGGGGTTAAGGACACCTGTTTGGCTGATTGCTTTACTGATAGGTTTTTTGTTTTTACAAGCGTGCCAGGCAGGCCCTGATATGGTGTCTACTCCTATCGGAGGATACAACCATACTTCGGCGGCTATTAACAGATTCAGTGTAAATGGTGCTGGCGGATTAAACCTTGGTCCATTTCAGGGGGGAGCAGGGCAGGTATGTTGTGGTGTCGTTCCTAGAGTTTGGAAGCCGGGCTTGAAGGCAACCGTAGAGTGGGAGGTAGATCCTGAGTCAGGGGCTTATAAAGACTGGCCGGAAAGATATTTTCAGATGGCTGGAGAAAACGTATGAGAGGGCATGGACTCTTGTATGTTCGTCATAAGGAAACTGTCGATATACCTTCTTGTGATAGTAAGGGGATTTGTTCGCTAAAAATACACTTTCTTCCATGTGATAAGGTTGCTACTTCAGTTGCCTGTTATACGCCGTTTCATCCTGAATATCCGAATAAAGGTTACTTTGATATGAGGGGTATGTCATGCAGAAGTTGATGAACTTGATCTGTGTGGGAAATAAAAAGTCCATTGGGCTGGTGGCTTTTCTCAGCACCTTCTTTGGGCTGGTGGCATGCCAAGCTGGGCCTGAAGTGCTGTCTGCACCTATCATGGGTTACAACCATACTCCGGCGGCGATTAACGAATTTACGGTGAATGGTGCTGGCGGACCGAACTTAGGTCCTTATCAGGGAGATGGTAGTCAAGTTTGTTGTGGGGTAATTCCAAAGAGATGGAATCCAAATTTGAAAGTTATTGTGGAATGGGAGAAGGATCCCAATCCCCGTGCCGTTATAAAACGAGATAAATATGGGCGGTTGGATGAGAGTGATTATTTGAGGCATGCCTCAAGTTACACCCGTCACAAGGCGACTGTGAATGTGCCTAGGTATGATGAAAAGGTGTGCTTGCTGCAGGTGCACTTCTTGCCGTGTGACGAGGTGGCTGTTTCTACGACTTGTTATGGGCCAAATCATCCAAAATATCCTGATAAGGCCTATTTCGAGATGAGAAAGTCAACGATATGTCCGGCTAACTGAAGGCAGGTGGGAAGATGCCTAATTTTGGATTTCATATAGCACCCACCCATCCTGTGGCAGGCCGCCTGATTTATGATTCTAAAAAATTATCAGAAAATATATTAAAGCAGCAGAGCGATGAACGGGTTTTTTCAAGGGTGCAAGAGCAAAAAAGGCTTTCTGAAGGTGACGTAGTCGGTGGTGCGCCTTGCTGTAAAGCTATCCATATTACACTTGGTTTTGATGGGACTAATAATAACGATAAGGCTGATGATTCATCGGTTTCTCCATCTTGCAGTAATGTCGCTAGGCTAATTCATGCAAGTATTGGGAGCGGCGATGATATAAACAGTAGGGGGATTTTTAAGTACTATTGCCCAGGTGTGGGTACGGTGTTTCCGGATATTAAAGAATTTACGCCTTCAAGCATGGGGTTAATTGGTGCTGAGGGAGGCGAAAATCGAATAAACTGGGGGCTGGTTCAGTTAGTTGATGCTCTTTTCTATACTTTATTAAAAAGTAGGCTTAAACTAAATGAGGTTCAGGGCCTAGTAGAAGAAATGTCCACTAACTGGACCGTCAGTACGCTCACTGGTGGTTTATTGGAAAACGGCGAGAAAAAACGCCGAGCTGCCTTGGAGCCAAAACTCAAGGAACTGGAAGAAAAGCTTCGACAGCGTCAGAACTCTGGACAGAAACCGCATATCCTGGCCATGCGCTTGTATGTCTACGGATTCTCCCGTGGGGCGGCAGAAGCACGAGCCTTTGCCAACTGGCTGCAGGAGCTAACCCGGGTCAGCGATGCCGATGGTCGGGTGGAATATCGCTTTGCCGGTCTGCCGATCTCGATCGAGTTCCTCGGCCTTTTCGATACCGTGGCGGCAGTTGGGCTGGCGGATAGTGCGCCGTTCGCTGTCGGGCATATGGATTGGGCCGATGACACCATGCGCCTGCCCGATGAGGCCCTCTCCCAGTGCCTGCCGACCATCCTGCCGGAAGACTGTTCTTTTCTGAAACGTTGCGTGCATCTGGTTTCCTGTCATGAGCAGCGTGCCAGTTTTCCACTCGATTCGATCCGCCGTCGTGACATGGATGCCAACGGACGTCGGACGGGGCCCTCCTGCTACCGGAAGTGGACGGTGGAATATGCTTATCCTGGTGTTCACTCGGATGTTGGTGGCGGTTATGGCGTCGGCAACCAGGGGAAAGCTGTGGGAGGTTCGGAATTTCTGCTATCCCAGATAGCGTTGCAGCATATGTATGCGGAGGCTTTCGAGGCAGGTGCTCCTTTGCAAGTTCCAGCACCTGCCGTCCATCCAGACTTTCATGAAGATTGGCGGGTAATGGTGCCCAAGATTGAAGCGGAGTTCAGCGTCTCCGAAGAACTCGCCACCCGTTTCAACGCCTGGCAGGCCCAGGCCAAGGCCGGCCCCCTGGAAGAGGTGATCCGTCGCGAGACCGCGTTGATCACCGCCTGGCGCATCGACCGCTATGCCGGCGGGCTGCGCAACAAGGCGTTCTTCGCCAATGTCCCGCCGGACATGCCGGAAGCCCAGCAGAAGGCCTGGGAGGCCCTGCACAAGCGGCGTAGCCGGGAGTACGCGGCCGCCCAGCAGGGCGAGCCGCTCCCGCCGATGAGCGCCGCCGAACAGGCGGAGTGGGATCGCAACGTGGCGCTGATCGGCGGCGAGGACCAACTGCGCGACCTGCGGGTGGAGAAGCAGTTCGACCCGCCGCTGGACCAGCGCCAACTGCTCGGCGCCGCCGCCGAATTCGCCCATGACTACAAGGGCGACTGGGGCGTGCTCGACGACGGCATGACGGTGGGGGGAGTGATCGACCTGCTGCTCGGCGGCACCGTATTCCTGATCAACGAGGAAGACGAAGCCGAGGAATACAGCCAGATCCACCGCGACGGCAGCGCGCGCTACCACCAGTTGTTCAGCGCTCCCGACCGGGTGGCGCCGGGCCAGGAAAAACTGGTGGCGCTGTTCGACGAACAGGTGCACGACTCCCGCGCCTGGTTCATGAACACTTCGGCGATAGGCCCGCGAGAACCTTTCACCGACTACTTCCGCTATCGCCTGGTGCATTTCGACAACGAGTCGAACAAGCGGCTCTCGGTACTGGCCACCGCCGGGCGGGTGGTAGGCGTCGGGGTGATGCTGGCCAGCGTCGGCCTCAGCGTCAAGCGTCGCGATCCGCGGATGCTGCTCGGGCTGTTCCTGCCATCGCTGGCGCGTCCGCTGCTGAGCGGCAAGGTCGGCCTGCCGGAGATCAGCGCCTTCGACCCGCTGACCGGGATCGCCTTGCCGATGGTCGGCGGGGCGGCGCTGGACAACCTGCGGGCCTTCACCCGCGAGCCTGGCGACAAGGTCGAGCAGATCGGCCAGTTGCCGCCACCGCCGCCGCTGGCGGTCGCGGCGGTGCAATCGCCCGCATTGCAGCAGGTGCTGCTGGCTCAGCAGACCGTGGAGGCGCTCAAGGCGCGCGACCTGGGCAGCCTGGCCGGGCTGGTGGCCAAGGCCGAACTCACCCAGGCGCCCGCGGCGGCGACGCCGGCCTGGCTCGCCGAGGCGAAGCAGGCCTTGCAGGACATGGGTACGGAGCAGGCGCAACCGCCGAGCCCCGGCTCGGCGCCGGGCTGGCTGCAGCGCGGCAAGGACCTGATGGAATCGCTTTGAACCTCGACCGGCGAACGCGGCCGACCTGTCGCCCCGGATCATTCGGCGCGGATGTCGAACCCGCTGCTGGCCTCGCTGACGATGCGGAAGCGCGCGTTGCCGTCCGCGGCGATCCGGGTTCTCAGCTCGCGGTTCAGCAGGCCCTTGCCGCAGAGAGTGTCGTCCTGGGTATCGATGCCGATACCGACCACATGCTCGCCCGCCGGCACCTGGAAGCTGGCTTCCTCGCCGACGCCGATGCGCGCGGCGACCTGGCGGTCGATAAGGAACGCCACGTAGCAGCCGCCGCCCAGGTAGCCATAGTCGCGGTGGACTTCCAGCCGGCCGCCACCGCTCACCGGTTGCTGGTAGCCGAGCAGGCGTTCGGCGGGGATCGCCCGGGTCTTCTCGGCGGGAACCGAGGAGCAGCCAGCCAGGAGGAAAAGGATCGCTACGGCGTACATCGGGCGCATGAAGGCTCTCCGTCGAAAGGTTCCCTCAGGCTAGCCCAGTTTCGCTGGAGCGCGGAGCGACGGGGCGGAGTGGGCTAGAATGCCTGGCCTGTTCTTCCGGAGCCGACTACCGATGCGCCAGGCCCTGCTGATCGTCGACGTGCAACCCTGTTTCGCCCCGCCGGACTGGCTGCTGGAAGGCATCGGCCAACTGCTCGGGCGGATGCCCTCGGTGGCCAGCGTCGAGCGCCATGACGAGTCGCGTACGCCGTTCCAGCGCCAGCTCGGCTGGCGACCCCCGCTCGACGATGCCTGCCTGGTGGCGGCCGACCGGGTCTTCGTCAAGCATGGCTACCTGCCGACGGCGGAACTCGTCGACCATCTGCGTGCGCTGCGAGCGGAACGGGTGCTGGTCTGCGGCATCCAGGCCGACACCTGCGTGCTCGCCGCCGGCTTCGCCCTGTTCGACGCCGGCCTGCAACCGACCCTGGTCGGCGACCTGGTGCTCGGCTCCTCGCTGGATCGCTCGGGGGAGCTGGGTGTGCGCCTGTGGAAGCATCATTTCGGCCAGGTCGTCAGCCTGGCCGAGGTGCTGGCGGATTGAGGCTCAGTGGGGCCGGCTGAGCAGCGCGACCGTGGCCTCGGCATTCATCATCCGCGCCGCCGCCAGCGGCGTCAGCCCGGCGGCGTCCTGGGCGTCACGACGGGCGCCGTGGGCCAGCAGGCTGGCGGCGACCTCGGCCTGGTTGAACATGGCCGCCATCATCAGTGCGGTCTTGCCGTCGGCCGAGGCGCCCTCGACGTCGGCGCCGCCGGCGAGGAGCAGTTCGACCATCGCCAGGTCGCCCTTGAACGCAGCGCCGGCCAGCGGTGTCTGCCCGGCCAGGTTGCGCAGGTCCGGGTCGGCCTTGTAGGCCAGCAGCAGGCGTACCGTGTCGGCGTGGCCATGGTAGCTGGCCAGCATCAGCAGGCTATCGCCCTTGTGGTTGCGCAGGTTCGGCGGCAGGCCCTGTTGCAGCAGTTGCTCGAGGCGCTGGCTGTTGCCCTGGCGGGCCAGGTCGAACAGCTGGTGGACGAACTCCTGGGTTTCCATATCCAGTTCTGGGCGAGGGCTATCGGTCATGGGGCTGCTTCCTTGTGAATACCGGGTTTGCCGAATGATAGGCGGCCTTGCCGAGGTGGGCTGTTGAGCATTGCCTATGGGGCGAGTTGGCAAATTCAATCGATGGTTGGGGTGGGAAGGTGCCAGCCTGCTGTGACCGGAAGCCGGCCTGGTTGCGTCGTCTTTACAGTTCGATACGGATATCGGTGGCGAAAACGGGGAAAATAAACCGATCGTGCGCCTATCGGCTGTGCCCGGCGCGCACTCTGGAATATCCTTGTCGCCTTCGATACCACTGAGCGGTGCGCGCGCTTGCCGAAGCGAGGCGGTGGCACACTGCGCAATGGCCGACCTTGCCCGGGCCCTGTACGAAAGCGCGCCGCCAACGTCTTTTCGTAGAGCGCCCGGCATCGCCGCGAGCGAACCCGTTTCCGGTGCCGGCCCCAGGCGGGCACCGCTATGCCTAATCGGCCCCGTTCGACGGCGGCCCAGCGAGAGAAGAGGAACAACTGTGCATAAAGCCGTCATCAGCGGAACCGGTCTTTATACTCCGCCCTACAGCATCTCCAACGACGAGCTGGTGGAGAGCTTCAATACCTTCGTGCGCCAGTACAACGACCAGCACGCCGAGGCCATCGCCAAGGGCGAACTGGAGGCGCTGGCCGAGTCCAGCTCGGCGTTCATCGAGAAGGCGTCCGGCATCAAGAGCCGCTTCGTGATGAACAAGGAAGGCATCCTCGACCCGCAGCGCATGGTTCCGTACCTTCCCGAGCGCAGCAACGACGAGTGGTCGATCCTCTGCGAGATGGCCGTGGCCGCCGCCAGGGAGGCGCTGCAGCGTGCCGGCCGCAGCGCCGCCGACATCGACGGGGTGATCGTCGCCTGCTCCAACCTGCAGCGCGCCTACCCGGCGATCGCGGTGGAGGTGCAGGCCGCGCTGGGCATCCAGGGCTACGGCTACGACATGAACGTGGCCTGCTCCTCGGCCACCTTCGGTATCCAGGCCGCCACCACCGCGATCCAGACCGGCCAGGCGCGGGCGATCCTGATGGTCAACCCGGAGATCTGCACCGGCCACCTGAACTTCCGCGACCGCGACAGCCACTTCATCTTCGGCGACGCCTGCACCGCGGTGATCGTCGAGCGCGCCGACCTGGCCGTGTCGAAGCACCAGTTCGACATCGTCAGCACCAGGCTGCTGACCCAGTTCTCCAACAACATCCGCAACAACTTCGGCTTCCTCAACCGCGCCGACGAGAGCGGTATTGGCAAGCGCGACAAGCTGTTCGTCCAGGAAGGCCGCAAGGTGTTCAAGGATGTCTGCCCGATGGTCGCCGAGCTGATCGGCGAGCACCTGGCGGCCAATGAAATCCAGGTCGCCGAGGTCAAGCGCTTCTGGCTGCACCAGGCCAACCTGAACATGAACCTGCTGATCACCCGCAAGCTGCTCGGCCGCGACGCCGAGGCGCACGAGGCGCCGGTGATCCTCGACAGCTACGCGAATACCAGTTCCGCCGGCTCGGTGATCGCCCTGCACAAGCACCAGGATGACCTGCCCAGCGGCGCCATCGGGGTGCTCAGCTCGTTCGGCGCCGGTTACTCGATCGGTAGCGTGATCCTGCGTAAACACTGATCGTGGCGGCGCCTACCGACGCCGAGCTGCTGCCGCGCCTGCTGGCCGGCGAGCAGCGAGCCTTTCGCGAGCTGGTTGGCGCCTACCAGGGCGCCATGCGGGCCGTGGCCTGGGCGATCATCGGCAGATCGCATACCGAGGAAGTGGTGCAGGACGCCTGGCTTGCGGCGGTTCGCGGGCTGGACGGGTTCCAGGGGCGTTCGAGCCTGAAGACCTGGCTGCTGACCATCACCGCCAATACCGCCAAGAGCCGCTTGCGCCAGGTTCGCCGGGAAGTTTTCCTCGACGACCTGCCGGGGCCCCATGGTACGGTGGATGACCAGCGCTTTGCCGCCGACGGTCACTGGAGCCAGCCGCCGCACGCCTGGCACGAGGATTCGCCGGAAGCCCTGCTCACCGAGGGCGAACTGCGCGATTGCCTGGACAAGACCCTCAACGGTCTGTCCGAACTGCAGCGCAGCGTGCTGACCCTGCGCGAACGCCAGGGCTTGGAGCTGGAGGAAATCCGTGATCTCCTGGATATCACGCTTTCCAATGTCCGGGTGCTGCTGCATCGCGCCCGCCTGAAGGTCTTCGCCACCCTGGAGCATTTCGAGGAGACCGGCCAATGCTGAGTTGCAAGGAACTGGTCGCCCGGTCCAGCGACTTTCTCGATGGGCAACTGGACTTCCGCGGACAACTGGCGGTGCGCAGCCACCTGCTCATGTGCGGGCATTGCCGGCGCTTCATCCGCCAGATGCGCCTGACCCAGGCGACCGTGCGCCATCTGCCGGAAGGGCAGGGGCCGGAACTCGACCGCCTGGCCGCGCATCTCTCCGAGTTGCGCAAGGACGCCGCGCGGCGCTGAGCCGGGGTACCCTCGACACCAAGCCGCCGCCCGCGATTCGTGGGCGGCGGCTTTTTCGTTTCCGCTATCCGGCGTGGGCGAACCGAACCCGGCCTGGCGTGGGCGGCTCTCTCTTCCGCGTGACGAGGTCGAGGAGTGTGGCTGGGCTTGGCGGATATCGCTGCGCGATATGCGCCCTACGGAGGGGCGGCAATCCGTTTCGCTGGGCGGGCATCCGAAGTCGAGGAGAACGCCTGGGACCTGGCGGATATCGCCGCCCGATATTTCTCCAGCAGGGGCAAACCCTGACGCCAGGCGAAGGGACGGGAAATTTTTTTCGACTCCGCTGTAACGCCGCCGGGGGTGCTCCGTCCATTGGAGCGAGGACGCCATACCGGCGCCCGCTACCAACTTCAGGAGTTACCCATGAAAAAGATTTCCCTCGCTTCCTCCGTCGTCGGCGCTGCTCTGCTCGGCGTAGCCAGTGTCGGCGCGCATGCCGCGCAGAATCCCTTCGCCGTGCAGGAGCTGAGCAGCGGCTACAGCGTGGCTGCCGCCGAGAAGGCCAAGGAAGGTTCCTGCGGCGAGGCCAAGTGCGGTGCCGACAAGGGCAAGCGCGAAGCCTCCAAGGCCGGCCATGAAGGCAGCTGCGGTGCGGATCGCAAGGCCAAGGAAGGTTCCTGCGGTGGCGAGAAGAAGGCCGGCGAAGGCAACTGCGGCGCCGACAAGAAGAAGTCGTAAGGCCTGAGGAGACGGACCATGCAACGGGAATTCGTCAGCGGCGCCGGGCTAGGCCTGCGTCGCGCGCTGCTGGAGCCGCTCGGCGCCGGCGATGAGGTCCGGGTCGACTTCCTCGAGGTCGCCCCGGAGAACTGGATCGGCATCGGCGGCCGTCTCGGCCGCCAGTTCCGCGAGCTGACCGAGCGCCTGCCGTTCCTCTGCCATGGTCTGTCTCTCAACCTCGGCGGCTACGCTCCGCTGGACATGTCGTTGCTGCGCGCGATCAAGGGTTTCATCGAGCAGCATGGCATCCGTGCCTACAGCGAGCACCTGTCTGCCTGCGCCGACGACGGCCAGCTCTACGACCTGATGCCGCTGCCGTTCAGCGACGAGTCGGTGCGCCGGGTCGCCGAACGGGTCCGGGTGGTACAGGACGTCCTCGAGCGGCCGTTGATCGTCGAGAACGTCTCGGCGTATGCGCGCTTGCCGGGCGAGCTGGAAGAGGTCGATTTCGTCCGCGCGGTACTGGAGGAAGCCGATTGCCAATTGCTGCTGGACGTCAACAACGTCTACGTCAACGCCTGCAACTTCGGTTTCGACGCACACGCCTACATCGCCGCGATGCCCAGCCGGAGGATCGCCTACCTGCACATGGCCGGGCACGACGAACAGGGCGCCAGCCTGAAGATTGACACCCATGGCGCGCCGGTCTGCGATCCGGTCTGGGAACTGCTGGCACATGCCTATGCCTGCCAT
Organism: Pseudomonas sp. HMSC057H01; assembly: GCF_001836405.1. Classification (NCBI taxonomy): domain Bacteria; kingdom Pseudomonadati; phylum Pseudomonadota; class Gammaproteobacteria; order Pseudomonadales; family Pseudomonadaceae; genus Pseudomonas; species Pseudomonas sp. HMSC057H01. The sequence goes on along the minus strand of NZ_KV828498.1, from coordinate 125,842 downwards.
GGCGAACGCCCGACGCTGCTGGAGCGCGATTTCAACCTCCCGCCACTGAGCGAGCTGTATGCCGAAACCGATCGCATCCGCGAGCTGCAGCGGCGCAGCGGTGAAGCGCAACTGCGCAGCCTGGGGTACGGCACATGAACCACACGACCTTGCAACGGCGTTTCGCCGCACGTATCCGCGATCCGCAGCAGGCCTTGCCGCCCGGCATCGCGACGGAGCGCATGGCGATCTACGAGGAACTGTTCTTCAACAACCTGGACGGTTTCATCAGCAGCGGTTTCCCGGTCCTGCGCCGGTTGTTCGACGAGCCGCGCTGGCATCGCCTGGTGCGTGCCTTCATGCGCGAGCATCGCTGCCGCACACCGTACTTCAGCCAATTGGGCGAGGAGTTCATCGGCTGGCTGCAGGACGGCTACCGCGCGGAGGAGGGCGATCCGCCCTTTCTGCTGGAGCTGGCTCACTACGAGTGGGTCGAGCTGGCCCTGTCGCTGGCCGAGGCGCCTGTCGAGACGCTGCCGCAGGCCTGGTCGTGGTCGCCACTGGCCTGGCCGCTGGCCTATCGCTGGCCGGTCCATCGCCTGGGGCCGAGCCATCGGCCGGTGGAGCCGCCGGCCGAGCCGACCTGCCTGCTGGTCTGGCGCGATCCGGCGGAGCGGGTGCGCTTCCTGCACCTGTCGCCATTCGCCTATCGCCTCGCGCAGCGCCTGAGCGAGGAGGGGGAGGCGTCGGTGACGCTGCTGCCGTTGTTGCGCGAGTTGGCCGGAAGCTGCGGCCTGAGCGCCGACGCGGAGTATTTCGAAAATGCCTTCGCCTTGCTGGAGGACTGGCACGCCCAGGGCATCCTCATGGGCGAGGGCGCTCTGGAGTGATGATGAAGACTGTCTTCTTGCGTTTACAGCATGCCCTCGACGTCACCCGTCGAGCGGATTTCCTCGCCCCGCTGGCGCTGCGCCTGTACCTGGCGCCGGTGTTCTGGATGGCCGGCAGCCAGAAGCTGGCGGACATGCCGGCCACCATCGAGTGGTTCGGCAATCCCGACTGGGGACTCGGTCTGCCGTTTCCCGAACTGCTGGCCTGGCTCGCCGCGCTGAGCGAGGCCGGTGGCGCCGTGCTGCTGTTGTGCGGCCTGGCCGTGCGCTGGATCAGCCTGCCGCTGATGGTGACCATGCTGGTAGCGATCTTCGCCGTGCACTGGCCGAACGGCTGGCAGGCGATCGCCGATCCGTCCGCGCCGTTCGCCAACACCCAGGTGCTGGAGGCCGGCGAGAAGCTGGCGCGGGCCCGGGAAATCCTGCGCGAATACGGCAACTACGACTGGCTGACGTCGAGTGGAAGCTTCGCCATCCTCAACAACGGCATCGAGTTCGCCGCGACCTACCTGGTGATGTTGCTCGCGCTGTTCTTCGGCGGCGCCGGCAAGTGGCTTTCTGCTGACTTCTGGATTGCGCGAAAATTGCGCTGAGCTTTCTACCCATATCGAATAACCCGAAAGGCCCGTAGTAGAGGGCTTTTCGCGTTATTCGCATTGGAGATAAAAAGTTCCTCTGTAATGAAACATTTATCTCCATGCAATTTGGCTGCAATCTGCCATCGCCAAGATTCCCCCCAACACAAAGGGGCCGCCTTACGGCCAGCGCGGAACAAGGGGCGCGCTGTAGCCAGGCACTCGCGTGTTGCCAATGCACACACCATTAAGGGGAAATCTTCGATGATCCGTAAGCACTCGCTCGGCTTCGTTGCCAGCGCTCTGGCTCTGGCCGTATCTGCCCAGGCGTTCGCCGGCACCGTGACCACCGACGGCGCCGATATCGTGATCAAGACCAAGGGCGGCCTCGAAGTCGCCACCACCGACAAGGAATTCAGCTTCAAGCTGGGCGGTCGCCTGCAGGCCGACTACAGCCGTTTCGACGGTTTCTATACCAAGAATGGCAACACCGCCGACGCCGCCTACTTCCGCCGCGCCTTCATCGAACTCGGCGGCACCGCGTACAAGGACTGGAAATACCAGATCAACTTCGACCTGTCGCACAACACCGGCAGCTCCGACAACGGCTATTTCGACGAAGCTTCGGTCACTTACACCGGCTTCAACCCGGTCAACCTGAAGTTCGGTCGCTTCGACCCCGACTTCGGCCTGGAAAAGGCCACCAGCTCCAAGTGGGTGACCGCTCCCGAGCGTAACGCCGCCTACGAACTGGCCGACTGGATCAACACCCACCAGGACGGCATGGGCGCCCAGGTCAACTCGACCCTCGCCGACATGGCCTACCTGTCCGCCGGCGTATCCGCCAAGGACGCCGACGACAGCGACGGCGACAGCGTCAAGCAGTTCAACTTCCGCGGCGTGTTCGCGCCGATGCACGAAGCCGGCAATGTTCTGCATGTCGGCGTGAACTATGCCTACCGCGACCTCGACGACACCGCCTTCGACTCGCGCATCCGTCCGCGCCTGGGCATGCGCGGCATCGCCACCAGCGGCGGCAACGACGCCGGTGACAACGGCAACCGCGCGACCTTCGGCGGTGTCTCCAACTCGCCGGCCGGTTCCTACAAGGACGACAGCGTCTGGGGCCTGGAAGGCGCCTGGGCGATGGGCCCGTTCTCGGCCCAGGCCGAATACCTGGCACGCAAGCTGAAGGCCGATGACAACGCCTACAAGGACATCAAGGCCAAGGGTTACTACGCGCAACTGGCCTACACCCTGACCGGCGAGTCCCGCCAGTACAAGCTGGAGGGCGCCAAGTTCGACTCCGTCAAGCCGGAAAACAAGGAAATCGGCGCCTGGGAAGTGTTCTACCGCTACGACAACATCAAGGTGGAAGACGACAACGTCGTCGCCGATACCGCCACTCGCGAAGTCGGCGACACCAAGGCCAAGGCCCACAACCTGGGCGTGAACTGGTACGTCAACGATGCGGTGAAGATCAGCGCGGCCTACGTCAAGGCGAAGACCGACAAGATTACCAACAACAATGGCGACGATGACGGCGACGGCTTCGTGACCCGTTTGCAGTACGTGTTCTAAGAAGCGACAACGATCTGCTCCTGTTTTCGGCCTCGCTCCGGCGAGGTCTTTTTAATCGCTTCCTTACCCGGTTGTGGCGATGTTGGCAGCCTGCAACCGGGTCTTTCTTTCGTTACAGGTCCACCCGCAGGTGCTGGCAGGAATATCCGAAAGCCAGACGGTTATCGGCAGAAACTCTTGAGTTTCATTGCAGCCATGCAATCTTCGCAAGGTTGCCGCAATATATGAAACAAGCTGTTACATCTGTCGCCCGGACCTGATGCCTCTAGGCCTGCGCCCTTATCCGACGGCCTCATCCAGGCGCTATCCGGCTGCCTGTCACAAAAGCTTTCGCGCTTTGCAGTCTCGCTGTCACAACCCATCCAGATGATCCCCCTCCAGCAGCGCCGGCCGGCGACAGAACCGGCCGTTTCCGCGCTGCTCAAGACCATTCGAAATCCGAACAGGGGACTTACCTGATGATTCGCAGACACTCGTGCAAAGGGGTGGGGAGCAGTGTTGCCTGGAGTTTGCTGGGCCTGGCGATTTCCGCGCAGAGCCTGGCCGGGACCGTGACCACCGACGGTGCCGACATCGTGATCAAGACCAAGGGCGGCCTCGAAGTCGCCACCACCGACAAGGAATTCAGCTTCAAGCTCGGCGGCCGCCTACAGGCCGACTACGGCCGCTTCGACGGCTACTACACGAACAACGGCAATACCGCCGATGCCGCCTACTTCCGCCGCGCCTACCTGGAGTTCGGCGGCACCGTCTACCGTGACTGGAAGTACCAGATCAACTACGACCTGTCGCGCAACGTCGGCAACGACAGCGCCGGCTACTTCGACGAAGCCTCGGTCACCTATACCGGCTTCAATCCGGTCAACCTGAAGTTCGGCCGCTTCTACACCGACTTCGGCCTGGAAAAGGCCACCAGCTCCAAATGGGTCACCGCGCTGGAGCGCAACCTCACCTACGACATCGCCGACTGGGTCAACGACAACGTCGGTACCGGTATCCAGGCCAGCTCGGTGGTGGGCGGCATGGCCTTCCTCTCGGGCAGCGTGTTCAGCGAGAACAACAACGATACCGACGGCGACAGCGTCAAGCGCTACAACCTGCGCGGCGTGTTCGCGCCGCTGCACGAGCCGGGCAACGTGGTGCACCTGGGCCTGCAATACGCCTATCGCGACCTGGAGGACAGCGCGGTGGATACCCGGATCCGCCCGCGCATGGGCATGCGCGGCGTCTCCACCAATGGCGGCAACGATGCCGGCAGCAATGGCAACCGTGGCCTGTTCGGCGGCAGTTCGGCAGTCGAGGGGCTGTGGAAGGACGACTCGGTCTGGGGCCTGGAAGGCGCCTGGGCGCTGGGTGCCTTCTCGGCCCAGGCCGAGTACCTGCGGCGCACGGTCAAGGCCGAGCGCGACCGCGAGGATCTCAAGGCCTCCGGCTATTACGCGCAACTGGCCTACACCCTCACCGGCGAGCCGCGCCTCTACAAGCTGGACGGCGCCAAGTTCGACACCATCAAGCCGGAGAACAAGGAAATCGGCGCCTGGGAGCTGTTCTACCGCTACGACTCGATCAAGGTCGAGGATGACAACATCGTCGTCGACAGCGCCACCCGCGAGGTCGGCGACGCCAAGGGCAAGACCCATACCCTGGGCGTCAACTGGTACGCCAACGAGGCGGTGAAGGTTTCCGCCAACTACGTCAAGGCGAAGACCGACAAGATCAGCAATGCCAACGGCGACGATAGCGGCGATGGCCTGGTGATGCGCCTGCAGTACGTGTTCTGAGGCGCTCGGGCCCCGTCCGGCGGGTGGGGCCCGTTTCCGCAGGATGTTACCCGCGTCATGAAATTGCCTGGTGGATGTCCGGGCGGGCCGCCCAGCTTGACCCAGGGCACAGATCGCATGGCGGCATCTGGCTATGCTGGTCCCTCGGAAACGCTCTGGGAGGGACTGATGATCGGCTGGGGACGTGCCTGTATTGGCGTCGGGGGGCTGCTATTGCTGGGCCAGTTGCTGGGGGGCGCCCTGCTGCTCGCGGACGACGGCGAAGCGACGCTGGCGGTCGAACACTTCTGGCAATTCGTCTTCCTGATCCCGGCGATCCTGGTGGCACTGGGAATGTTCGTCCTGCAGCATCACGTGGGTTCCTTCGCCCAGTTGTACCGCCGGCGTCTCGATGGCGCCTCCTACCTGCTGGTTTCCTGCGGCATCGCCCTGGTCCTGGGCAAGCTCTGCGTCCTGCTGCTCGCCTGAGCCCCTCGCGCGGCCCGGCATGTCCGGGTTTGCCCGAGGCATTCAGCTTCCTGATTTAGCCGGAGGCCGCTGAAACCCTTGGTTACACTGGCCTTCATCACACGAACAGGAAGGCAGGACCCCTATGCAAAACCGCATGATGATCACCGGTGCCGGCTCCGGGCTGGGGCGCGAAATCGCCCTGCGCTGGGCGCGTGACGGCTGGCGCCTGGCGCTGGCCGACGTCAACGAAGCCGGCCTGGCGGAAAGCCTGAAACTGGTGCGCGAGGCGGGTGGCGATGGCTTCACCCAGCGTTGCGACGTACGCGACTACAGTCAACTGACCGCGCTGGCGCAGAGCTGCGAGGAGAAGTTCGGCGGCATCGACGTCATCGTCAACAACGCCGGGGTCGCCTCCGGCGGTTTCTTCGGCGAGCTGTCCCTGGAGGACTGGGACTGGCAGATCGCGATCAACCTGATGGGCGTGGTCAAGGGCTGCAAGGCCTTCCTGCCGCTGCTGGAGCGAAGCAAGGGCAAGATCGTCAACATCGCCTCGATGGCGGCGTTGATGCAGGGCCCGGCGATGAGCAACTACAACGTGGCCAAGGCCGGGGTGGTGGCGCTTTCGGAAAGCCTGCTGGTAGAGCTGGCGCTGGTCGAGGTCGGCGTCCATGTGGTCTGTCCTTCGTTCTTCCAGACCAACCTGCTGGACTCTTTCCGCGGCCCGAGCCCCGAGATGAAGCACCAGGTCGGCAAGTTGCTGGAGAGTTCGCCGATCAGCGCTGCCGACATCGCCGACTACATCCACGCCGAAGTGGCCAAGGGCAGTTTCCTGATCCTGCCCCACGAGCAGGCGCGGATGGCCTGGAGGATCAAGCAGCAGAATCCCCAGGCGATCTATGACGAGATGACCGCGATGGCCGGCAAGATGCAGGCCAAGCGTCAGCGCCAGGCCTGAGTGGAAATGGCTGCAGGCCAGCACGGGCGCGGCTTTGCACCATTGCGGTGCGGCGCAGATAGTGCTTGCCCAAGGCGGTGCGATCGAGTAGCTTGAGTCACCGGCCTGCCTGCCGAAGTACGTTGGACCCCACAAGAAGCCTCGCTCATTTGCGAGGCTTTTTGCTTTTCCGGCCTCGCGCCCTGTGCTAGAAGGCTGCCTCTGCGAGTCCGTTCTGTTCTGGAGTACCCCTGTGGAGTCTGAATCCATCGTCTATGGCTGCATCCGCGACTGGCCGGGCGATTCGATGGAGCGGCGCATGCGTCGTGCCGCCAACCGCCGCGTGCTGGACAGCCTGCCGGGCGGCGAGGCCTGGCCGTTCCTCGGACGCGAGATGTTCAGCCGCTGCGAGCAGTCCGGGGCCGGGCTCTACCAGACCCAGATCATCCACTTCGGTGCCAGCTACCAGGCCATCGAGTACGAGTGGAGCCTGTGGGTCGAGCAGTTCGAGGCGTTGCTCAGGCGCCTCTACTGGGCCAGCGCGGTGGTCCACCTGGAGACCGAAGTGAACGGCAGCCATACCTTTCGCTGGGAGTCCGAGCGTGGCTTCCATACCCCCCAGGAGAGCGACCTGCAGGTCCGCTGCGCCTGGGAGCGGGAGGGCGGGCGGCGGTGATCAACTACCTCTGGTTCGTCCTCGCGGCGTTCTGCGAGATCGCCGGCTGCTACGCCTTCTATCTCTGGCTGCGGCTGGGCAAGAGCGCCCTGTGGGTGCTGCCCGGCCTGCTCAGCCTGACCCTGTTCGCCTTGCTGCTGACCCGCGTGGAGGCCAGCTACGCCGGCCGCGCCTATGCCGCCTATGGCGGCATCTACGTCGCCGCGTCGCTGTTCTGGCTGGCTTTCGTCGAGCGCTCGCGGCCGCTATGGAGCGACTGGCTGGGCGTGGCCTTGTGCGTGGTCGGTGCCAGCGTCGTGCTGTTCGGCCCGCGCCTGTCGCAGTGACTCAGGCGGGGTGGGCGGCGCGCCCGTCACGGGCGTCGGACCCCGCCGTCCCGGGCCGCCGCACCCCGAACCGGCGGATCACTGCGAAGTGTTGCGCTGTACGTCACCTTTTTCCTGATCCAGTTCCTTGAGCATCTGCGCGTAGGCATCGCAATCGCTCGGCCGGTTCTGTTCCGAGCGGGCTTCCTGGCGCTGGCGCAACTGCTCGTTGAGTTCCCTGGCCCGTTGCGGGTTCTTCTGGGTGATCGAGGCGACCTTGGTGGCGACTTCCTTGCCCATCTTTTCCGCCTCCGCTTCGGAACAGGCGAAGACCGGCGTGGCGACCAGCAGGGCGCAGGCGCTGGCGAGGGCGAAAAGCGGTTTCATGGCGTACTCCTGTGGGGTGGTCCTGAGCGGTGGAGCCCGGTCGAGCCGACAAAGTTCAGCCGCAACGCCGGACGGCGACCGATTCGAACCCTCGCGGCGGGTTGCGGGTCGCACGCATAGAGAGGGTGCGAAGGACCCTCGTCGCTTATGCCGCAGGAGGTATGCCATGACTCACGATTGGGATCTGGTCGAACGGTTGCTGCTGGAGGTCCGGCAGTCCGCCCACGAGAACTTCGCCCCGCGCGCCCATGCCGAACGCCTGGCCGAGGAACGCTCCCAGGCCGGGCAGCGGGTCGGCGACATGGATGCGTTGAAGCAGAAGGCCGCCGACTACGAGGCGATCCTGCTGGAGGGCGGCTTCATCGAGCCGCGTCCGGAAGAGCAGGGCGGCAATGGCGAGAACTTCGTCCTCACGCCGCGCGGCGAGCGCCTGCTCGGCCTGATCGGCGGCGAGACGCCGAAGGCCGCCGAGGCTCGCCGGCTGCTCGAGGAGAACGGCAGCGAAGCGCTGCACGCCGAGCGCTTCGACCGTTTCGTCGCCGGGCTCTGAAACTGCGCCCGACGGGCGATCGGCGGGGCTTGTGAGTCGCCCGCGGCGCCACCATAGTGCGGAGCATGATGCCTATTTCATCCTCTTCCGCCCGCCGCGCCGAGCCGGCTCCGCGGCCCCTGGCGGAGTTCCATCCCGCCGTCCGCCAGTGGTTCGAACGCCACTTCGCCGCGCCCACGCCGGCCCAGGTCGAGGCCTGGCCGGCGATCCGCGAGGGGCTTTCGACCCTGGTCGCCGCGCCCACCGGTTCGGGCAAGACCCTGACCGCCTTCCTCGCCGCCATCGATGCCCTGGTGGTAGAGGGGCTGGCCGCCGGCGGCGAGCTGGCGGATGCCACCCAGGTAGTCTATGTCTCGCCGCTGAAAGCGCTGTCCAACGACATCCGCATCAACCTGGAGCAACCGCTGGCCGGCATCCGCGAGGAACTGGCGCGTCTCGGCCTGCCCGACGTCGATATCCGTAGCGCGGTGCGCACCGGCGATACGCCGCAGGTCGAACGCGGAGCGATGCGCAAGCGCCCGCCGCACATCCTGGTCACCACGCCCGAATCGCTGTACATCCTGCTCGGCTCGGAGTCGGGCCGGCAGATGCTCGCCGGGGTGCGCAGCGTGATCGTCGACGAGATCCATGCCCTGGCCGGCAGCAAGCGCGGCAGCCACCTGGCGCTGTCGCTGGAGCGCCTGCAGGCGCTGTGTCCGCGACCGCTGCTGCGGATCGGGCTGTCCGCCACGCAGAAACCGATCGAGAAGGTCGCGCGCTTCCTCGTCGGCGCCAGCGGCAATCCGCGCGATCCGGCCTGCCGGATCGTCGACATCGGCTATACGCGCCCCCGCGACCTGGGCATCGAGGTACCGCCGGTGGCGCTGGAAGCGGTGATGTCCAACGACACCTGGGAGCTGGTCTACGACCGCCTGGCGCACCTGGCCGGCGAGCACCGCACCACCCTGGTGTTCGTCAACACCCGGCGCATGGCCGAGCGGGTCACCCGCTTCCTCGCCGAACGCCTCGGCAGCCGCCAGGTGGCGGCCCACCACGGCAGCCTGGCCAAGGAGCTGCGCCTGGATGCCGAGCAGCGCCTCAAGGCCGGGCAATTGAAGGTACTGGTGGCGACCGCCTCGCTGGAGCTGGGCATCGATATCGGCGACGTCGAGCTGGTCTGCCAGTTGTCGTCGCCGCGCTCCATCGCCGCCTTCCTGCAACGGGTCGGGCGTTCCGGGCACAGCGTCGGCGGCACCCCCAAGGGCCGGTTGTTCCCGACCTCCCGCGACGACCTGGTGGAATGCGCGGCGCTGCTCGACAGCGTGCGCCGTGGCGAGCTGGACAGCCTGGTGCTGCCACGCCAGCCGCTGGACGTGCTGGCGCAGCAGATCGTCGCCGAAGTGGCCTGCCAGGAGTGGCGCGAGGACGACCTCTATCGCCTGGTGATCCGCGCCGAGCCCTACGCCGGGCTGGAGCGCGAGCGCTTCGACGAAGTCCTGCGGATGCTCGCCGAGGGCTACCACTCACGCCTCGGCGTGCGCGGCGCCTATCTCCATCGCGATGCGCTCAACGGCCTGCTCCGTGGCCGCCGTGGCGCGCGGCTGACCGCGCTGACCTCGGGCGGGACCATTCCCGATACCGGCGACTACAGCGTGCTGCTGGAGCCGCAGGGCCTGCTGGTGGGAACGGTCAACGAGGACTTCGCGGTGGAGAGCCTGGCCGGCGACGTGTTCCAACTGGGCAACACCTCGTACCGGATCATCCGCATCGAGCCGGGACGGGTGCGGGTCGAGGACGCCCAGGGCCAGCCGCCGAACATTCCGTTCTGGCTGGGTGAGGCGCCGGGGCGCAGCGACGAGCTGTCGGCCAGCGTGGCGCGCCTGCGCGACACCCTCGACGAGCTGCTCGGCGAAGGTCAGGCATTGCCGGAAGGGCAGCGGCTGGAGCCAGCCATCGCTTGGCTCGGCGCCACCCTCGGGCTGGACGATGGCGCCGCGCGGCAGATCGTCGAGTACCTGGCCCGCGCCCGTCAGGCCCTGGGTGGCCTGCCCGGGAGCCGGCGGCTGGTGATGGAACGCTTCTTCGACGAATCCGGCGGCATGCAACTGATCATCCACAGTCCCCACGGCAGCCGCCTCAACCGCGCCTGGGGCCTGGCGCTGCGCAAGCGTTTCTGCCGCAGCTTCAACTTCGAGCTGCAGGCGGCGGCCACCGAGGACGCGATCATCCTCTCGCTGTCCACCAGCCACAGCTTTCCCCTCGACGAGGTCTGGCGCTACCTGCATTCGGCGAGCGCCGAGCACCTGTTGGTACAGGCCGTGCTCGACGCGCCGCTATTCGGCGTGCGCTGGCGCTGGAACCTGACCACCTCGCTCGGTTTGCCGCGCTATGCCGGCGGTCGCAAGGTGCCGCCGCAACTGCTGCGGATGAAGAGCGAGGATCTGCTGGCCAGCGTGTTCCCCGACCAGGTGGCGTGCCTGGAGAATATCGTCGGCGAGCGCGAGGTGCCCGATCACCCGCTGGTGGCGCAGACCCTCGACGACTGCCTGCACGAGGCGATGGATTGCGAGGGCTGGCTGGCCCTGCTGCGCGACATGGAGAGCGGCGCGGTGGACTTGCTGGCGCGCGACCTGCCGGCGCCTTCGGCGTTGGCGGCGGAGATACTCACCGCGCGTCCCTACGCCTATCTCGACGATGCGCCGCTGGAGGAGCGGCGTACCCAGGCGGTACAGAATCGCCGCTGGAGCGATCCCGAGTCCGCCGACGACCTCGGCGCCCTGGACCTTGAGGCGATCGAGGCGGTGCGTGGCGAGGCCTGGCCGGAAGCGCGCAACGCCGACGAGATGCATGAGGCGCTGAACAGCCTGGGCTTCCTCACCTCGGGCGAGGCCGAGGCCAATCCGGGCTGGGGGGAATGGCTTGCGCAACTGTCGGAGCAACGCCGCGCCGGACGCCTGGACTGCGCAGGCAGCACTCTCTGGCTGGCGGCGGAGCGCCTGCCGGCGATGCGCCTGGTGCATCCCGCGGCGAAGGTGCCCGACGCTTTCCAGGCGCCTCGCGGCTATCCGCCGCCGGACTCGGCGGAAGCGGCGACCGTGGAGCTGACCCGCGCCCGCCTGGGTGGCTTCGGGCCACGCACGGCCGGGCAGTTGGCGGCCGACCTGGGCATCGGCCTGGCCGACCAGCAGTACGCGTTGGCCGCCCTGGAGCGCGAAGGCTATGTGCTGCGTGGCCGCTTCAGTCCTGGCGCGACGGAAGAGGAGTGGTGCGAACGCCATCTGCTGGCGCGCATCCATCGCTATACGGTGAAGCGCCTGCGCCGGGAAATCGAGCCGGTGCAGCGCGCCGATTTCATGCGCTTCCTGTTCGACTGGCAGCGCCTGGCGCCGGGCACCCGTGGCCGGGGTGCGGAGTCCCTGGCTACGGTGGTCGAGCAGCTGGAAGGCTTCCAGGCCGCGGCGGCCGCCTGGGAAAGCGAACTGCTGGCAGCGCGGGTGGCCGACTACGCCAGCCATTGGCTGGACCAGCTGTGTCGTTCCGGACGCATCGTCTGGGCGCGCCTGGCCGGACGCAGCAAGGCCGCCGGCGGTCCGCTGCGCAGCGCGCCGATCGTGCTCCTGCCGCGCCGCGAACTGGGGCTCTGGAGCGTCCTGCAGCGCGACGCGCCGGAGCCGGAACTGTCGCCGCGCGCGGCCAGGGTACTGGAGGTGCTGCGCGAGCAGGGTGCATCGTTCTTCGACGAACTGAGCCAGGACGCCCACCTGCTGCGCAGCGAGCTGGAGAACGCCCTCGGCGAGCTGGTCTCGGTCGGCCGGGTCAACGCCGACAGCTTCGCCGGGCTGCGCACCCTGCTGATGCCGGCGGACAAGCGCAGCCGCCAGGAGCGCCGCTCGCGCGGCCTGCCGGGCGGCATGCAGGACGCCGGGCGCTGGGCGCCGCTGCGCCGGGCGAAGGTGGAAGAGACGGGGCAGCGTTTGCCGGCGGAGGTCCTCGAACATGTCGCCCGGACCCTGCTGCGGCGCTATGGGGTGGTCGCCTGGCGCCTGCTGGAGCGCGAAGCCGACTGGCTGCCGCCGTGGCGCGAGCTGCTGCGCGTCTACCATCGCCTGGAAGCGCGCGGCGAGATTCGCGGCGGGCGCTTCATCGCCGGCCTGGCCGGCGAGCAGTTCGCCTTGGCGGAAGCGGTCGGCCTGTTGCGCGAGGTGCGCAAGCGGCCGCCGGATGGGGCGATGCTGGTGGTGTCGGCAGTCGATCCGTTGAACCTGGTCGGCGGCCTGCTACCCGGCGAACGGGTGCCGGCGGTGACCGGCAACCGCCTGCTTTATCGAGACGGAGCGCCGCTGGCGGCGCTGGTAGCCGGCAAGGTGCGGATGCTCGCGGAAGTCGACGGCGAGACCGCGCAGCAGATCCGTGCGCTGCTGATCCGCCGTCACTGAGGCCCGCTCAGCGCAGGCTCAGATGGCGGCTGAGCAGGGCCCGCAACGCGGCCGGCTTGACCGGCTTGGACAGGTAGTCGAGGCCGGCAGCGTGGATCTCCGCCACCAGTTCCGGCCGCGCGTCGGCGCTGATCACCACGCCCGGCACCGGCTCGCCCAGGCGCGTGCGCAGCCAGGCCATCAATTGCGTACCGGTCTCGCCGTCGTCCAGGTGATAGTCGATCAACGCCAGTTGCGGGCGCATCTCGCTGTCCAGCAGCGTGGCGCATTCCTCGCGGCTGCGCGCGGTCCAGACCTGGCAGCCCCAGCGGCTGAGCAGGCTGTTCATGCCGGCGAGGATGCTGTCTTCGTTGTCCACGCAGAGCACCTGGGCGCCGTTCAGCGCTTGCGCCGGTTCGGCCTTGTGGCCGTTGGCCAGGGCCGGCGGCGCCTGCCGCGCCAGCGGTACGCGGACGCTGAAGACGCTGCCCTTGCCCGGCCAGGAACGTACCTCCAGCGGATGGCCGAGGACCTTGCAGAGCCGGTCGGCGATCGCCAGGCCGAGACCGAGGCCTTTCTCCGCGCGGGTCTGGTGGCTGTCCAGGCGCTTGAACTCTTCGAAGATGACTTTCTGCTTGTCCGGGGGGATGCCCGGCCCCTGATCCCAGACTTCCAGGCGCAGGTAGCCGTCCTCGCGGCGCACGCCGAGCAGCACGTGGCCCTTGGCGTAGCGGAAAGCGTTGGTCAGGAAGTTCTGTAGGATGCGCCGCAGCAGCTTGATGTCGCTGTCCACCCGCAGCTGGCTGCCGCGCAGGCGGAAATGCAGGCCCTGTTCCTGGGCCAGCGCCTTGAACTCGACGCCGAGGGCATCGTAGAGGTTGTTCAGCGGGAACGGGTTGCGTTCGGCGCTGACCCGGCCGCTTTCCAGGCGCGAGATGTCCAGCAGGTCGGTGATCAGGTCCTCGGCGGAACGCAGCGACGAGTCGAGGTGCTGCACCAGGTCGCGGACCTCACCGGGCAGCGCGTCCTGGTGGGCGAGGGCGGCGGAGAACAGCCGCGCGGCGTTCAGCGGCTGCATCAGGTCGTGGCTGACGGCGGCGAGGAAGCGGGTCTTCGACTGGTTGGCGGCCTCGGCGTTGCTCTTCGCCTCGCTGAGTTCCTGGTTCAACTGCGAGAGTTCCTGGGTACGCTCCTGGACCCGCTGTTCCAGCGACTCGTTGGCGCCCTTGAGGCCCTGTTCGGCCTCGCGGTAGGCGGTGATATCGGTGAAGCTCATGACGAAGCCGCCGCCGGGCATCGGGTTGCCGATCAGCTCGATGACCCGGCCGTTGGGGAACAGCCGCTCGGAGGTGTGCGGAGTGCCCTGGCGCATCCAGTACAGGCGCTTGGCCACGTGCATGTCCGGATCGCCGGGCCCGCACAGGCCGCGATCGGCGTTGTAGCGGATGATGTCGGCGATCGGTCGGCCGACGTAGATCAGTCCGTCCGGGTACTCGAACAGTTCCAGGTAGCGGTGGTTCCAGGCCACCAGGCGCAGCGACTGGTCGACCACGCTGATGCCCTGGGTGATGTTCTCGATCGCGCCCTGCAGCAGGGCGCGGTTGAATTGCAGCACCTCGGAGGCTTCGTCGGCGATCCGCACCACGTCCTCCACCTGCATCTCGCGCCCTTCGATGGCGGCCTTCACCACCGCCCGCGCCGAGGACGCGCCGAGGACCCCGGCGAGCAGGCGCTCGGTGTGCGCGATCCACTCGTTGTTGGCGGTCTGGTTCGGGGTGAAGCCCTTGCCCTGGCGGTAGGCGAAGCGGATGAAGCTTTGCCGCGCGCGTTCCTCTCCGACGAAACGCGCGGCGAGCATCAGCAGGTCTTCCACCTGCACCGCGAGCATGAAGCGCGAGTTCTGCCGCTGGGAGATCTCCTGGCCGATGAAGCGGCTGGCCTGCCAGTGCTCGGACACGCGGGTGCGCGAGAGCACCGAGACCAGGCCGAACAGGGCGAAGTTGCCGACCAGCGAGATCAGCACGCCCTGGGTCAGCGGCTCGATCGGCAGGCCGAAGGGATTGCTTGCCAGCCAGGTCAGGCCGGGGATGCGCTCCAGCGGCCAGCCAAGGCCCTTGGCCACCACCGGCAGGACCAGCGTATAGGCCCACAGCAGCGAGCCGGCGGCGAGGCCGGCGAAGACCCCGCGGCGGTTGGCCTGTTTCCAGTACAGCGCGCCGATCATCGCCGGGCCGAGCTGGGCGATGGCGGCGAAGGCGATCTGGCCGATGGTCGCCAGGCTGGCGCTGGAGCCGAGCAGGCGGTAGGCCACGTAGGCGAGCAGCAGGATCACCGCGATGCTCACCCGGCGCACGGTCAGCAGCCAGTGACGGAAGGCCTCGAAGGGCCGTTCGGTGTCCTTTTCCCGGCGTCGCAGCAGCCACGGCAGGAGCATGTCGTTGGAGACCATGGTCGACAGCGCGACGCTGGCGACGATGACCATTCCGGTGGCGGCCGAGGCGCCGCCGATGAATGCCAGCAGGGCCAGCGCCGGGTGTGCCTCGGCCAGCGGCAGGCTGATGACGAAGGAGTCCGGCATTACCCCGGCGGGCAGGTGCAACTGGCCGGCGAGGGCGATCGGCACCACGAACAACGCGGCCAGCACCAGGTAGATGGGGAACACCCAGCGCGCCAGGTTGAGGTCGCGCGGCTCGATGTTCTCCACCACGGTGACGTGGAATTGCCGCGGCAGGCACATGATCGCGGTCATCGCCACGCCGGTCTGCAGCAGCATCGCCGGCCAGTGCACGGTCTCTTCCCAGTAGTCGGCCAACTGCGGCGCGGCGCGGGCCTGGGAGAAGAGATCGGCGAAGCCGTCGTAGAGGCCGAAGGTGACGAAGATGCCCACGGCGAGGAAGGCGGTGAGCTTGACCAGCGACTCGAAGGCGATGGCCAGGACCATGCCGCGGTGGTGTTCGGTGACATCCAGGCTGCGGGTACCGAAGACGATGGTGAACAGCGCCAGCACCAGCGACACGATCAGCGCCGTGTCCTGGGCGCGGGTACCGGTGGAGTCGGCGCCGGAGCCGATCAGCAGGTTCACCCCGAGGACGATGCCTTTCAGTTGCAGGGCGATGTAGGGCAGCACGCCGACCATGCAGATCAGCGCCACCACCACCGCCAGCGCCTGCGACTTGCCGTAGCGGGCGGCGATGAAGTCGGCGATGGAGGTGATGTTCTCCTGCTTGCTGATCATGATCATCTTCTGCAGCACCCAGGGCGCGAACAGCATCAGCAGCACCGGTCCGAGGTAGATCGGCAGGAACGACCAGAGCTGGTCGGTGGCCTGGCCGACCGCGCCGAAGAAGGTCCAGCTGGTGCAGTACACTGCCAGGGAGAGGCTGTAGACCCAGGCGCGCAGGCGGGGTGAGAGCGGGGTGCGGCGACGGTCGCCATAGAAGGCGATGGCGAACAGGATGGCCATGTAGACCAGGGCGACCACGGCGATCAGCCCGATGGACAGCGACATGCGAACTCCGATGATGTCCCCGCGTGAAGCTGGCGTGAGGCGGGGGTCTTGCTTTCGCGCCAGTTTCGCACTTGTCGGCCCGCGCGTCAGGCCGCCTGCGACCAAGGTCGCACGCATGCTTGAGCCGGACGCGCGGAGTTGGTAGCGTGCCGGGCTGCGTGAGCGCGGACGGCCCCGGCGGCCGGCTGTCCGTTCATCGTAGCCGGTTTCGGCTGCGGCACTAAACGCGGCCGCTACGCTCTGATGGGAGCGGAGTTTTGCGTCGATGTCGAGGAGGGCGCCCATGTTCAAGCCGCTACCGATCACCCTGCAGCGCGGAGCCTTGCGTCTCGAGCCGCTGGTGGAAGCGGACATTCCCGAGCTGGTGAGCCTTGCCGAAGCCAACCGCGAGGCGCTGCAGTACATGGACGGACCGACGCGGCCGGACTGGTACCGCCAGAGCCTCGCCGAGCAGCGCGAGGGCAGGGCGTTGCCGCTCGCCGTCCGCCTCGGCGTGCAACTGGTCGGGACCACGCGCTTCGCCGAATTCCTTCCCGCCTTGCCGGCCTGCGAGATCGGCTGGACCTGGCTCGACCAGGCCCAGCACGGCAGCGGCCTGAACCGCATGATCAAGTACCTGATGCTCAAGCATGCCTTCGACAACCTGCGCATGGTCCGCGTGCAGCTCAGCACGGCGGCGAGCAACCTGCGCGCCCAGGGCGCCATCGACAAGCTCGGCGCGCAGCGCGAGGGCGTGCTGCGCAACCACCGGCGGCTGGCCGGCGGGCGGCTAGACGACACCTTCGTCTACAGCATCACCGACCACGAATGGCCGCAGGTCAAGGCGGCGCTGGAAGCCAGCTTCACCGGCTGAAGCCGGTTCCGTCGCTCCTGCGGTATGCTGGGCGGCCCGTCCGGACGGGCGAACGAGGAGACGGCAGTGCCGGACGAGACGAGCGGAGAACACACGCATTTCTGGCGCGCCGCCGAACTGGGCGGCGTCGAACTTCTGCACGCGCGCTATGTGGAGCAGCGCTTCGCGCCGCACGTGCACAGCAGCTTCGCCCTGGTCATCATCGAGCAGGGCGCGCAGCGCTTCCGCCATCGTGGCGGCGAGCACCTGGCCCCGCTGGGCAGCATGGTGCTGATCAACCCCGACGAAGTGCACACCGGCTCCAAGGCCCATGATGCCGGTTGGCTCTATCGCGGCTACTACCCGGAAATGGAGCAGATCGACGGGATTCTCGACGAGCTGGAAATCCATCATGGCGGCGTGCCGCGTTTCGCCGACAGCGTGATCCACGACCAGCCCCTGGCACGCGCCTTCGTCCACTTGCACCGCCTGCTGGCCGAGCATGCCGGCAGCCTGGAAACCCAGACCCGCTGGCGCGAGACGATGCTCGCCCTGTTCCGTCGCCACGCCCGCCTGCCAGAAGCGCCGAAGGCCGGGCAGGAGCCGTTGGCGGTGGCCCGCGCCCGCGAACTGCTGGCGGCGCGGTTGCTCGATCCGCCTTCGCTGGAGGAACTGGCGGCGGCGGTCAATCTGTCCCCGTTCCATTTTGCCCGGGTCTTCCGTCGCGCCACCGGCATGCCGCCCCACGCCTGGCTCAGGCAGCGCCGCCTGGAGCAGGCCAGGGCACTGCTCAAGAGCGGCCGGGCGCCGCTGGAGGTGGCCCTGGAGCTGGGCTTCGCCGACCAGAGCCACCTCGGTCGCCAGTTCAAGCAGGCCTACGGGGTGGCACCGGGTGAATACCGCTCGGCCTGCGCGCGCTCGTCCTTGACGACATACGAATAAGTCAAGCTCACATTTGCAAATCATTTGTATTTACGTTCTTTACGATTTGCCGTAATTTTGCGCCCCACTTTTTCCTGCGTCCCTGGGGGAGCCTCGATGTCGTCCGTGAGTTCGTTGTCGCGCCTGGCCGTCGCCATCGCGCTGGGTGTGTCCATGCAGGCGGCGCAGGCCGAAGAGGAAGCCAAGGAGCTGGGCACGGTCACCGTGGTCGGCGACTGGCTGGGCGAAGCCGACCAGGCGGTGGTGCAGAACCATCCCGGCGCGCGCAGCGTGGTGCGTCGTCGGGAAATGCTCGAGAGCGGTGCGCAGAACGTCCGCGACGTGCTGCGCAAGGTGCCCGGCGTGCAAGTGCAGGACAACAACGGTACCGGCGGCAGCGACATCTCCCTGAACGTCGGGGTGCGTGGCCTGACTTCACGCCTGTCGCCGCGCTCGACGGTGATGATCGACGGCGTGCCGGCGGCGGTGGCGCCCTACGGCCAGCCGCAGCTGTCGATGATGCCGTTGTCCATCGGCAACCTGGAGAGCATCGACGTCGTGCGCGGCGCCGGCTCGGTGCGCTACGGCCCGCAGAACGTCGGCGGGGTGATCAACTTCGTGACCCGGGCGATTCCGGAGAAGTTCTCCGGCGAAATCGGCACCACCATCGAGCATGCCGGCCACGGCGGCTGGAAGAAGCTCAACCAGGCGTTCCTCGGCGGGACCGCCGACAACGGCCTGGGCGTGGCGCTGCTGTATTCCGGGGTGAAGGGCGCCGACTACCGCGACGGCAACAACGACAACGATATTGATGACGTGCTGCTCAAGACCCATTGGCAGCTCACCGACAGCGACCAGTTGGCGGCCAACTTCCACTACTACGACGCCTACGCCGATATGCCGGGCGGCCTGACCCAGGCGCAGTACGACGACGATCCCTTCCAGTCGGTGCGCGACTGGGACAACTTCCGTGGTCGGCGCAAGGACTTCTCGCTGAAGTACACCCGCCAGGTCGACGACCTCACCCAGTTCGAGGTGCTCACCTACTACAGCGACAGTTTCCGCGGCAGCAGCATCGCCGCGCGCAACCTCAGGACCATCACCTCGTACCCGCGCGACTACCATGTGTTCGCGGTGGAGCCGCGGGTCTCGCGGATCTTCTTCGCCGGCCCGACCACCCAGGAGATCGGCATCGGCTACCGCTACCTGAAGGAAGCGATGAACGAGCGTGCCAGCCAACTGGCACTGGTCGACAATGTGCCGACCGTGCGTCCCGGCTCGGACGGCCATACCTACCAGGACCGTACCGGCGGTACCGAGGCCAGCGCCTTCTACATCGACGACAAGATCGATGTCGGCAACTGGACCATCACCCCCGGCATCCGCTTCGAGAAGATCGACAGCGACTGGCGCGACCGCCCGGTGCTCGGCCTGAACGGCAAGCCGGTGCAGGAGAAGAAGCGCAGCAAGGACTACAACGAACCGCTGCCGGCGCTGAGCCTGATGTATCACTTGAGCGACGAGTGGAAGCTGTTCGCCAACTACTCCGAATCGTTCGGCAGCCTGCAGTATTTCCAGCTCGGCCAGGGCGGCAGCGGCAACGATACCGCCGCCGGCCTGGAGCCGGAGAAGGCCAAGACCTACGAACTGGGCACGCGCTACGACAACGGCAGCTGGGGCGGCGAGATCACGCTGTTCTACATCGACTTCGACGACGAGCTGCAGTACGTCAGCAACGACGTCGGCTGGACCAACCTCGGCGCCACCAAGCACCAGGGCATCGAGACTTCCGGCCACTATGACTTCGCCGCTCTCGATCCGCGCCTGGACGGCCTGTCGGTCTACGGCAGCCTCACCTATACCCGCGCCACCTACGAAGGCGACATTCCCTCCTTCAAGGGGCGCGACCTGCCGCTCTACTCGCGCCAGGTGGCCACCGCCGGGGTGCGCTACGAGGTCGACCGCTGGACCTACAACCTCGACGCCTTCGCCCAGTCCATGCAGCGCGCGCCAGGGCTGAGCACCGACAGCCAGGGCAACTTCACCCACAACTACATCACCGAGCCCAGCGCCGACGGCCAGTACGGCGACATTCCCGGCTACGTGACCTGGAATGCCCGCGTCGGCTACGACTTCGGCCCGCAGGCGTCGAACCTGAAGCTCGGCCTCGGGGTGAAGAACCTGTTCGACAAGCAGTATTTCACCCGCTCCAGCGACAACAATTCGGGAATCTACGTGGGTCAGCCGCGAACGCTGTTCATGCAGGCCAGCGTCGGTTTCTGAATATTCGGATGCGACTTGGCGCATCGTCCGACGACAGGCGTCCTGCGGCAACGCGGACGCCTGTTCTATGATGGGCGCGGAATTTCCATCGGAACGCTGTGGCCTGATCCGCGGTCCATGCAGTCCAATCGATGACGGGCTTCCTTTCGGCAGCCACGCAAGGTAACAAGGACGATGACCCAACATTCGCAATTCGCCCTGCTGGGCAAGCGGCGTTTCCTGCCGTTCTTCATCACCCAGCTGCTCGGCGCCTTCAACGACAACATCTTCAAGCAGTCGCTGATCCTCGCCATCCTCTATCACCTCAGCGTCAGCGGCGACCGCAGTCTGCTGGTCAACCTCTGCGCGCTGCTGTTCATCCTGCCGTTCTTCCTGTTCTCGGCACTGGGCGGACAGTTCGGCGAGAAGTACAACAAGGACGCGCTGATGCGCGCGCTGAAGCTGGCCGAGGTGGGCATCATGCTGGTCGGCGCTGCCGGCTTCGTCTTCGGCAGCCTGCCGCTGATGTTCGTCGCGCTGTTCGCCATGGGCACCCACTCGGCGCTATTTGGCCCGGTGAAGTATTCGATCCTGCCCCAGCACCTGCACGAGGACGAACTGGTCGGCGGCAACGCGCTGGTGGAGATGGGCACCTTCCTGGCGATCCTGGCCGGCACCATCGGCGCCGGCGTGCTGATGTCCCATGCGCATTACGCGGCGGCGGTGGCCACCGCGGTGGTGCTGGTGGCCGCCTGCGGCTACCTGGCCAGCCGCGGCATTCCGCGAGCGGCGGCGGCGCTGCCGGGGTTGAAGCTCGACTGGAACATCTTCGCCCAGTCCTGGAGCATCCTCCGCCTGGGGCTCGGCCAGCGCCCGGCGGTCTCGCGCTCGCTGGTGGGCAACTCCTGGTTCTGGTTCCTCGGCGCGGTCTACCTGACGCAGATCCCGACCTTCGCCAAGGAATGGCTGCACGGCGACGAAAGCGTGGTGACCCTGATCCTCACCGTGTTCTCGGTGGGCATCGCGCTGGGCTCGATGCTGTGCGAGAAGCTTTCCGGTCGCAAGGTGGAGATCGGCCTGGTGCCGTTCGGCTCGATCGGCCTGACCGTCTTCGGCATCCTCCTCTGGTGGCACGCCGGCGGCATTCCCCCAGGCGAGGCGCCCTACGACTGGCTGGCGGTGCTGCGCCACCATGAGACCTGGGCGGTGCTGACCGACATCCTGTTCATCGGCATTTTCGGCGGCTTCTACATCGTACCGCTGTACGCCCTGATCCAGGCGCGCACCGACGAAGACAAGCGGGCCCGGGTGATCGCCGCCAACAACATCCTCAACGCCCTGTTCATGGTCGCCGCTGCGCTGGTCTCGATCCTCTTCCTCAGCGTCGCCAAGCTGTCGATCCCGCAGCTGTTCC
Source organism: Pseudomonas sp. HMSC057H01 (assembly GCF_001836405.1). Classification (NCBI taxonomy): domain Bacteria; kingdom Pseudomonadati; phylum Pseudomonadota; class Gammaproteobacteria; order Pseudomonadales; family Pseudomonadaceae; genus Pseudomonas; species Pseudomonas sp. HMSC057H01. The sequence goes on along the minus strand of NZ_KV828498.1, from coordinate 104,403 downwards.
TCGCCCTGTCGCTGATGAACGTCGCGGTGAACGTGTACATCTTCAAGATCGTCCCGGAATTCACCATGCGCTTCCTGGTCTGGCTGCTCAGCCACACCATGTACCGGGTCCGGCATGTGAATCTGGAGGCGATCCCGGACGAGGGAGCGGCGGTGCTGGTGTGCAACCACGTCTCGTACGTGGACGCGCTGCTGATCGCCGGCTCGATCCGGCGGCCGGTGCGCTTCGTCATGTACTACAGGATCTTCTCGCTGCCGGTGCTCAACTTCGTCTTCCGCACCGCCGGCGCGGTGCCCATAGCGGCGCGCCACGAGGACGAAGGGATCTACGAACGCGCCTTCCAGCGCATCGCCGACTACCTGAGGGACGGGGAGCTGGTGTGCATCTTCCCTGAAGGCAAGCTGACCGCCGACGGCGAGATGAACGAGTTCCGCGCCGGGATCGAGCGGATCATCGAGGAAACCCCGGTTCCGGTGATCCCCATGGCGCTGCAGGGTCTGTGGGGCAGCTTCTTCAGCCGCGACCCGAACAAGGGCTTCTTCCGCCGCCTGTGGTCGCGGGTAAGCCTGGTGGCCGGCGAATCGGTGGCGCCGGGGGCGGTGGAGCGCCTCGACCTGCAGGCGCGGGTGACGAGCTTGCGCGGCGAAGCTCGCTGATCGATCCGCAGAAACGAAAAAGCCCCGGCGATGCCGGGGCTTTTTTTGGCGAACTACAAGTTAGATAACTTGTACTTCGTCGGCTTGCAGGCCTTTCTGGCCGTTGACGACCACGAAGGAAACCTTCTGGCCTTCCTGCAGGCTCTTGAAGCCGGTGCCCTGGATGGAACGGAAGTGAACGAACAGGTCGTTACCGCTTTCCGGGGTGATGAAGCCGAAGCCTTTGGCGTCGTTGAACCATTTTACGGTGCCGTTCTGACGATTCGACATGGTGTAACTCCTGAAACAAAGTTGATTGCGGCGACGGAAATATCCGAGCCGGTAGGTACTGAGTTGCAAAGAGTACGAGGAGCCGAGGCGATGAGCGGACCGAGATCTACCACACCAGGTCACGATTCACTGTGACCCAAGCAAGCACAGTGGTCGCAGAGTACGCGATAAAACTGCGGAAAGCGATACCCCTCGGAGCATATTCGATGGATGTCTAATGGCTCAGCTTGAGGCCGACCAGTCCGCAGACGATCAGCGCGACGCTGGCCAGGCGCAGCAATGCCATGGATTCGCCGAACAGGACGATCCCGGCGATTACCGTGCCGACCGCGCCGACCCCGGTCCAGACGGCATAGGCGGTGCCCAGCGGCAGGTGCTTCATGGCCAGGCCGAGCAGGCCCAGGCTGACCAGCATGGCGAGCGCCGTGAGGACCGTGGGAAGCGGCTTGCTGAAGCCTTCGGTGTATTTCAGACCAACGGCCCAGCCCACTTCGAACAGGCCGGCGAAAAACAGGATGATCCAGGACATGGCGATCTCCAGGGCAACGGGTGGCGGGGCCGTCCCCATTCGATCACCGGCCGGAGGCGGGTGGTGAGGTCGTCCTCACTGCGTGCGGTATTTTGCATGGTTCATCGGTCGGGACAAGGCTTCCCGACCGGGACCCAGTTCAACGCGGCGTATCTTCCATACGCCGGAACAGGGCGGCCAGCAGCGAACCGGAGAGATTGTGCCAGACGCTGAACAGCGCGCTGGGCACCGCTGCCAGGGGCGAGAAATGGGCGTTGGCCAGCGCCGCGCCGAGCCCCGAGTTCTGCATGCCGACTTCGATGGCCAGGGCCTTGCGCTGTGCCAGCGGCATGCCGGTCAGCTTGCCGGTGAGATAGCCGAGCGACAGGCCGAAGCCGTTGTGCAGCATCACCACGGCCATGATCAGCAGGCCGGACTCGGCGATCCGCGCCTGGCTGGCGGCCACCACCGCGGCGATGATCACCACGATGCTGAATACCGAGACCAGCGGCAGCACCTCCGCCACCTGCCGGGTGCGCTCGCCGAGCAGGCGCTGTGCCAGCAGGCCGAGGGCGATGGGCATCAGCACCACCTGGAGGATCGACAGGAACATCGCCGCGAATGACACCGGCAGCCAGGCCGAGGCCAGCAGCCAGACCAGCGCCGGCGTGACCAGCGGGGCGAGCAGGGTGGTCACCGAGGTGATCGCCACCGACAGGGCGACATCGCCACGGGACAGCCAGGTCATCACGTTGGAAGCGGTGCCGCCGGGGCAGCAGCCGACCAGGATCACGCCCACCGCGATCTCCGCCGGCAACTGCAACAGGCGGCAGAGCAGCCAGGCCAGGCCGGGCATGATGACGAACTGGGCCAGCACGCCGATCAGCACCCGTATGGGGTGCCGGGCGACCTCGCGGAAGTCTTCGCCCTTGAGCGTCAGGCCCATGCCGAACATCACCAGGCCGAGCAGCGGCGCGATGGCGACGGTGAGCGGGAGGAACCAGGCCGGCCGGAAGAAGGCGAGGATGGCGAACAGCAGGACCCAGAACGGGAAGCTGGCGCTGACGAAACGGCTCAGGGCGGTCAGGGCACGCATGGGCTTTCCTTGTTATTGGACGGCCGCCAGTCTGCCATGCCGGGCGCGACTCTCCCAGCGGCGGGCGCCGCCGGGAGAGCGGGGCGTCAGACGCCCTGGGGGATTTCTTCGCCGCCGAGGGCCTCGAAGAGCGCCGGAAGGAATTCGGCGAAGGTCAGCATCATCAGGGTGAAGCTGGCATCGAGCTGGCCGAGGGCGTCTTCGCCGCCGTCCTTTTCCGCCTGCTCCTGCAGCAGGTCTTCGAAGCGCAGGCGCTTGACCGCCAGCTTGTCGTCGAGGACGAAGGACAGCTTGTCCGACCAGGCCAGGGACAACTGGGTGACCAGCTTGCCGGCGGTGAGATGCAGCTGGATTTCCTCGCTGGTCAGGTCCTGGCGCTTGCAACGGACCACGCCGCCGTCCTCGTGGGTGTCGCGCAGCTCGCATTCGTCGAGCACGTGGAAGTCGCCGGCGGCTTCCTGGGTCTTGACCCAGTCGGTGAGGGTCGCGGTCGGCGCGACCTTCACGCTCAGCGGGCGTACCGGCAGGGAGCCGAGCGCTTCGCGCAGCGTCGAGAGCAGGTCTTCGGCCTTCTTCGCGCTGGCCGAGTCGACCAGGATCAGGCCGAGGCTTGGCGCGATCGCGGCGAAGGTGCTGGAGCGGCGGATGAAAGCACGCGGCAGCAGGGTCTGGACGATCTCGTCCTTCAACTGGTCGCGTTCCTTCTTGTAGACCTTGCGCATCTGCTGGGCTTCGATCTCGTCGACCTTTTCCTTCAGTGCGTCACGCACGACGCTGCCCGGCAGGATGCGCTCTTCCTTGCGTGCCGAGATCAGGAAGAAGTCCTGGCTGACGTGTACCAGCGGTGCGTCCGGGCCTTTGCCGAACGGCGCGGTGAAGCCGTAGGTGGTCAGCTCCTGGCTGGCGCAGGGGCGGGCGGGTTTTTCGCCGAGGGCTTTCTCGAGGGAATCGGCATCCAGTTGCAGATCCTGGGTGAGGCGGTAGACGAGCAGATTGCGGAACCACATGGGGTCGTTCTCTCCGGGCACAAAGGACCCATTATTCCGCCGCTGGCGGCTCAGGCCAACCCCGGTCCGTCGCTAACTCCTTGGAACGGCAGAAAATTTTTTTCATCGAGGGGCTTGCCAGGGGCCGAATCGCTCCGTAGAATGCGCCCCACTTCGAGAGTGAAGGGTGATTAGCTCAGCTGGGAGAGCATCTGCCTTACAAGCAGAGGGTCGGCGGTTCGATCCCGTCATCACCCACCAATCTCGCAAGTTACGCGCAGCGGTAGTTCAGTCGGTTAGAATACCGGCCTGTCACGCCGGGGGTCGCGGGTTCGAGTCCCGTCCGCTGCGCCATTTCCTTCCTTCGCTGTATCTCTTGCGCTTCCTTCCCGCTTCATAATTCGACGTTTTTCGACGCTTCCTTTCCGCTGTTCTTCTGTCCTCGTTCCACGCGTTCGTTCTGCTATCTCCTTCATTTTTCGGAAAGTTCGGCCTTGAACTTATCCGCGCGCACCTGTTCCTATTGCCCATAGCCACTGGTCGCGACAGCCTGCTAAGCTCGCGGCTTCATCGAATATGCCCGAGCGGCGAACAGATTAAAGGACTCAGCATGAAACAACATCGGTTGGCAGCAGCGATCGCACTGGTCGGTCTGGTTCTCTCCGGCTGCGATTCGCAGACCAACGTTGAGTTGAAGACCCCGGCGCAGAAAGCTTCCTATGGTATCGGCCTGAACATGGGCAAGAGCCTGTCCCAGGAAGGCATGGACGACCTGGATTCGAAAGCCGTCGCCAAGGGCATCGAGGACGCCCTCGGCAAGAAGAAGCAGCAGCTCACCGATGAAGAGCTGACCGAAGCCTTCGCCTTCCTGCAGAAACGTGCCGAGGAGCGGATGGCCGCCATCGGCGACGAAAACGCCAAGGCCGGCAAGAAGTTCCTCGAGGAAAACGGCAAGCGCGACGGCGTGACCACCACCGCTTCCGGCCTCCAGTACGAAATCGTGAAGAAGGCCGATGGCCCGCAACCGAAGGCCACCGACGTGGTGACCGTCCACTACGAAGGCCGCCTGACCGATGGCACCGTCTTCGACAGCTCCATCGAGCGCGGCAGCCCGATCGACCTGCCGGTCAGCGGCGTGATCCCGGGTTGGGTCGAAGCCCTGCAACTGATGCACGTCGGCGAGAAGATCAAGCTGTACATCCCCAGCGAGCTGGCCTACGGCGCGCAGAGCCCGAGCCCGGCGATCCCGGCCAACTCGGTACTGGTCTTCGACATGGAACTGCTCGGCATCAAGGATCCGTCCAAGCCGGACGCGGAGCCCGAGGCCGGTGCCGCAGCGCAGCCCGAAGCCAAGGCGGACGCGAAGAAGTAATTCTTCCGCCGCGATGCATGAAACGCCCCGTCCATGACGGGGCGTTTTCATTTGCGGATTCGGCTGAACCCAGGCGCTGCCGCGAGGGTCTGAAAACAGGTCGAGGGCACGGCCGGTGTTACCCTTATGCACACATTTGTCGCACGTCGACCCGACCTACGGTATTGACCTCGGGTTGTCCGTTGCGCTAGGTCAAACCCTTGATTTTCAATGCTTTTAGAGCATTGTCTAAAAAGTGTCCGATCTGTCGGAAAGCCTGTAGCGACGGGCTTCTCGCCGACGGAAGGGGGGGCTGTTCACAAGGTTATCCACAGTATGCGTGGATAACCCGGAGAGCCTCGGCGGCAAGCGCTTGAGCGAGGTGGAAGGATGGATGCACCACGAGGATTCAGTCGTTACCTGGGGATCGCGGAACGTTTCCTGGCCCGTGGCCGGGTGCCCGCCTTGTTGATTGCGGTAGCACGCAAGCGCTCGCGCCTGAAGCTGGTGAAGAGCGACCTGCGCCTGCTGCAGGAACTGCTGGTGGCCTGGGTTCGCGGCGAATACCGCGGACTCAGCCGCCAGGCGTTGCTCTCGGTGATCGCGGCGCTGGCCTATTTCCTTTCGCCGGTGGATATCGTCCCCGACTTCATCTTCGGTGTCGGCTTGCTCGACGATCTCGCCGTCCTGGCCTGGGTAGTGCGTCGCTGGCAGTCCGAGCTGGATGCCTTCAAGGTCTGGCGCGACGCCCAGGCCGTCGAGACGCAGCAGGCGCTGCGAGAGCTGCCGGCTCCCAGGGCGGAGCGCGTTCAGGGTTCCTGAGGGGTTCGCAGGCTGTTTTCCAGCAGGCGCTCGATGCTGCCGTCCCTGACCATCTCGTCGAGCACCCGGTCCATACTTTCGACGGGGACCGGCAGTTGTCCGCCATAGATGCAGTGCATCCGATAGCTCTGCAGTACCAGCGGACTGACGCTCAGGCCCAGCTCGGGATGCTGGCGCGTCAGGTAGAGCAGCGGGCGGCGCATGTCCACTGCGGCGTCCAGGCGCGAACGCTTGAGCATCTGCACGCGACTGGCCAGGTCGCGGGTATCTTCGCGGCGAATTTCCCCGGCAGCGAAGGCCTGCATGAGATCGTCCGCGTAGACATAGCCTAGACTTGTACCCAGGGTCTTGCCGCGCAGCTCGGCGAAGTCGCGGATCGCCGGACGGTCGTCGCGCTGCAGCAGGACGTCCTGCTCTTCGAAGAGGGCAGGAGACCAATGGTAGCGTTCGGGTTTGCTATCCCATCCGGGGTTGGAGTTGCAGATCACGTGAATATGTCCGCTGGCCATGAAGCCGTCGATCCTTCGGTTCGGCGTTTCCACGAAACGCAGCGACAATCCCAGCCGCTGCGCGACCCGCTCCCCCAACTGGCGGGTGAAGCCGCCTTGCAGCTGGTGATCGACGATGTCCACGTAGGGCATGCCGTCGGCGGGGCTGAAGCCCCAGCGCAGCTCGCCGGCGAAGGCCTGTCCGACTCCCAGCAGGATGCACAAACCAAGACTTCTCCGGCGCACCCGTGGGCTCCTCCACCAGGCAGACTGTGTGACCAGGGCAGCAGTATAGCCAGTCCGCAGCGGCGCGGTGCCTGATAAGATGGCGGCTTGCAAGGAGACCGACATGAATGTCCAAGTGATCACGCGAGACGGCGAGGCGGAATACGCGGTGTTGCCCTGGGCCGAATACCAGGCGTTGCTGGCCGCCGCCGGTCGCCCGGCCGCCAGTGTCGCGGTGGAGACGACCGCGCCGGCGGTGCCATTCGCGAGCCTGCTGGAGCGCCGCGAGGCGCGCGGCCTGAGCCTGGAACAGGTGGCCCGGGAGGTCGGTATCAGTCCTTCCTACATGGCGATGATCGAACGCGGCGAACGCGAGGCCAGCGAGGCCATCCTGTTCGCCCTGGAGCGTGTGCTGGGCAAAGCGACGGGGGCCTGACCTTGAGTGTGCTGATCAGCCGTAAACACTGGGATAGCCTGCTGCTGGAAATCGAGGATGCGCGTCGCCAGCGTCATCTGCTCACCTACCGGGCGCTGATCGAGCGCCTGCAACTGCCGACTCCGGCGATGACCACCCTCACCGCGGCTCTCGAGCACCTGGCATCGCTGGATGCGCGCTCGGGGCGTCCGTTGCGCAGTTCGCTGGTCATCAGCCAGGGCGCAAGCCGCTTGCCGCGCACCGGTTTCTTCGAGTGCGTGGAGCGCCTCGGGCGTTTTTCCGGTCCGCCGGACGGCCCGGCCGCGGCTGGCTGGCATGCGGCGGAAGTGGTCCGTGTCTTCGAATTCGAGTATCCCGATGAACTCTGAATGGATCTGGCGCCTGCGCGCCCGCCTCGGTTACGGCGTGGCCCGGCAGTTGCTGGGCTGGCCCTGGCTGGTCAAGCAGCCGCGAGCCTGGCAGTGGATGCAGGGGCAGTTCTCGCGCATGGCCAACCTCGGACACCGCGACGCCCAGGCGTTCTACGGTCACCTGCTGCTGTTCCGTGGACAGGGCTTCGGCGCACGCGAGGAGGGCCTGCGCCTGCTGCGCCTGGCTGCCAGCGCGGGCGATGGGAAAGCGGCCTACCAGCTCGGCGTGCAGGCGCTCAAGGGCGACAGCCGGCAAGCGCCCGACGCGCTGGCAGCCAGCCGCCACTGGGCACTAGCGGCAGAGGCGGGCCACCCGCTGGCGGCGCGCAAGCTGGCGGAACTCTACCGCGATGGAGGCCCGGGCCTGGCGCCGGACAGCGAGCGCGCCGAGCACTATGCGCAACGGGCGTCCGCGCTCGGTCTCTAGCTGAACGAACGGTTCAGGCGGCCTCGATCAGGTGCAGGCTGTAGCCTGGCACCGCCTTGGCCTGGCGCTTGGCCTCGGAGGCCAGCGTCGCCAGGTGCGCGGCATCCATTCCCTGACAGGCTTCGGCCGGTAGATGCACCACGCCGACGGACAATGACAGCAGCGGGTACTCCTCGCGCTGGCCATGGCGGTTGTGCGCAACGAAACAGCCGGCTTCCAGGTGCTCGCGGCTGTAGAAGCGCCGGCATTGGCTCTGGAAGGTTTCCAGCAACCGGTCGATCCGTGTGCGCCAGTCCTCGGGGCCGAGCACCAGCATGAAGTCGTCACCGCCGATATGGCCGACGAAGTCGCTGCCCGGGTCGATCCGTTCGCTCAGGCACTGTGCCAGGCACAGCAGGACCTCGTCGCCGCGGGCGTAGCCGTAGAGATCGTTGAAGGGTTTGAAGCTGTCGATGTCGATGTAGCAGATCACCGCCTCGCGCCTTTGTTGCAGCAGGCGTTCGAGGCATTGCTGGATCGGCACGTTGCCGGGAAGCAAGGTGAGCGGATTGGCGTGCCGCGCCTGCTGGAGCTTTTCCTCGGTGATCAGCCTGAGCACGTCGATCACCCGGCCCATGCCCGCATAGTGCCCGCCGCGGGTGACGATGAAATCTTCCTCGATACGCTGGCGTGCGCGGCTGGTCAGCAGGCGGCTGACCTGCTGCAGGGTCTGGCCGAGTTCCGCGGCGAGAAAATCGTCGCTCATCAGGCGGCTGATCGGCTTGCGCAGGAACAGGTCGCAGGCGAAGGGCCGGAGCAAGGCGTCGGTGAGCGCGTGGCGATGGACGATGCCGATGGGACGCCCCTCTTCGTCGAGGATCGCCAGGGAGTTCAGGTTGGCCTGGCGGCGGAAGATTTCCACCACTTCCTGGGTCGAGGTGCGAACGTCGACCGCGCGCTGTTCCAGCAGCAGCGCACGCAGGTCGCCATGCTCGTCGCTGGAAGACTGGCTGGGGGCGCCAGCGCTGGGCAGCATCTGTTGTACGTCGCTTGCCGGGTGTTCCTGCGGGCGGCCGAACAGATAGCCTTGCACCAGGTCAACCCCCATCTCGCTAAGCACCGCCAGTTCCTCGGGCAGTTCGATGCCTTCGGCGATGACCTGGGCGCGAGAGGCTCGGGCCATCTTCAGGATGGAGCCGACGAACTCGCGTTTCACGGTGTCCAGGTGGATGCCGTCGACGAAGTGGCGGTCGATCTTCACGTAGTCCGGACGCAGTTCCGACCACAGGCGCAGGCTGGAGTAGCCAGCGCCGAGGTCGTCGAGGGCGATGGAGAAGCCCATGGCGCGATAGTGGTGCAGCGCGGTGTCGAGCAGGTCGAAGTCGTCGATGGGGGTCTGTTCGGTCAGTTCGATCACCACCCGGTTCGGCGAGATCCCCAGCTGTTGCAGCAATTGCAGGGTGCGGCCGGGCGGATGGCCGGCTTCGAGGAGGGACTCCGGAGAGACGTTGAGGAACAGCATGGCGTCGCCCTGGATGTCGCGGAAGCGGCTGAAGGCGCGTTGTCGGCAGAGCAGTTCCAGTTCGCTCAGCCGTCCGCATTGGCGGGCCACGGCGAACAACGCCAGGGGCGAGTGCAGCGGGCTGTTGGACGGACCGCGGGTTAGCGCTTCGTAGCCGACCAGACGCCGTTCGGAAAGCGAGAGGATGGGCTGGAACAGGCAGTGCAGGTCGCCGTGGGCCAGGATGCTGTCCAGGGCGCTCAACTGCTCGGTGACGGTCATGGAACGCTCTCGTCGCAATGAAAAAGGGCCGGTTGTGCAACCGGCCCCGTATTTCACGACAGTCCCATGACTGTTTTATGACGCTCCCGCTGAACTCAGTGCTTGGCCACCGCCGAGTTGAGGTTCAGGTAGTCCAGCAGGATGTGCCCGGACTCGGTGAGGTAGGCGTCGTCCTGCGGCTTGGTCTTGTCGTCCTCTTCCGGCAGGGCGTTCTCGTCCTCGCGCTTGAGTTCCTTCAGCGGCTCCTGGCCCTTGGACTTGCGCAGGGCGTTCTCCATGGCCAACTGGCGGTTCTCGATGCTGGTCTGCTGGGCGCGGCGCTTGGCCTCGTTCAGGCTGACGGTCTTCTCCTTCATCAGCTCCTGGGCCAGCGCCAGGCGCTCGCGGGCGTAGACGAAGTCGGCGTTGTTCTCGGTGCGCGCGTCGTGCTGGGCCTTGAGTTGCGCGAGGAACGGCTTGAACGGGTTGGCCTCGTCCTTCACCACCGGGCGGATGGTGTCCCAGGGCATCGAGTCGGGCAGGGCGCTTTCGCCGATTTCCTTGTCGTCGACGATGGACGGGTAGCTGATGTCCGGGATCACGCCCTGGTGCTGGGTGCTCTGCCCGGAGACACGGTAGAACTTCGCCAGGGTCAGCTTCAGTTCGCCGTGGTTGAGCGGCTGGATGGTCTGCACGGTGCCCTTGCCGAAGGTCTGTCCACCGAGGATCAGCGCGCGGTGGTAGTCCTGCATGGCGCCGGCGAAGATCTCCGAGGCGGAGGCCGAGAGACGGTTGACCAGCACCGCCAGCGGGCCGGTATAGAAGGCCTTGCCTTCGTCGTCGTTGAGCACGTCGACGCGGCCGTCGCTGTTGCGCACCAGTACGGTCGGGCCCTGGTCGATGAACAGGCCGGTCAGCTCGGTGGCTTCCTGCAGGGAGCCGCCGCCGTTGTTGCGCAGGTCGAGGACGATGCCGTCGACCTTGTCCTTCTGCAATTCGGCGACCAGCTTCTTCACGTCGCGGGTGGTGCTCTTGTAGTTCGGGTCGCCGGCGCGGTAGGCCTTGAAGTCCAGGTAGAAGGCCGGCAGGTCGATCACGCCGAGCTTGTAGCTGCGGCCTTCGTGGTCGACCTTGATGATGGATTTCTTCGCCGCCTGGTCCTCCAGCTTCACCGCCTCGCGGGTGATGGCGACGATCTTGCTGGTCTGGTCGTTCGGCGCGTTGCTCGCCGGAATCACTTCCAGGCGTACCTGGGAGCCTTTCGGCCCGCGGATCAGCTTGACCACTTCATCCAGGCGCCAGCCGACCACGTCGACCATTTCGCCCTTGCCCTGGGCGACGCCGATGATCTTGTCGGAGGTGGCGATCTGCTTGCTCTTCGCCGCCGGGCCGGCCGGCACCAGGCGTACGACCTTGACGTAGTCGTTGTCGCTCTGCAGCACCGCGCCGATGCCTTCCAGCGAGAGGCTCATGTTGATGTCGAAGTTTTCCGCGTTGTCCGGCGACAGGTACTGGGTGTGCGGATCGTAGGACTGGGCGAAGGCGTTGATGTAGGCCTGGAAGATGTCTTCGCTGCGGGTCTGCTTCAGGCGCGACAGCTGGTTCTTGTAGCGCTTGGTGAGCTGTTCCTGGATCGCCTTGTCGTCCTTGCCGGTGATCTTCAGGCGCAGGACCTCGTCCTTCACCTTCTTGCGCCAGAGGTCGTCGAGCTCTGCGGTGTCCTTCGCCCAGGGGGCCTTCTCGCGGTCGATCAGCAGGCTCTCGTCGACGCTGAAGTCGATCTTGTCGACGCCCTTGTCGAGCATCGCCAGGGCGTAGTCGAGACGGCCTTTCAGGCGGTCGAGGTGACGCTTGTAGATGACGAAGCCGGGATCGAGATCGCCGCTCTTGAGGAAGTCGTCGAACCTGTTGCGCCAGCGATCGAACTCGGCGATGTCGCCGGCGGTGAAGTACATCCGCGCCGGATCGAGCATCTTCAGGTAGCTGTCGTAGATCTTGGCCGAGCGTTCATCGTTCAGCGGCGGCTTGTTGTAGTGGTGCCGCTTGAGCAGCTCCACTACGTTGAGGCTGGCGATGACCTGCTCGCGGTCCGGCTGCAGGCTGTCCCAGGAATTCTGGGCGCTGCCGACGGAGACGGCGGTCGAGGCGAACAGCGGCAGCGAACTGGCGCCGAGGAGGAGCAACAGGGCGGTACGGGGCAGAAAACGCTTCATGCTGATTCGACTGATCGCGGAGTAATGACGCATATTAGGCCTTATTAGCCGGCGCCGGGTTCCCTTGGCGCAATGCAAAAAGCCCGACTCTGGGTGATCGGGCCGTGACAACCCCACTATGGAGGCAGCGTGAACGCATTGCAAGGTATCGAAGGTCGTGTCGAGTGGTCGGAAATCGCCGCCCCGTCCTGCGGTCAGGGCGAAATCCGCATCCGCGTGGCGGCCGCCGGACTCAACCGCGCCGACCTGTTGCAGAAGGCCGGGCTCTACCCGCCGCCACCCGGCGCCAGCCCGGCGCTGGGGCTCGAGTGTGCGGGTGTGGTCAGCGAGGTGGGCGCGGGCAGCACCTGGCAGGTCGGCGACCGGGTCTGCGCGCTGCTCGCCGGCGGCGGCATGGCCGAGGAAGTGGTGGTGGACGCGCGCCACGTACTGCCGGTCCCGGCAGGGCTGAGCCTGGCGGAGGCGGCGGGGATTCCGGAGGTCTACGCCACGGCCTGGCTGAACCTGTTCCAACTGGCGGCGTTGCAGCCCGGCGAGAAAGTGCTGCTGCACGCCGGCGCCAGCGGCGTCGGTTCGGCCGGCATCCAACTGTGCAAGGCGTTCGGCAACCCCTGCTGGGTCAGCGTCGGTTCTGCCGAACGCCTGGCCTACTGCGAATCCCTGGGCGCCGCCGGTGGCGCGCTGCGCAAGCAGAGCCTGGAATCGCTGCGCGATTTCGCCCCGTTCGACGTGATCCTCGACCCGGTCGGTGCCCGCTATGCCGGGTTGAACCTGGAGCTGCTGCGGAGCGACGGGCGCTGGGTGATCATCGGCCTGATGGGCGGCCGCGAGGCGCAACTGGACCTGGCACAACTGCTAGGCAAGCGTATCCAGTTGACCGGCTCGACCCTGCGTACCCGCGATACCGAGTTCAAGGCGCAACTGATTGCCGAGCTGGGGTTGAAGGTCTGGCCATTGTTCTCCGCCGGGAAACTCCGTGCGCAGCTGGAGCGAACCTTCCCGATCGGCGACGCCGAGGCGGCGTTCGAGGCGCTGGCGAGCAACCAGGTGCAGGGCAAGGTCGTGCTGGTGGTGGACCCATCGCTGGCCTGAGGAGCCGCTTCGGCACCGTCGAGGCGATGGAAAGCGCGATCCGCTCGCGCTTTCGCGGCGAGCCTGTCAGCGCCAGGCGTTGACCGGCCAGCCCATTTCCTTGGCGTAGGCGAGCAGGGTCGGGTCCGGATTGACCGTGTTCGGATGGCCGACCAGCTTCAGCAGCGGCAGGTCGTTGCGCGAGTCCGAATAGAACCAGGCGTCGGCCAGTTGGCGATCGTCTCCTTCCAGCAGGTCGAGCAGACGCAATACCTTGCCTTCGCGATAGGTGAGGGTGCCGAGGGTGCGGCCGGTGTAGTGTCCGTCGAGCACTTCGAGATCGATGGCGAGGACTTCGTCGACGCCGATCCGCGCCGCGATCGGCTTGACCAGGTGCACCCCGGATGCGGAGACGATCAGCACCCGGTCGTTGGCGCTGCGGTGGCGCGCCAGGCAGGCGCAGGCGTCGCTGTAGATCAGCGGCTCGATGACCTCCTCGACGTAGGCCTCCACTTCCCGCTCGACTTCCTCGACGCTGCGACCGATCAGCGGTTGCAGGGTGTAGTCCATGTACAGGTCCATGGACAGCTTGCCTTCGGCGTACTGCTCCATCAGTTCGGCGTCGCGGCGGACGAAGGATTCGTCGACCCAGCCGAGACTCTCCATGCGCTGGCTCCACAGGCTGGAGCAGTCGCCGTGGATCATGGTCTCGTCCAGGTCGAAGATCACCAGGCTCATCAAGCTACCTCTCGAATACTGTTGCGATCGATGACCAGCGTCAGCTGACTGCCGGCCGGATACAGGCGGTCTGCGCTGCGGTTGAGGACGTCGACGGTGAGTTCCACCCCGGCGGCCTCGACGCGGTAACGGATCACGTTGCCGAGCAGACTGTGCGAGCGTACCAGCGCCGGCACGCCTTCGCTCGGTTCGTAGCCCAGGCGCAGGGATTCCGGGCGGATCGCCACCTGGTGCGCGCAGGGCTGGCCGAGCAGGCGGCTGGCCTGTTCGGCGTCGAGCAGGTTGTAGTTGCCGATGAAGCCGGCGGCGAAGGCGTTTTCCGGCGCGGTGTAGAGGGTCTCCGCGTCGCCGCTCTGGACGATGCGTCCGGCGTTCATCAGGACGATGCGGTCGGACAGGGTCAGCGCTTCTTCCTGATCATGGGTGACGAACACCGTGGTCAGCCCCAGCTCCTGCTGGATGCGGCGGATCTGTTCGCGCAGGTGCTTGCGGATGCGCGCGTCGAGGGCAGACAGCGGCTCGTCGAGCAGCAGCAGGCGCGGGCGCGTCACCAGCGAGCGGGCCAGCGCCACGCGCTGGCACTGGCCGCCGGAGAGCTGGTGCGGGTAGCGTGCGGCGTACTCGCCCAGTTCCACCAGTTCGATGGCTTCGGCGACCCGCTGCTTCAGTTCCGCCGCCGGCACCTTCTGCATGCGCAGGCCGAAGGCGACGTTCTGTTGCACGGTCATGTTGGGGAACAGCGCGTAGCTCTGGAACACCATGGCGATCCCGCGCTTCTGCGGCGGCAAAGGCACCACATCCTCGCCGTCGATGAGGATGCGCCCGCTGTCGACCTCGGTCAGCCCGGCGATGCAGCGCAGCAGGGTGGACTTGCCGCAGCCGCTGGGGCCGAGCAGGGTGACGAACTCGCCGCGGGCGGCGGCGAAGTCGATATCGCGGAAGATGCTGGTGGCACCGTAGCTCTTGTCGAGCTGTTCGACGCTGACGAACGACATGATCAGGCCTTGTCCTTGTTCAGTCGGTTGGCCGCCCAGGTCAGGACCAGGACGAACACGAAGTAGGAGACCACCACTGCGCTGGTGTAGTGGCCGCTGCTGTTGCGCATGTTGTTGAGGAACACCTGCAGGGTCTCGTAGCGGGTACCGACCAGCAGGTTGGCGAAGACGAATTCGCCGATGAGGAAGGAGAACGACAGCAGCAGGGCCACCATCACGCCCTTGCGCAGGTTCGGCAGCACGACCAGCAGCGCCGCCTTCCAGGTGCTGGCGCCGAGCAGGTGGGCGGCGTCCATCAGGTCGCGCAGGTTGATCGCCTGCAGGTTGTTGGTGATCGCCCGGTACATGAACGGCAGGGCGATGGTGAAGTAGCAGCCGACCAGCACCCAGGGCGTGCCGATCATTTCCAGCGGCCCGCTGGCATAGAGTTGCAGCAGGCCCACCGAGGAGACGATCGGCGGCACCGCGAAGGGCAGCAGGATGAGCACGTTCATCACGCCGTCCAGGCGCGGGAAGTGGTAGTGGATGACGAACATCAGCGGCAGGATCAGCAACACGCTGAACGCCAGGGCGCCGAAGCAGACCAGCAGCGAGCGGGCGAAGGCCAGCAGGAAGCGCTGGTCGCTCCACAGCGTCAGGTACCACTTCAGGGTCAGGCCGTCCGGCAGCAGGGTCGCCGACCACTGGGTGGCCAGCGAGTAGAGCAGGGTCGCCGCCAGCGGCAGGACCAGGATCAGGAACAGCGCGCAGACCACCAGGCGATGGTAGAGCGCGGCAGGACGTCGATCAGCGCGCGACATGGTAGCTCCTGCGCAGCAGCCATTGGTGGACCAGGGTGATCAGGGTCATCAGGCCGACCAGCACCATGGCCAGCGCGCTGGCCATGTTCGGGTCGGGGAACACGTCGCCGGCGACCAGCGCGCCGATGCGGATCGGGATCACGTTGAAGTTGCCGGTGGTCAGCGAGTACACCGTGGCGTAGGCGCCGAGGGCATTGGCCAGGAGGATGACGAAGGTGCCCAGCAGTGCCGGGGTCAGCACCGGGATGCCGATGTGTCGCCAGTACTGCCAGCCGTTGGCGCCGAGCAGCGCGGCGGACTCGCGCCAGTCCTCGCGCAGGGCGTCGAAGGCCGGGTAGAGCAGCATCACCCCGAGGGGGATCTGGAAATAGGTGTAGAGGATTATCAGGCCGGTCTTCGAGTAGAGATTGAAGTCGTCGATCCAGCCGGCCTGCTTGAGCAACAGGGTCAGCGCGCCGTTGAAGCCGAGCAGGATGATGAAGGCGAACGCCAGCGGTACCCCGGCGAAGTTGCTGGTCATGTTGGAGAAGGCCATGACGAAGTCGCGCAGGCGGCTGTCGACGTGGCGCAGCGAATGGCTGCCGAGCACCGCGATGAGCAGGCCGAGCAGGCTCGACCAGCCGGCGATCTCCAGGCTATGGCGGATCGCCTGGCGGTAGAAGGGCGAGCCGAACAGCTCGAGGTAGTTGGCCAGGCTCCAGGCATCGCTGGCCTTCAGGCTGTTCAGCGCGACCCAGGCCAGCGGCGCTATCTGGAAAATCACGAAGAACGCCGCGAAGGGCAGCAGGAACAGCAGCGCCAGCCATTTGCCGGAGAGTCGTTTCATGGGGCGAGCAGCTCCCGGCAGACGGGTTTGTCGTGGGCGGCGCCGAGGATTTCGCAGAGCGTGCCGCAGAGGTCGGTCTGCAGCGGTTGCGCCAGGTCGTCGCGGCTGAAGGCGTCGCCGAAGACGAACAGCGGCACCTCGCGCTCCTCCTCGAGGATGCCGCCGTGGCTGCGGTCCTCGTTCATTCCGTGATCGGCGGTGATCGCCACCTGGTAGCCGGCCGCCAGCCACTGGTGCAGGTATTCCGACAGCAGCGCGTCGGCGCGCCGCGCGGCGTTGCGGTAGGCGGGGCTGGCGAGGCCGTGCCTGTGCCCGGCGTCGTCGATGTTCATCGAGTGGACCAGCATGAAGTTCGGTGCGTGCCGGCGGCGCAGGCTTTCCGCATCGGCGAACAGGTGCGAGTCCGGATAGTGGTCGTTCCAGTAGAAGTGTCCGCGCTGGATCGGCAGTGCGCTGTCGTCGGTGTGGCGGTCGCGGGCCGGGTCGAACGGCGTGCGGTTGTACAGTTCGCTGACCCAGTGGTAGGCCGCTGCCGCGGTACTCAGGCCGGCCGCGCGGGCATAGTGGAACAGGCTCTGTTCCTGGCTCAGGCGGACCACGTCGTTGTGCAGGATGCCGCTATCGATCGGCGGCACTCCGGTGAGGATACATTCGTAGAGCGGCCGGGACAGCGAAGGCAACTCGCATTCCAGGCGGTACGACTGGCCGCGGCCGGCGCCGCAGAGGGCCTGGAGATGCCCCATGCAGTCGCGGGCGACGCTGTGGTTGAGGCCGTCCAGCAGGACGAGGATGACGTCGTGGCGCATTCGGGGTATCCGTCGATGCGGGGCGGCCGCCGGCGAGGGCGGCCGCGCTCCGCGTCACTGCATGTTGATGATCACCGCTTCCTGCCACTGCCGCGGCAGGCGCTTGGAGGTTTCCTCCCAGGCCTTGGCGTCCTTGATCGGCTGGGCCTTGGCGTACTGCTCGTTGGGCAGCAGTTGGGCCTTCACGTCGTCCGGCAGGGTCAGGCTCTCGGCGCGGATCGGTCGCGCGTTGCCCTTGGCCAGGTTGATCTGTCCGGCGTCGCTGAAGATGTACTCGCGGGCGAGCTTGGCGGCGTTCGGGTGCTTGGCGTACTTGTTGATGATGGTGGTGTAGCCGGAGATCACCGAGCCGTCCGAGGGGATCAGCACCTCGAAGCGCTCCGGGTCGATCTGCTGGCGGTAGCTGAGGCCGTTGAAGTCCCAGACGATGCCGACTTCGACCTCGCCCTTTTCCAGGGTGGCGATCACCGGGTTGGTCAGCGACAGGCGGCCCTGCTTGGCGATCTTGCCGAAGAACTCCAGGCCCGGCTTGATGTTCTTCTCGTCGCCGCCGTTGGCGATGGCCGCGGCGAGCACCCCATTGACCGCCTGGGCGGCAGCGCTGACGTCGCCGATGGTGACCTTGTACTTGCCCTGCAGCAGGTCGGCCCAGCTGTGCGGTACGTCCTTCACCAGTTGTTTGTTGACGATGAAGGCGATGGTCCCGGTGTAGGCGAGCGCCCAGTGGCCGTCCTGGTCTTTGGCCCAGGCCGGGATCTGTTCCCAGGTGCTCGGCTTGTACGGCTGGCTGACGCCCTGCTGCACGGCGATGGGGCCGAAGGCGGCGCCGACGTCGCCGATGTCGGCGCTGGCGTTGTCCTTCTCGGCCTTGAACTTGGCCAGCTCCTGGGCCGAACTCATGTCGGTATCCATGTGCTTGAGCCCATACTTGCTCTCAAGGTCCTTCCAGGTGTCCTTCCAGTTCGCCCAGCTGTCGGGCATGCCGACGCTGTTGACCTGGCCTTCCTTGCGCGCGGCCTGTTCCAGCGCCTGCAGGTCCGCTTCGGCGGCCAACGCCAGGCCGCTGCCGAGGGCGATGGCGGTTCCCAGCAATGAAGCAAGCATGCGTTTCATTCGGTGCTCCTTCGTTCGAGAGGTTCGGTCGGGCAGCCTCGGGAGTTCTCGACGCTCCTTCGGGCGGGACTGCCGCGGGTGTGGTCTAGATCAGCAAGACCCAGGCCAATCTAGAGCCGCTGGATGACGGTTTCATGTCAGCTAGCCGCGCCTGGCATCGCCGCGGCTTGCATCCGCAGAAGCGTAGACCATGCTTAAGCCCTCGATTCCATGGGCGTCGGGCGCTTCCGGGAAGACCGCTGTCTTGTGCCTGTCACGTCCCGGTCATCTGGGTTTCCTAGCATCGGACGAGCCGGAGGCGCAGGGCGGGCCGGTGGAAGTGCCCCTGGCTGGGGCTGGACTAGACCAATAAGGAAGCAGTCGATGCGTGACGAAGCGCTACCCACCGTAACGGCGATCTGCCGGGCGCTCAGCGAGCAGATCGGCCATGGTCTGCTGCCGGCGGGTGGCAAGCTGCCGGCCGAGCGCAAGCTCAGCGAGCTGTTCGCGACGACCCGGATCACCCTGCGCGAGGCGCTGATCCAGCTGGAGTCGCAGGGCCTGATCTACCGCGAGGAGCGCCGCGGCTGGTTCGTCTCCCCCGAGCGGCTGGCCTATAACCCGCTGGTCCGCAGCCACTTCCATGCGATGGTCAGCGAACAGGGCCGGGTGCCGGCGACCGAGGTTCTGTCGGCCCGGCAGATGCCGGCGAGCGCGGCGGTCTGCGAGCTGCTGGAGCTGCCGGCGCTGTCCAGCGTCTACCAGATCCGCCGGGCGCGGCGGGTGGACGGGCGGCTGGTGCTGTATGTCGAGCACTACCTGAACGCGCAGTACTTCCCCGGAATCCTCGGCCACGACCTGACCCGCTCGCTGACCGAACTCTATGCCAGCGAGTACGGCATCCACTATGGGCGGGTGCGTTTCGACATGGTGCCCACTGCACTGCATGCCGAGGCTGCGGCGCCGCTGAAGGTGGCGGTGGGCAGCCCGGCCCTGCGCATCAGCCGGATCAACCGCGACCAGCGTGGTCGGCTGATCGACTGCGACCTGGAGTTCTGGCGCCACGACGCCATCCATATCAGCGTCGAGGTACCGCAGTAACGCCACGCGTCGACGACCTGCGGCACCTTCTGCGAGGATGGGCTCCCGGGAAAAGGAGCCCTCGCATGTTCATACTGCCGATTTCGTCCGACCTGCACCTGGAGCTGCTCGACCAGCCGCGCGCCGAGGAACTGTTCCGCCTGGTGCGCGCCAACAGCGAGCACCTGGCGCCCTGGATGCCGTGGGTGCCACTGACGCAGAGCGCGGACGATACCCGCCGTTTCATTGGCGAAGGCCAGCGGTTGTGGGCGGAGCGCAGGAGTTGCCGCTGCGGGATCGTCGAATCCGGATGCCTGGTCGGCGTCATCGACCTGCACGATTTCACCGAGGACAGCCGCAGCGCCAGCATCGGCTACTGGCTGGCGGCGTCCGCGCAAGGGCGCGGGCTGCTCGCCAGGGCGCTGGGGAAGACGATCGAGCAGGGTTTCCTTGGCTACGACCGGCAGCGCCTGGTGATCCGCTGTTCCACCGAGAACCTGCGCAGCCAGCGCGCCGCCGAGCGCCAGGGCTTCCGGCGCGACGGAGTGATCCGGGCCAACGAGATCATCGCCGGGCGTGCCCACGACCATGCGATCTACACGCTGTTGCGCAGCGAATGGCACGCTGCGCACGCCTGAGTGGCCCCGGGCGAATGCCCGGGGCGTGAGCGCGGCTGGCGTTCAGGGCAGCTCGCTGCTGGCGTAGAAGGCGCCGAGCACCTTGACCAGGTGCGCCAGGTCATGGCTGCCGGCCAGCTCGCGAATCGAGTGCATGGCGAAGGTCGGCAGGCCTATGTCGACGGTGCGCACGCCGACCTGGCTGGCGGTGATCGGGCCGATGGTCGAGCCGCATCCCATGTCGCTGCGGGTCACGAAGCTCTGCACCGGCACTTCGCTGTCCTGACAGAGGTGGCGGAAGAAGCCGGCGGTTTCGCTGTTGGTGGCATAGCGCTGGTTGCTGTTGATCTTGATCACCGGACCGCCGTTCAGCGCCGGGCCATGGTTGGCGTCGTGCTTGTCGGCGTAGTTCGGGTGTACGCCATGGGCGTTGTCGGCCGAGACCAGCAGCGAGCGCTGGATCGCCCGGCTGAAGGCGTCGCCTTCCGGCAGCAGGCGGCGCAGTACCTGTTCGAGGAACGGACCGTCGGCGCCGCAATGCGAACAGGAACCGACTTCCTCGTGGTCGGTGCAGACCAGGATGCAGTTCTCGTCGCCTTCGGCGTTGAGCAGGGCTTCCAGGCCGGCGTGGCAGGACAGCAGGTTGTCCAGGCGCGCCCCGGCGATGAACTCGTCGTTGAGGCCTACCACCGCGGCGGACTGGGTGTCGTAGAACGACAGCTCGTAGTCCAGTACCACGTCGGCGGTGATGCCGTGCTCGCGCAGCAGCTGTTCGTCGAGCAGCAGGCGGAAGTCGGCGGCCTCGCCCGGCGCCAGTTGGGCGATGATCGGCGGCAGTTCGTTCTGCGCGTTGATCGGCCAACCCTCGTTGGCGGCGCGGTTGAGATGGATGGCCAGGTTGGGGATTACCGCGATGGCCTTGCGGAAGTCGACCAGGCGGCTTTCCAGCTTGCCATTGGCGCGGAAGGTGACGCGCCCGGCCAGTGACAGGTCGCGGTCGAACCAGGGGGCGAAGAGGGCGCCGCCATAGACTTCGACGCCGAGCTGGAGGAAGCCGTTGCGAGCGATCTCCGGGTTCGGCTTGACCCGCAGGCAGGGGCTGTCGGTGTGCGCGCCGACCAGGCGGAAGCCGCTTTCCAGGGGCGAGCGACGGCCCAGGCGGATGGCGATCAGCGACGAGTCGTTACGGGTCACGTAGTAGCGGCCGCCGGCTTCGGTGTGCCAGGCGTCGCGCTCGTCGA
The DNA here is from genome assembly GCF_001836405.1 of Pseudomonas sp. HMSC057H01. Lineage (NCBI taxonomy): Bacteria > Pseudomonadati > Pseudomonadota > Gammaproteobacteria > Pseudomonadales > Pseudomonadaceae > Pseudomonas > Pseudomonas sp. HMSC057H01. The sequence goes on along the minus strand of NZ_KV828498.1, from coordinate 83,508 downwards.
GGCGGCGGTAGCCGGCGGCTTCCAGGCGGCGGGCGAGGCTGGCGGTAGCATGGAAAGGCGTGGGCGAGGCCTTGAGGAAATCGATCAGGCCCTGGTTGAGTTCTGCGCGCATAGTGGCTCCGGACGGCAATCCATGCAGTCTATCGTATTGTCCTACGGGGTTCAGGTCGTTGGCGGCGGGGCCGGCCAGAAAAAGCGGAAGCTGGTCGTTGTATGGCAAGACGGGGTACCGGAAATCGGCGGGGAAGGCTCAGAACGGCGCCGGCGACTCGAAGCGCAGGCGTTCGCCGCTCTGCGGATGGGTCAGGCACAGCAGGCTGGCGTGCAGGCACAGGCGTTCGTGGGCGGCGAGGGCTTCGGGGTTGGCGTAGAGGCGGTCGCCGAGCAGCGGATGGCCGATGGAGAGCATGTGCACGCGCAACTGGTGCGAACGGCCGGTGATCGGCGTCAGCTCGACCCTGCTCCAGCGCTCATGACGCTCGACCACACGCCAGAAGGTCAGGGCGTGGCGGCCGTGCTCGAAGTCCACCACGTGACGCGGCTTGGTCGGCGGGTCGTAGCGCAGCGGCAGTTCGATGCGCCCGCTGTCCAGTTCCGGCAGGCCCCAGCAAAGGGCGGTATAGGCTTTCTCGGTCTCGCGGTCGTGGAACTGGCGGGACAGCTCGCGGTGGCTGTCGGCGTCGCGGGCGAGCACCATCAGGCCGGAGGTTTCCCAGTCCAGGCGGTGGACGATGCGGGCCTCGGGATAGCCGTTTTCCTGCAGGCGGGTGACCAGGCAGTCCTTGTTGTCATCGGCGCGGCCGGGCACCGACAGCAGCAGGGTGGGCTTGTCGACCACCAGCAGGGCGTCATCCTGGTGAACGATTCGAATCTGGGACAGCGGCATAGCGAACGGGCTCATCGCCGGGAGGCGGCAGGGAGCCTGGCGGGCAGGCTCGGTGAAACGACTGCGGCGGCCAATGGCCGCCGCAGTATGGACCCTGGGCGAATCAACGATCCGGCAGGGTGATGTTGAGTTCCAGGATCGAGCAGTTGCCCTGGTTCTCCAGTTCCACCTGGATCTGCTCCTGGTCGATCGGTACGTACTTGCGGATCACTTCCAGCAGGTCTTTCTGCAACTGGGGCAGATAATCCGGCTGTGCGCGCTGGCCACGTTCGTGGGCAACGATGATCTGCAGTCGTTCTTTCGCGATGGAAGCGCTGTTCTGCGATTTCCGACTGCGAAAGAAGTCTAAAAGGCTCATTCACGTCCTCCGAACAGTCTTTGCAGGAATCCTTTCTTCTGCACATCGAGGAATCGATGCGGTATTTCCTTGCCGAGCAGGCGGTCGACCGCATCGCTGTACGCCTGGCCGGCGTCGCTCTGCTCGTCGAGGATCACCGGCACGCCCTGGTTCGACGCCTTGAGCACGGCCTGGGATTCCGGGATCACCCCGAGCAGGCGGATGGCGAGGATTTCCTCGACGTCGTCGACGCCGAGCATCTCGCCCTTGGTGACGCGCTCCGGGTTGTAGCGGGTCAGCAGCAGGTGTTCCTTGATCGGCTCCTCGCCTTTCTCGGCGCGCTGCGACTTGCTTGCCAGCAGGCCGAGCATGCGGTCGGAGTCGCGTACCGAGGAAACCTCGGGGTTGGTCACGACGATCGCTTCGTCGGCGAAGTACATGGCCAGGTGGGCGCCTTTCTCGATGCCCGCCGGGGAGTCGCAGATGATGTATTCGAAGTCCTTGCGCAGCTCGGCCATGACTTTCTCGACGCCTTCCTTGGTCAGGGCGTCCTTGTCGCGGGTCTGGCTGGCGGCCAGGACATGCAGGTTCTCGAGGCGCTTGTCCTTGATCAGGGCCTGGGTGAGGGTGGCCTCGCCGTTGACGACGTTGACGAAGTCGTACACCACGCGGCGTTCGCAGCCCATGATCAGGTCGAGGTTACGCAGGCCGACGTCGAAGTCGACGATGACGGTCTTGAAACCGCGCAAGGCCAGGCCGGTGCCGATAGCTGCGCTGGTGGTGGTTTTACCGACGCCACCCTTACCGGAAGTGACTACGAGAATTTTGGCCAAGGTGATTCACCCCAATGAAAAACGTAAGAATTCTGGTCCCTGAAAGTGGCGGCAGTATCCGTTAAAGGCGGGTGATGTTCAACACGTCACCCGACAGGCTGACGTGCACTGCCTTGCCCCACTGCGGGCTGCGTCGCAGGTCCTCCGCGACCTTGTAGTTACCGGCGATGGAGACCAGTTCGGCGGCCAGCTGCTGGCAGAAGATTCGCGCCGTGGCGTCGCCTTTCACGCCGGCCAGTGCGCGTCCGCGCATCGGGCCGTACACATGGATGTTTCCGTCGGCGAGAAGTTCCGCGCCGGGACTGACCGCGGCCAGCACGATCAGGTCGCCGCCGGCGGCGTAGATCTGCATGCCGCCGCGCACCGGAGTCTTCACCACCTTGGTCGGGCGGCTGACGGGGTCGGCGGGCTTCTCTTCCGCCTTGGCCGGCTCGGGCCTGGCTTCACCGGCGCTCGGGCTGGGCTCTTCGGCAGGCTTGCGCGGGGCGCTGTCCTTGATGTCCAGCGGTCGTTCGCGGGCGCCCGAGGGCGGCAGCACCGGCAGGTCCAGGGCCTGGGCGGCGGCGATGTCCTCCTCGCGCCCGGCGCGGATCGCCAGGGTGCGCAGGCCGTGGCGGCGACAGACCTCGAGGAGCGCCGGCAGGTCAAGGCGGCCTTCGCCTTCGGGCAGCTTGTCGAGGGCCATGACCAGGGGGGTGTCGCGGAAGAAGTTGGGCGCTTGCGCCACCTTGTCGGCGAGTTGCCGTTCGAGCCTCGCCAGGTCGTTGTGCGCCAGTTCGAGGATGGTCACCGCGAGCATGCTGCCCTTGAGCTGGAATACGGGGTCTTGATCGAGGAGGTCGGCTTGGCTCATGGGGCTTGTCGGTCGTTGAATTGCAGGGACTTATAACGAGAACGCCGGATGCCCGCAAGCGTGGCAGATAGCCGGGGCGGCATCGATCGGCAACGCGGCGTCCCGCCGGGACGGCGGGCAGGGTAGAATGGCGGGCTTTGATCGTCGTCGGAACCGTCCATGGATCGCCCCCGTTTCTCCAGCGCTTTCCTCCATCCCCGCTACTGGCCGCTCTGGTTCGGTCTGGGGCTGCTCTGGCTGGTGGTGCAGTTGCCGTATCCCGTCCTGCTGATGCTCGGCCGTGGCCTGGGGGCGCTGATGTACCGCTTGGTCGGCTCGCGCCGCGAGATTGCCGCGCGCAACCTCGAACTGTGCTTTCCGGAAAAGTCGCCCGCCGAACGCGAGCGTCTGCTGAAGGAGAACTTCGCCTCCAGCGGCATCGCCTTCTTCGAGATGGCCATGAGCTGGTGGTGGCCGAAGGCGCGCCTGGCCCGTCTTGCCCATATAGAAGGCCTGGAGCATCTGCGCGAGGCCCAGGCCAAGGGCGAGGGGGTGATCCTCATGGCCCTGCATTTCACCACCCTGGAGATCGGCGCGGCGCTGCTCGGCCAGGTGCACACCATCGACGGCATGTACCGTGAGCACGACAACCCGGTGTTCGACTACATCCAGCGCCGTGGCCGCGAGCGGCATAACCTCGATGCCACCGCCATCGAGCGCGAGGACGTGCGCTCGATGCTCAAGGTGCTGCGTGGCGGCCGCGCCATCTGGTACGCACCGGACCAGGACTACGGCGCCAAGCAGAGCCTGTTCGTGCCGCTGTTCGGCATCCCGGCGGCCACCGTCACCGCCACTACCAAGTTCGCCCGCCTGGGCCGGGCGCGGGTGTTGCCGTTCACCCAGAGCCGCCTGGCCGATGGCAGCGGTTATCGCCTGACCATCCACCCGCCGCTGGAGGACTTCCCCGGCGAGAGCGAGGAAGCCGATTGCCTGCGGATCAACCAGTGGGTCGAGCGCTGCGTGCGCCAGCAGCCCGAGCAGTACCTGTGGGCGCACCGGCGTTTCAAGACCCGCCCGCCAGGCGAAGCCAAGCTCTATCCGAAACGGCGCAAGCGCTGAGGACGGGCATTCCGGACGCGCGCGGGGTCTGGCTATACTCGCCGCAGTTCATGACGGAAGCCCCGCTGTGTCCGATCCCCTTGCCCCACGTCCGCCGCTCACCGGCCTGATCCTTTCCGGGGGCGGCGCCCGCGCGGCCTACCAGGTCGGCGTCCTGGCCGCCATCGCCGACCTGCTGCCGGACAGCGCCGGCAATCCTTTCCCGGTCATCGTCGGTACCTCCGCCGGCGCCATCAACGCCGTTGGCCTGGCTTGCGGCGCCCTGCAATTCCGCCAGGCGATCCAGCGCCTGACCGCGGTCTGGCAGGGATTCCGCACCGAACATGTCTATCGCAGCGACTGGCCGGGCGTGACCCGCCAGGCCTCGCGCTTCCTCGGCCATAGCCTGCTCGGCCTGGGGCGGCGGGTGCCGGTGGCGTTGCTGGACAACCGGCCGTTGCATGAGCTGCTGGCACGTGAGCTGGATTTTTCCGGGATTCATGCGGCGGTGCGCCAGCGCCAGTTGCGCGCGGTGGCGGTGACCGCGTTCGGCTACGAGTCGGGGCAGGCGGTGACCTTCTACCAGGGGCGCGCGACCATCGATCCCTGGGTACGCCATCGGCGCCTGGGCATTCCCACCCGCCTGGAGCTTCGGCACCTGCTGGCCAGCGCGGCGATTCCGCTGCTGTTCCCGCCGGTGCGGATCAACCGCGAATACTTCGGCGACGGCGCGGTGCGTTCCCAGGCGCCCATCAGTCCGGCGTTGCACCTGGGCGCCACGCGGGTGCTGGTGATCGGCGTCAGCGGCAACCCGGCCACCGGTGGCGACAGTGCCATGACCGGCCTGCCGCCGTCCGACCGACCGCCGAGCCTGGCGCAGATCGGCGCCCACCTGTTGAACAGCACCTTCATCGACAGTCTGGAAGGCGACATCGAGCAGTTGCAGCGGATGAACCAGATCGGCCAGTTGGTGGCGCCGGAGGTGCGCCGCCAGGCGGGTGGGCTGGAGCCGGTGGAGGTATTGCTGGTGTCGCCGAGCCGGCCGCTGGACGAGATCGCCGCGCGGCACTACCGGGAGCTGTCGCGGGTGCTGCGGCTTTTCCTGCGCGGTCCCGGAGCGACCCGCGCCAGCGGGGCGGGGGTATTGAGCTACCTGTTGTTCGAGCGCGGCTATTGCAGCGAACTGATCGAACTGGGCTACCACGATGCGATGGGCAAGCGGGCGGAACTGGAGCGCTTCCTGCGGATCGAGCGGTAAACCTTATTCAGGACGGGACAGGCGGAAGGAAAAAGCCGCCCCGAAGGGCGGCTCGCGCACGGCTCAGACGGCCAGGACACCGTCGCGATAGTCGCGTAGCGCCTGCTCGATTTCCTCGCGGCTGTTCATCACGAACGGACCGTACTGGACGATCGGCTCGCGCAACGGCTTGCCGGCGAGCACCAGTACCCGGGCGCCGGCTTCGCTGCGCAGGCTCAGTTCCCCTTCTTCGGACAGCCGAGCCAGGCGATTGGTGGCGATTTCCACCGGGCGTTCGCCTTCCACCGTCAGGCTGCCTTCGTAGACGTACAGCAGCACGCGATGGCCGTCCGGCAGGCGCGGGGCGATGCGGCCGCCGGCAGGCAGTTGCAGGTCGTAGTAGTGCGGCTCGGTGTCCGGCCTTTCCACGGCGCCGATCTGCTGCGCCTGGCCGTCGTCGAAGCGACCGGCGATCACCGTGACCTTCACGCCTCCGGCGGTTTCCAGGCGTGGCACGTCTTCCGGCTCGATATCGCGATAGCCGGCTGGGGCCAGCTTGTTCTTCGCCGGCAGGTTGACCCACAGCTGGAAGCCACGCATCGCGCCTTCCACCTGTTCCGGCATCTCGCTGTGGATGATGCCGTGGGCGGCGGTCATCCACTGTACGCCGCCGGGCTTGAGCAGGCCGCGATTGCCGAGGTGGTCTTCGTGGCGCATGCGTCCTTCGAGAAAGAAGACTCAAGATGGATATGAGAATCTGCTTTCTCGAAGAGCGTTACTCCTCTGGCCACCTCCTTCGAAGCCCGGCTTCGTAGAGCTTCACGGTAGGCCTCGAAGGCCTCTACAGACTCCTTCATCCTCCGGATATCGCCCATGGTCTTCCGGTGGGCCCTGTGCAGCGACCACACAAGGATGAGGCATAGGAAGAGGCTGAGTTTGACTAGACCTATTTCAGCCATTCGTAGTCTCCTTTGCCATCTGGTTGTATGCGACCCTCCCGGATAGCTTGCCGTAGCTCCTCGTAGGTGAAGCGAGCGGAGTAGGGAGCCGAGCCAGCGTCCAGCCGAAGGGGATGACAGGACAGAATAACCTGTAGACCTCGTTCCTTGGCACGCTCTTGGAAGAGAGGGTCCAGCACGGAACGAGTGAACTGACAGGAATCCAAACCATCATCATCCCGCACAAACCGGGCAAATTCAGTGGAGAGGCAGGCATCGCCCGGAGGGCAGGTAGTGAGGAGGAGTAGAGCGATTTCCTTAAGCATCCTACTGACTCCTTGCTGGTCCAATGCCCAGCTCAGCACGGGGCACATCGGCGGAAAGCTGACCCCTGCGTGCACTCTCAGGAGTAACCATGCAATGGAAGACCATAGACCTAACCCTCTCACTCTTAGAAGACGGAGCGGCTTGTGCCAGCTTCATACGAGTGTCCTCACAGAACGTTTGAGCAGAGGAACCGCCACCGAAGTAACGGGAATGCTCAGACACAGTGCAGATATCAGAAGCGGGAGGGCAGGTAGTAACAATCAGAGAGATTACAACTGGAGCTAGAGAGGCCATAGGGGCTCCTTGAGTAGGAAGGTGAACGGAGAGCAGAGAGCAAGGTCTATGGCTGCCGCCATGCCATGCACTCCTTATTAGAAGCCACCTCGACAGGGATAACCTGAAGGTCGAACCGGCGTGAAACATCCTGCTGGAGGATGAAGTCGATACGCCCCGTCAGTGTGTCCTCTGCTATGAGCTTCTGAGCCTTTGTGAGGCCAACAGCGCTAGCTGTGATATGGCTTGCCTTAACTTTGTCCTTCCCGGACTCAAACCCGAAGAGGTATCCGCCTGTAGCGGAGGCTCCGGCGATAACCAAGACAAGACCAATTACGGATGGGATGGATAGAGTGTGATGTGTTGTGTTTTTCATAGACCCTCCGTGTCTAGTAGAGAGGTAGAATAATCTCTACCTGTGTAGCGGATGAACCAATCAGCCTATCACTCTTTAGCTGACCGCTGAAAGGCTCAAGACTCCAAACACATAACCCGCCGAGCATTCGCTCTAGCTTCTTCACCCGGGCTATCGCCCCTCCCTGAACTACCAACATCCCGGAAGACAACTTATCGACTGGCCGTCGAGTGTGTTGTGTGTGAACTACCGGCGTTGCCCGGCTCAAAGCTCGCGCTTTGTTCATAGACATTTCCTCTGATTTGTGAAAGAGCATTTCCCCGGAAGGGGAGACTGTAGTGTGAGGATTCGTGTCTTGTGTGTCAACCGACAGGTTGATACGGAATGGATTTCACACAACATGCGGAGCATGAAATCTGCTTATTTTTGAGGGTGCCTGATGGGCTGAAAGCCCCATGGATAAAGGCTTACAGAGGATTACACATCACAATGCGCAGAGATCGAATCTCTTCTACCTGCACAAGGGAACTTTTCTGATCCTCAGAAACGACAAAGCCCGCTTGATAGCGGGCTCAGACTGCACACAGAAGAGGGGAATCTAGAGAGTGCGGATATCTCAGGATAGCGGAGCTATCGAGGAGACCCTTCCCTCCGGGAGGAGTAGACCCCACGGGCTTTCAGCCCCACCAAGCCTATCCTGCACATACAATCAAAATCACCTAACAACCACTCAGAACAAAGCTCTACCAACGGAGCTAGGCTCCGTGTCTACCTGTTGTAAGCTCCGCTTACGTGTGTAGACCACTTGTAACCTGTCGGTTACGACAGAAGATCAAAAGCTTTTGGTTTGGGTGTGATTGATGTATGATTGCGGGAGCAATCCTGTAAGCTCTACGTGAGCGAAGCTTACGTGTATACCTAAAAGCATTTTACTCTGAGTGCGAAAAGCTGTAAATCAGATATGCGACAAGCACTTATAGAATTGCGACCCTGTGTGGGGATTTATAGATTTGCGACGCTGATTTACAAATAAGCGACATATACATATATACAATCTATATACACAGAGTTGTATAACATCCCTACAGAACCCAATCCCCCGCCAGAAATAAGACTGCACTTGTAGGGCAATCCCTAATTTCCTCCGGAAAAATAATGGCACACTAAGTGGAGAGCGCTTGGTCTGCTGGGAAAATAATAGGAAGAGGTTGTTACGGATAAATGCTGGTTCTATTTCCGAGCTACTTAACCACGAGCCCACTAAGCCTTCCTAACCTCTAGTAAATCTAAAATAAGGGTTAGCCGTGGGTTATTCTTGCTGAGAAGGCTCAGAAAGCGAGATTTAAACGCTTCATCAGACGAGAAACAGCAATCGGAGTCCACTCACAGCCACGGGCCGTAGCCACCTTCCTACCATTCAAGCAATCAGCCATCGATTGTAGAGTGTTGCAGCCCCTGAACAGGCAGGATTCGAAGTCAGACCTAACGGACTCAGCGAAGGTGTCAGCCTTGTGTGTTAAGGCCTCGCGGCCTTTGGCTCTGATGGCGTCTGTATGGCCCTTGGAGAGTGCTTCGTCTCTACGGGCTACCTTAGCCTTACTCTCTTCACAACCACTCTCAGCCCGCTCCTTGAGGGCTTGCAGGGCGTCCTTGGTACGCTGACGAATAAACTGGCGCTCCTGTTCTGCGAGAGCAGCGAAGAGGTGGAGCTGGAAAGCATCCGCTTTCGGCATGGTGGCCACTTTGATAGTGGTTTGCTTCATCAGAGCGGCTACGTGCTCAACATCACGGCCAATACGGTCTAGCTTCGCTACCACGACAGGCAGCCCAGAGGCGATAGCCTGAGACATTACAGGCCGCTCCTCCGGAGCCACGGAGCCACTGATAGCCTCGACATACCATTCGACCACTTCCCAGCCTTCAGCCTTAGCGGCTGCGAGGATGTACTCCCGTTGGGCTTCCAGCCCCAAGCCGGAGGCTTCCTGTTTGGAAGTGGATACTCGCTGGTATGCAACTACTTTCATCGGGGAACCTCCTTCTGTTGAATGAGACTCCACTTTACAGCTTTCGCTGTGGATTATCAAGGTAGAGACGCCCGTCTCTGGAATGATAAAGCATAGAGAAATAGATGAACGGTAGTTGATTTGTGTGGGTTGTTTGTGTTGGGGAGAAGCGGGAGCTTCTGAGGCTTGCTGTTGTGTTGCTGGGGAGGGGATTACACTCGAAAGCTATCGCTTTCTGCTTACACAATCGGGCTCAAGCCCTAGTGAGACTAAGCTTAGAGAGGAGTACCGCCGAGACCGTTCCGTCTCTAGCTACACGACTCGGGTTTAGGCCACACTAGGCCATATCAAGCCACACTAAGCCACCATATCTAGTTCTTCCCACAAATCCCAATCATCCTTATGCGCTTGAGCATAATCGCGGCTAGAAACGGCCTTCAGAGCCTTAACGGCGAATGCCACTTCTGCACCGTGTAGAGCGTCAAAGACGGCCTTGATAGCGGAGCTAGGGACATTCTTGGCCTGAGTGGTGACCATGCCTCTACCTAGGTCGATCACGTCATCTTCAGCCACTTCAGCCAGAGCCTTGGTTAGAGCGGCTAGCTCTGGGGAGTAGGCCTGTAGGCGTTCGCACTCTCCATGAAGAACATCGATCACGCGGACAACATCAGCCGAAGGCTTGAAGCCGGGCTTACCCTTCACTTGTGCAACCAGACCAGAGATAACGACAGAGGAGAGCTTGTCTAGATCGCTATGGCTCTTCATCTCTGGCTTGATCTCTACAAGAGCTTCCCAATGCTGCTGTAGGAACAGGACATTCTTGAAGCGTTGGGTAGGTTGCAGGTTGGCCAGAGCGGAGAACTCGGCTACTACGGCCTTCCCTAGATACTTCACAATGCGTTCTGTGATCTCGGAGGAGGCTGCGTCCTTGGACACACGTAGAGACTTCTTGAGGGAGGCTCTATCAATGGATACTCCAGACCCGAAATGTCGATTGCCATGAGCCTTGTTCAAGGCGGCGGGAGCAATCACTAGGTTGTCAGCACGGAGTAGGCCTAGACGCTCTCCAGCTACAGGGTAGATGTGGCACAGATCGAAGGTGCGGACAGCCCCAAAGCGGTTGAAACGTAGGCGGTCGCTGTAGACATAGTGAAGGGCCATCAAGGAATCAACATCGTGGTTGTGCAGGATTTCTAGAGTGCCGGCCCGTTTGCATTCAGCAGCGAGGAAGTGGAAGAAGGCGCTCTTGTGGGCGTTGTCTAGACGCTTCTGTTCTCGCTCCTTGGCTCGCTCGGCGGATACCTTCCGCACCTTTATGGAGTCTTTGCATGTAGCGGAGCAGTAGAGCTTGCCCGGGTGAGAAGGCTTCACAGTGAAGCGCTTAGAGCAGCCTTTGGCCTTGCATGTGCGTTGTTTCTGTGTGGATGGCTTACGTGTTGTGTTGGGTGTTGCGGTCACGGCTAATAGCTCCCTCTAGGACGCTGGATTGTTGAGTGGTGGGGGTTGTGTTGGTGCTGTGTTCTGTGCCCTGTGTGGGCTTGTGTGTCAGCCGGCAGGCTGGCGAGCAGTAAGGCTTGGGCTTCTTACGGGAAAAGAGCTTCCCGCAAGCCCGGCAAGTGCAGGTCTTGTGCATGGATTCCTCTGGTGTTGGGGGAGTTGTGTGAGCATGCGGGAGCATGCTGAGGAGGCTTGACAACTGGAACGCCGTCAGGTAGTGCCTCAATTTACTCTGGACGAGTAATAACCTCTGCTGTAAATCGGCAGATTTAAACTAGAGTTGTCCCTAGTTACTCCTATTGTATCATGCGTTACGCGCTTGTCAATAGGCGTAACAAGTAACCGTAACAAATACCGGATGAACGGTAGGAATATGGTAGCGAATCGCTACGATGCAAAAAGACTGATCCTCGCGGATCTAAATATCGACGAACGGTAGTTGACCTACAGTTTCGGATATGATAATGACCGTTGGTCTGAGAAATATGCAAAAATCTGCAAAAATTATTGATTTCGGGGAAGTAGTCCGGCCTAACACCCCAGCCCCATTGTGGCTATAAAGGGTCGTTCCTCTTCAATGCTATTTGAAGCTCCGCTTCAGCCACAATCGCCCTTCGGGCTCCTCGCAATCTCGCCACGTTATCACAGGCCGGGAAGGGAATACCCTATAGAGCGGTAGCTCTGAACAGTAGGTATGTAGAGGGCTCTCGCCCATATCCAACAAACCAATACAAACAAAACCTATACAAGAACCAAACCAGAGACGTTCCGTCTCCAGCAAATCAACAATCAATCATCGCTGATTGCAAACCAGATAAACTTAAGCCTCTGGCTTGAGAGGTGCAGTCATCACTTGCAAACTCCCGTTCGCAGCGAAGATCAGAAATGAAACCGTAGTTTCATATAGGTTATTCACTCGAAAACGGCAGTTTTCAACTATGGAAACCTAACCGGAGGTTACAAGCAAAGCTTCGCTTTGAATCGGAGATTCATTCTTTTCTTTTGGTTTGGGTTGATTGGTTGTGAGAGATTGGAGCTAGCCGGAGGCTATGGGTTGGGCTGGAGCTTGAGAGATATATCCCACTGTCGTCAACTGTCGTTGACAAGGAATTACACTCGAAAGCTATCGCTTTCTGCTTACAGAAAAGGACTCTAGCCTTAGTGGCACTAAGCTTAGCGCAGTTCGTCCCGGAGACCGAGACTCCTTTACCTACTCAGCAGAGTTCTTCCAATAGCTCCGCTATGATCTTCTGCACAACTTGAGGAGGTAGTCCCGGGAAGAGTGCGAGAGCTATTGCCTAGCCTTGCTATTCCCAATATCTAACAGGCACAGAAAAGCCCGCCGAGCATAAGCAGGGCGGGCCGTCTATCACTAGATCACAGATATTATCGCCTTTCGTAGAAGGCTCGGATGATCTCATCCCAGTCTCCGGGGCGAGGAGCATCACCATAACGCTGACCCTCTCCGGGCAGCACATAGAACAGCTTGAATGCACTAGCAAGAGACAGAGGGTCGTCCTTCAGTTTATCAGTGGGGGATACTCCTAGCTCAACATTGATCGGCTTGAGCAGGAAGTATCCCGGTAGCTCTGTGTTGGGAATATCCGCTAGCAGCGGGTATTGAGACACTAGGGTAATTCCGGAATAGATAGGGGATTCGTCATCCCTCAGCACATCCATATGCCACAAAGCAGCACGGCTATTCCAGTATAGGCGGATACCAAGAGACTGACCGCCTAGGGCAGTGGAATATCGATAGTTTGTAGAGTCTGTGAAGAGAGGAAGTTCGTAGACTGTAGTTGTAGCCATGTTTCGTCCTATAGGAGAGTGCTCTACAAGGCCTCTATTAGGCCCGTAGAGAAGAGTTTGATTGCAAGGAATAGCGAGGCTTAGGGAGACCCCTGAAAGGCGCCTGTAGCGCCTCCTAGGAGCTTCCTGAGCTTAGTAGGGTTAATAGGCCTTATCGATTGTTACAGCCCGCTTCTTGAACTCGGCAATAATTTCAGCCAAGAAGGCAGGGCGGAACCTCATAGCGTCTTTACGGCTATTGAATCTACCTCTATGGGAATGAGAGCCGACGATTGGAGTCTGCTCCTCCAGAGCGTAGAGAGCTGCACCGAGGTAATCGCTTGTGTACGGATACACAACATCCATTCGCTCTAGGAGAGCTTCGAAGTCTTCCCGGTTGTAGTAGGTGGCTGCGGAGGCTTCAGCCTCAACCTCAGTTAGGATATCCCACAATGCTTGGGCATACTCCGGAGCGACTACACAGGTAGTAGCCTGCCACACATCAGGCTTAAGGCCTGTAGCGTAGTTAGCTTGATAAATGGGTGTACGAATGCGGAATGTGTCCGCGCTTGGTTTTGTAGAGAACATTAGAAATCCTTATTGTTGTTCTATTGTGGATTAGGGTTGAGGGACGGACGTTGTTCCGCCTCCCGGCATAACCCCTCCGTGTTTGTGAGTGCTGAACTGAATTCCGTTGAATGTGGATTCACCAGTCTGCACATAGTTGCCGCTGTGTGTGATGTTGCCTGTCCATGTAGTGTTAGCGGCTTCAACCTTGAGGGTTTGAGTCTTCACACTGACAGAAGGGGACTCAACATTCACAGCGAGCGGGCTCTTCAGAGTTAGGCTCCCGTCCTTGCCTAGACGCACCTCAACTTCATTCCCTGTTCCTTTGTTGTGAGTTACAACTAGGTCTTGTGGGTTGTGTGGATTGGTGCGAGTAGCTGGGGAGTTAGCCTTAGCCCCGAATGGGAATAGGCCCGGGATAGCAACAGCATCTTGAAGATGGAAGCGACGGGCTGTGTATGGGGTCTTCTCATGAGCATTAGTGCCAGTGCCCTCGATAAATCTATCGATATCCAATTGAGAGAAGACAAGCATCACAAAATCCCCAGCCTCTACCGGGTAGCTAATCAGACTCTTGGAGCCCCCTAGCATCAGTACAGGGACGTTTAGGATTGTTGGGATTGGCTGGCTATCTCCATCCTTGCGGAGAATGTCAATCACTGGTTGCACGTCTACCCTAAGCTCTTCTTGTGAGGCTACTCTCAATACCCGGGCTGGCATGCAAGTTTTGAGTTGTTCTAGAAGGTAATCATTACCTTGAGAGTTAATCCCGACCATTGGAGATTCCTCGCTGTCTCAGTTTCTCCCGGGCCTTCTTCTCCTTGAGGATAGGATTGTCTGGTTTGCACACAGGGCAATGGTAGGTAGGGATAAAGGTTGTAAAAGTGACTCCGCACTTACGGCAGATTATAGTTTTCATATAGGCTCCAAGGCTTAGTTGATTTGAGTAATGTCAGAGTCAATCTCTGTAGCTTCGATGTGCATATACCAAGCATTCCCCCGCCAGTCTCCCTCGAAAGTGATCTTGGCAACACGGTAGAAGCCTGTATGCATCTGAGACTCCACACGGATAATCCCGGCTGGCCTCACTTGAGGGTTAATCAGGGATGTAACTCTGATCCCCGGCTTGGCCTTCTTGTCCTTGGCTGTAGCTCTCTGGTTTCTTGTGAGAGAGCGGGGGCTTCCCACCATTCCAGTCTCTGGAGAGATTAGAGGAGCGGTAGAAGTGTTAGCCTCATATGTGCCGTCCCGGTCTGTAACTGTCAGAGTGTCCCGGGTGATGTTCCACTGGAGGTCATGAGCCTCGCAAATCTGATCTAGGCATTGCCTTGGAGTGCCAGACAAAACATAACCAGACCGACCAGAGGCAAGAGTAGGCGGGAGGGCATATGTGCCTCTAGCAATCCCGGGCATCGCTTCCCGGATAATCTCTAGTGTCTGTTCTACAGGGACGTTAGGAGAGACAGTTTCAGCTAGCCTCACTTGCGTTAGCAGCTTGTGTCCCTCGGCCACTGTAAGCATTGTGACCCATGTAGGACCACTTTTCTCATGCTCCACACTCACTAGGTCAGCATTGATAAGCTCGACTAGGCCAGTAGACCGATAACCCACCTCTAGGCGAATTATCATGCCTTCCTGTAAACTCTCCCGGCTTGTGTGGCTCAGGTTATAAATACGGACAGCACCATTGGAGATACGTTGCTTGCTGTCTGCGTTCTTCTCTACGTTGAAAACAAGCTGCAAAGCATTGTCATCAGAGAACTGGCCTTCATACAGAAGAGCAACCGAAGGGTTGTCGGCTGATTTCTGCACTGTAAGGCGGTAGACTCGATCTTTAAAGATTCGAGGGTTAGACGCATTGTTTACGTCTGTAATAGATTGTTGTTGCGGCATCTTGATTCCTGTTCATTAAGCCCAAGGCAGCCCCGCTCCTAATTAAACTCAGGGCGGGGCTTGAGACTTCGGACTAGGCGGTCTCTGTTCTACCTTCGGAGGTTCTATATTAAGCTTGTAAGGGTAAATCTCTCGATTCTTGCGGGTTCTCTCTAGTTGTCTGCGGTAGACGTACTGTTGCGCCTCCCTATCCTCTGCATCCCAATCACGTTCCTTATCGGGAACAGCGGAGTTATAGGAGGAGAACCACACTCGAATCCACAGTACATCTAGTTGAATTAGCCGCTTATTGAATTCATCCCGGATCATGCCTCCGGAAAGAAGCTGTCTCTCAAGCTCATTCCTATAATGCGTGATTACTTCATTAGCCACTTTATCGGCATATGTTCTTCGGCGTTCATCTACAAGCTTAGCCCCTGCAAATACATCTTGAGGAGGCTCAGTGAGGAAACTAGGAGCGGCTGTAATTGCAGCCGTTAGAATGGAGAATATCCCTCCTAGGATCGCTACTTTTATTCCGTCAGGTAGGCGGGCAAACTTCGCCCACTGTCGAGCCCACCACCCGGCAAAGGTAGGCGTAGGCGTGGACATTGGATTTCCCTCTAAGGGAAGGGCTGCCGGATTAGAATCCTTGCCCGGCTGCGGCTTCTTCCCTACGTTGACGTTCATCCAAAGTGCGGTTAACTTCCCGTGCTACTTCGTGTGGGTCAGTTGCACCGTGGATATTGAATGTGACTGGAGCTTGTGGATGACTCATAGCTTCGGTGGCTTCCCGCATTGCTGCGGCACTATCAATGCCAGCCTGTTTGATAGCCTGAACTGTGCTGTCGTTAACGCTCTTGATTGTGTCTAGCATCTTCTGACTATCTAGGTAGCCGGATGGAGCAGAAGTAACACCAGAGGCAAGCTCACGGCCCTTAGCAGCCGATACAGCTTCGTATCGAGCCATTGGGTCTAGCTTATTGAAAGAATTAGCAGACATTGGACCCATAGCGCCACGGGCGAAGAGTTCGGCAGCCTCTCTATCGATCTGTTGCACATACTGATCAAAGTAAGCATTCTGATTCCTGCGGACTCGACGCTGTTGTTCCGAAGCGGAGGCATCAATCTCTTCTTCTGTCCAGCGACGTTTAACCAGAGAAGGCATGTTGCGTGCGGCTTGCTCGGCTCCCTTTTCAGCGGAACGCTGTTGAGAGGCTGGGCGGAAGTTTGCACCCATCTTGTTTGCAATCCATTCGATTGCCCGGGCAGCTACGTTGATTACTGTGCCAATGAACTCCAGTTGTCTAGCGATAACCTCGACAACGCCACCAAGCAGGAACTTAGCAAGGTCGGCAACAGGTCCGGTTAGAACTGGCTTAACTACGTCGAAGAAGCTGGCGAAAGCTTGGTTATACTTATCGATAGACTCAGAGATTCGTTTGAAGTATGGGTTCTCGGAGAATCCTTCGATCCCGGCTGTAATCCCCGGAAGGAACTGAGCCAGAGAAACGGCCATATCCGTAGTGCTCTTGACGATAGCAGCACTGTACGGAGCGAGAGCTTTTAGCAGAGGGCCAAGCTCACGGAGAAGAGGAACCGCCGCACCTTGGAACTCTTGAACAGCGTTCTTCAGTTCCCCGCCATTGGCGTTCCATGCACCGGCTAGGTTCTGTTGCATTACGTTCTCACGGCGGGCGATTGCTGCGTCTCCGCTCTGCCGGATGATATCGAGGCGGCCTCCATCGTTGGCACGACTACCCATAATCGAGGTCATGCGCTCAATGAATGGAGCCACCATAGCCCCGGCGATCTTCCCATCTTCCATATCCTTGGAAAGGCGTTTCATAGAGCCTTCGTCGGCTGGGAGGTTGTTTAGTTCTGCCCAAGCTTGAGCAGCAATCTTCATAGCTCCGGGCATATGTTCGGCGAACTGAGACTTAAGCTCTTCACTATAAACTTGACCCTTCGACAGCATCTGGCCCATCGCACGGAATACGAGGTCTACAGTGGCTGTGTCTAGGCCGGAAGCCCGGGCATAGGCCATTACATCGTATGTAGACTGCTTGGCTGCGTTTGTGCTCATGCCGCCATCACGCATACCAATAAGAGCCCGCATTACGCCTTGCTGTGTGTCCCGGGCGGAGACGCCTAGGTCATTGGCGATATTGAAGAGCCATTCCATGTTCTGCTGGACAGCTTGACTATCAAACACCTTCATCTGTGCGG
Source organism: Pseudomonas sp. HMSC057H01 (assembly GCF_001836405.1). Classification (NCBI taxonomy): domain Bacteria; kingdom Pseudomonadati; phylum Pseudomonadota; class Gammaproteobacteria; order Pseudomonadales; family Pseudomonadaceae; genus Pseudomonas; species Pseudomonas sp. HMSC057H01. Next base: position 66,436 of record NZ_KV828498.1, on the reverse strand, counting down.
ATGCGTGAGCCTGCCAGTCTCCAGCCTTCTGAGCTTCTGTAGCCAGCATGCGGAGGCCGATGATTGCGCCTGCTGTAGCACCAGCCAGCGCTCCCAGACCAGCAGCGGCAGCACCACTACCAGAGATCAGGGAAGAGAACCCACCACCGGGCATCATGGAAGCGATAGCACCAGCATTGACTCCGACCCCACCGAACCCACCGCCTCCGGCTCTAGAAGCTGCCTGAGCGCGTTGTAGGCCGAGTTGAGCCCTCTGTACGCGGATGGCGTGGAGTTCATCTAGACGGCGTTGACGGGTAGTAGCAGCGGCAATACGTTGGTTCATTGTCAGACGGGCAGCTTGGGCTCTACGCTCAGCGGCTGCTGTTGCTGCTGTCAGGCGGGCTCCAGCAATAGCGGCTTGCTGCTGAATGCGGGCATTAGCTAGCTGAAGCTTGGCATTACCCATAGCGGCCTGTTGCTGCTGTTTCATGTTAGCCATAACACTACGATGGGCGTTATCGTTAGTGATGCGCTGAAGCTTGGCTTGCTGCATTAGTTGCTGAAATGCACCCTTCTGTTGGGCCATTACATTGGCATTCAGCATGGGCTTGAATTGAATCTTCTGGTTTGCAGTCTTGGCAAACTGGCTTAGCTTGGTCTGTACTCTGGCTAGATTGCGTTCGAATTCACGCAGTGGGCGGGAGTCAACAACAAACTTCAAATGCCCGGTAAGCTGGGCAATAGTTTCTTGGATCATTGGTTCACCTTGTTCTTATTGGTTGGCTTTAGCGTGAGCTTCTTCTTGTTCACGGAAAGCAATATCTTGGAATGCCGCGTAGGTGTTCAGGATTTCTAGGAAAGTTACCGCGTCATCTAGGGAGTAAATCGTCTGCAACTGATGAAGATCGGCTTGAGACGGCTTACTTGTAAGAATCTGGTACATGTAGATATCGACGGAGCACTTCTTTTGCACTTGCATGCGCTCTCTGTCGTATTTGGTTTCGATAACGGGAGTCTTAGAAGCGGGAGGGGTTTCCATTGGCTTACCCGTCCACGGATCGATCTGAGGCTTAGGCGGCTCTGCTGGAACTGGAGAGTGTCTAGCTAGGAAGGACATAAACTCAAGGTAATTGAGTTCGATAAAGTGGGTCAGTAGAACCGGGATAAGCTCATACCTCCCGCCAAAGTAACTATCAACATCAATGGGATTCGCTTCTCCAGCTACACGGATATGCCGGAATACCCTACGAAGAAACTCTTCGTAATCAGACATTTCAGCGATGGCTGCTGTCAGGTGAACAATGCTGGAGTCTGTCTGAGCAGCCTGTACGAATGTAGAAAGGCAATCGCCTAGTCTTAGAAGGTCGAAGGCTTCGGCTGCTGGTAGCTGCTGAGTGTGGTAATCGACTCCGGCAATGGTGAATACTGCGTCTTTACGCATTTAAAGCTCCTTAAGGGTTTAGAACCCCAAGGTGCTAACACCGTCTCGGAGTCCTTCAATGATGTTAAAAGCTGTCCCGGCATTGCCGCCTACTCGACCACTCGACCATTCGAGAACATCGATTTCCCATAGACGGGATTGGGCTTCTCCGGAGAAATTGAGTTCAGGATATGCACGGATGTAGGACCGAGTAGTTGTTAGTCGGGTTGTTCCGGCAGTGTCCTTAATAGCAATCTCAAGGCGGGCGCTCTGGTTGTTTCTGTCGCCGGCTAGGATTTGACTGAGAATGTCATTGGTAGTAGAGGTCTGAGCAACTTCGAGAGTAAGTGTCCCCGAAGTATCTCGGTTGGCTACGCGGGTCTTACTGCCCCTGATTCCATGAATCATACGGAAGGGAGCTTTATTCCATTTAAAGTTGACACTGTATAGGCCAGTTAGGCGGTAGCCAGCCACCATAATAACTACGTTAGACGGGCTGAATGTTTGTACTGGTGCGATCACTGTTATACTCCTTGACGGCCTCCGTAAGCGGCCAGAGTTGAAATAGTGCCTCCGCTAGCTGTGCTCTTGAGTACAGAACGAATAACCTCAGAGGCTCGACGGATTCCATAGCCTGCATAATGCACTTCAAAGGAACCGTGTTTCTTAGGCTTGGAGAAATATTTCTTCACTCTCTCGATTACATGGTGTTGACCAGCAATCACTAGAATGAAATCTTCTCGCAGAGGGCGATAAACCCAAGTGAGACGATACTCATTGGTAGATCCCCGGGTTGGGCTGATTTTGTAAATAGCATCGCGGATGTTAGCCATAATCCGGCCAAGAGCTTTAAACTTATCTTGGCCTTCTTCAATGGTTACACTAGCGACTGCGAAGTGAGAGGGAGCCCCGCACACTTCTCCTCGGAGAGTGTCAAGCAAACGCTCCCGTAGGGTTGCTTTGATATAACGCATAAGAATTTCCTTTGGCTTAAGATTCTAGCCAATATTCATCGGAGTTCGGATCAGGCTTCTTGGGCTTGAGAACGTCCGAAGCTGCGGAGTTAGTTTGGACTTGAGGGCCATTAGCAGCATCGTTCTTGATAGATGGGCGTTCCGTCCTCTTGGCAGGTTGACGACCCTTGTTCGTGCGGATGGTGATTTCTCTAGGGGAGAAGTAGCGGAGTTGCTGTAAACTCATACTAAAGAAAACACCATCGCCGGAGTCCTGATCCTCATTGAAAGTGAGGTTAGTAATAAGCATATCTGTGTATGTCTTATCAGGCAGCGCAGCCCCAGATTCATCTAGGCGGAAAGTGAGCAAGGTTACTGTCTGTCCTGCACGCTCGATCTCCGATAGACGCTCTGCTACTTCCCTCGCTGGGGTTGTCTTGCCTTGGTCTGGAACGGTCACAGAGGGGACGCCAGCATCACCCAATAGGCCAGAGACAATGCTCAGGCCGGAGTCACTAACAGTGACCAAAGGCTGAGTCTCTTTGGCGTTGATCCTGTTAAGCGGGTCTTGAACCTGAGTGCGGGAGAGGTCTTGCCCGGTCTCTGCACTAGCTTGACGGATGGCTGTATCTGTAGGGCGATCATAGTTGAAATCCGCGTCAGACAAGATAGCGTTTAGCTGAATCTGTCTAGCTTGCTGAATGATGTGGTCAGAAGTGACAGCCCCGGTTTCAAGAGTATGCTCAGTGGTTTGTGTTTGTTGCTGAACGGAATAATCGGTTACTACGTCAAAGAATAGAACCGTTCCGCTCTCTAGTAGAAGTGCATGAGTGGCCATAACGGTCTCCTTTATTTCCAGAGGTCTACAGTAGTAGCGAAGTCACGGAAGAGGCCGATAGCTTCATTACTTGCTAGGATTGTCGAGCGAACTGCACTATCAGAAGCGTTCCCGCCTAGACCGAAGGCTACAGAGGTGCAATCGAATTGCCATTGTCTGGCTTCTATTCCATTGCTATAAACTGTGCGAGGATAATCAACAATCCAAGCGGCATCAGCGAGAAAGCTTGTAGTCCCTTTAGTGTCTCGAATCATCATAGGGAACTTACCGCGATTGCCTGTAAGCCTGTCTGTGTTGAGCATCATCGTCAGAACATCGTTAGAGGCAGAGATTTGCATCAGGGTAATGGTGACGTGGTATAGCGGGTTATCGTTGTATACGCGCTCTACAACTCCATCCATAGTTACCTTGGATGTGTAGATTGGGGCGTTATGCTCGATCTCTACAAAGGTTCCGTCAACCAAACCGCCAACAGCGTGGACTCCGCCAACAATGATCTTTACATCGTCTGGAGAGTATGTGTAGAGGGCCATATTAAACCCCCTTCATCTTGCCAAGGAGTTTAGACATTTCTTTCTCAAGGAACCCTTTAAGAGCTTCCCTCATTTCTGTGTCCTGCATCCCGGCAGCGTCGGCGGTAGCTTCGATATCCTCGGTCGATGCCTTAAATACAGCTTCCATGTATTGCTCTGCGTGAGCCTCGCTGAAATCGATTTCCATCTGAGCAAACTTGTCAGAGATAGCCGGGCTGGCTTCTTCGATAGCCTGAAGAACAGAGGCGTATTCATCGGAAGCGATGAAATCCATAACCCTCTTGTAGGTGCGGAAGTCAACCTTAGAGAGGACGGAGTAGCCGAACTGTTTTACTAGGGTTTCCATTTCCTCAGCCTCTTGAGCAAGAACGAAGTCGGCGATCTGCTCGCTTGTGTAGTCTCCCGGCACTTGAGAGAAGGTTTCTACCAGTCCGTTGAATAGCAGGCTATTAACGTGCTTAGTGAAGAACTCTTTCTGAGGCCTGCTTAGGCGGATTTGTTTAGTCATAAATAATCTCCAGCCGTAGAACGGCGAAAAACGCCAATAGGCACACGATTGATATCGGGCCTAGGCGTTGGTATAGGATTGTGTGGAAAGGCTCAGGAAGAGCCAGATGGAAGCCTTAGCGCTGGGCTATTGCTTTGGCTTCTTGATAGATGGCTTGGTGTTGCTCGATCTGTTCAAGGGAGCAGTGAGCCGAATAGAGGAACCCGGCAGTTAGAGACACTGCCAAGCTCAGGAAGAAGAAACGTAGAGACTTCATTTTACCTCGGCAATTCGTTCTTGCATTTGGAAGAACAGCGGAGTGCTGTTAGGGCCATGAGTGGCCAGCTTGTGGCAGATTCCGAAAACTTCCGTAGAAAGAACGAAAGAGTTGGCATGGTAGTAATCCGCACAAGCCTGAGCAGCCTTCCAATCAACGGCACTGTCAGAGGGGAGGGCATTAGGATCGGCCTGCACAGCCTCATACCGCTTGCGGGACTCTTCCTCAACCTCTAGGCGAATCTCCGTAATCTTGGCGGCCTTCTGCTCAGGGGTTAGTGGAGCGGTCATGGTGTTGTAAATGTGCATGCCGGCTGCGCCGCCCATGGCGAGGATGCTAGCGAAGCCGAGGGCACCAGCGAGGTAAATCAATTGCTTTTTCATAATCTGTCTCCTTTGTCAATCTGAAAATCGAGAGCGTATCCTACCTGACATAGGTAGGAGCGTAAAGGGTTACGAGTTTTGACGGCCATAGGCTAGGCGGGAGGCTAGCTGGTCGTTGAATTCAGCAAGGTTCTTACGCTCGCTAACCTCCAGCTTGTTTCGCACCTCGCTAACCTTTCTGTCGAGTAGCTGGGCGGCGTTCTCGGCAGTGATCCCGGCAGCGGCAGAGACCGCAATCAGGCGCTCATACACAAGGGCCAGATACTCAGCTACAGAGCTGTCTGAATGCTCAGGGTAAGGGAAGCGTAGGTTGGTCTCTGTGTGATATAGAGCCAAGCTCGCTAGAGCGTCGAAGGTGTTCAGAGAACAGAAGCGGGATTTTGTGTTTTCGATCTGGGTATTCAATTCAAACTCCTTGATTGTTTAGCTGGTCGATTCGTTGCTGTCTGCGTTGCTTCTGGCGTTGTTTCCATTTGACGAATTCCTCTTGACTCTTCTTAGGACACTTAGGCTCATCGCCTAGCTGGCCACCGGAGATATGTCTAAGGAAGTCGCTGTTGCTATCGAGGAAATAAGCGGGAACTTCAGCCATTAGTGCAGCCACTCCCGGGAAAGCTTCTCGCTAAGAGAGTTGGTGCTGTTAGCCATGCTCACAGAATGGAGCAAGGAGGCACCTAGACTCAGCTTGGAAGCTGTTTCGGGGTCTAGCTCTGCAATCTGAGAGAGTAGAGCCGGAGAAGGCTGAGACAGCCATTGGCAAACAAGAGTTTGAAGGTTAGGAATTGTTTTCATGTAGGGTTCCTATTGATCTTTAAAATGTTAGGCTTGGAGTTCAGCTAGAATGATTTCGTGAGCTAGCTTGTAACCAACTTCCGAATGCTCGGAGATAAGTCTTAGGTTGGCAGGAGTGGGGCTCTTCTGATATTGCATCACATAGGAGCCAAGCTCCTTAGCTAGTTCAAGGGGACTAGAGTCCTTAGCTGTGTAAAGCGCAGAGCTACTAGTAATATCTAGAGCCTCTTGAGCAGATACGTAGGAAGCTGTCTTCTGAACTGGAGTCTCTTCAATCGGAGAGGCCAATACTCGTCCGTCCTTATCGAAGGTGACGCGGACAACTTTCTTTGTACGGTAGTTGACAGGTTTGTAAGCTGGGGTCATATCGTCTTATCCTTATTCGAAGCTCTCTTCGGCTTCGTTTATGTAATCGTCTGCGTCATCTAGGAAACTGGAGAATGGTCCTTCTTGAGCAGCTAGAGCGGCTAGAAAATCATGTTTCATATTCACACGGAGATTGGCAGAGGCAAAGCTATCGATGTTATCGAAGCTGTCTTGAATCTGTTTCAGTAGGTCATTCTCAGTCATTTTCAATCCTTATTGAGCGAAGAACATTCCAGTGTATGCACGGTTAAGAGTGCGGCGTAGGTCACTCCCTGTTGGGTTGTAGCGGTCGAAGTCGTTCCGATCAACTCCCGGGCCGTTACAGTCGTGGTAAATAGGATTTCCATTGTTATCTCCACGGTAGGCGAACAGGGTATAAGCGGCTGCACCGAGGATATCCATGTAGTGAGGCATGAGCTTGGAAAGCTCGGCTCTGAATTCTGCACCAAGAGAGGCGGAAGGCTTGCCCATGATGCGGCGGGTCTCTTTCTGGAATAGAGCAGTCACTTCCTCTACCTTATCGGCTGGGACTGTGTATGCCGGGCTAACTCCATCTAGAGAGAATGTCATTGGATTGAAAGTGTGCTGGGCGTAAATGCGGGTTGTCATGGTCCTAGATTTCCCTTTGAGTTTAGATAGCCAGAAGGCCGAGTTTGATTTGTTCAACCATTCGCTTGCCGAGGCCGGGAGTGGCTTTGATAGTGGCAACGTGATCTTCGTAGAAGTGAGCGATTACGATAGCGTTAGGTGCTGGAAGAGGGCGGGCAGCCATGGCCCACATTGCATATCCGATAAGCAGGACGGCTCCAGCGGCTCCAAACTGAGCCTCTAGCACTCGCTTGATAGCGCGGAACCCTTCGACTGGTCCCTGAGCGTCTAGCTCTAGCTGTGCGGTATCTAGAGCCTCTACAAAGGACTCAACAGCAGAAGGCTTAATGCGAAAGGCTGCGGATGCATACTGAGGCTGGTAAAGATGGTTACGGCCATCGATTCCTTCGCGGAAAGTGTTGGCGTTTGGTTTAGTCGGGATCATTCAAGGTCTCCGTATAGATAGTGGGCTTCGGCCTGTTGAATCTGGGCATCTTGGAGAGCTTCGGTTAGAAGCTCTTCATCGTGTGAATTGGCGTCCATGTTAGAGGCCTAGTTCTTTGTTAATCGCACTCATAAGGGCAGCTTGTTCCTTGCGAGCTTGAGCCTCTTCTTCCCGGGCTTTGCGAACAGCCTCTTCTTCGTGGAAGCGCTCTACAGCTTGATCGATCAGAGCGGGAATCTCTTTCTCAGCTACCAGAGCGAAGCAACGTTTGATTTCAGCAATGTTCGCTTCGAGGGCAGCTTTGTACTCTGCACTATCAGGCTTGACGAAGTAGGCAGCGGCATGGCCTGTGCGGGATACAACGTCTCCAGCCTTAACGTAACCCTCGCCCATCTTATCCATCATCAGAGGGACAAGAGCGTCAACGCTATAAGAGCTAATAGGGATAGCAGCGGAGCGGAGAGAAGCGGTAATATCTCGGTTGTTATAGAAGCCATTTTCGTCCTGTTCAGTGTAAGAGCCGATAAATGCACGTTCTTGTAGCTGGCGCTGAGCTAGGTTGGTCTCTTCCATTTCAATAGCGAAAGCTTCTTGATGCTTCAGGTCGGTGATTCGAGCCTTAGCTTGGGATAGGTCTAGCTGCTTAACGTCAACTCCTTTGTAGAAAGAGGCGCGGCGGGAAGCTGGTTTGCTGTCCAGAACGTTGGTTACTTGTACTTTAGCCATGTTATTTGTCTCCTAGATAGATAGATGGTTTCTTAAGCAGCGTTACGCGGCTTCTGGGTAGGTTTGTTGATTAGTTCGTTTTCGATCCGGTTGGATAGTTCTCGGGCTTTCTTTGCACCGATAGCGACAGCTTTCGCGTATTCCTTGGCGGAGGGGAAAGCTTGTTTTACTGGAGCCTTCGGATTACGCAGGGGCTTACGTAGGTGCTTGCGGAAAGCCCACATTAGGGAGATATCAGCACGTCTCTTGGCTTTCATAGAGGGAGTGCCAATATCCACTAAGTGGCGAATCAGAAGATTGCGGGCTTCAGCTTCAGCGGCTTCAATCTCTGCCTTCTCTTGGGCTGCCTTGAAGGCTTCCATTTGGGCGATAGGGTTAATCATTACTAGCTCTCCGAGACTCTAGTTCAGCACGAAGAGAGTCGATCTTAGTTAGGTTGGCAGTTGTCTTCTTGCGTCTGAAGGATTTGACTCGGCACAGGTCAGAACAGAAGCGGGAGTGTTCCCGGACGGCGATATATTCACTTTTGCAGCAATCGCACACAGCAATGCGAGGATTCATAATAGCCTCCTTAATTTCTGGCTTTTGATAGGGTTTTAAAGGGTTTAAGCGGGGTTTGTAACGCGAAAGCGCTACGGATGCATATCAATAAAAACCCGCTTTAAGCGGGCTTATTGGCGAAGAATAAATGACCATCTGAGGGCTAGTCAGTGAAGGCAAGGCCGTGCCTAGCAGAGGGCAATAGAAATGATAAGAAACGATTGCCCAATGAGTTATGAAAGAATGCCTATCGAGAACCCCATCCCGTTCTGGTGCAGGCTTAAGGCGAAGCCTGTGTGTAATCAGAAGATTACGGTCATGGAAATAAGGCTCAGAGTAGGAGGTGGCAGGGCGAGGAGGCCTGAGCCGGACTCTGAGAGGAGTAAGCGCTAGAAGAAACGCTATGAGGAAGAAGGGACAGATAGGCCATAGAAACCTATCCATCTAGGACTCTTGTTAGCTTGACGCTCTATGGCGCCTTGGCCGGAGCTAACAACTCGGCTTCCTTGCGAGGAAGGAAAGGACCAGATAGGCCCTACATGAATCAAGAAAGACGACAGGAGAAAATCAATTAATCTTTCACTCTCTATACCCTAGTATAACATGGATTTAGAGTTTGTCAATAGCTAACTCTCCATTATTTCACTTTAAGAAGACTGATGCCACCTTAACCGGACGAACGGTCATTTTAGGGCAGAATAAAGCCCGCTCAAGGCGGGCTAGGGATTGCTAGATGGAGTGCTACCGAGCTAGGGATTACCGAACTAGGTGTTTCACCTTCTCATAGTAGCGGGCTATCTCCTCGCTGGAATTCGGGGGGAGGTATCCTCCGTCCACGGAGCGGGCAAGGCTGGCTGCTTGCTCTGGGGAGAGGATGGGGAGTTCCCATTGCCTATCCTCGCCAAGGAGGCGGAGCTTGTAGACTTTCTTCTTCCTGTTGGCTCCTTCGTAAACAAACCTCTTCCCATCTACGTCAATAGACCCGTCCGGGTGAACAACCATGGAGTAGCCGGCAGTTTGCAAGACGTGGTTGAGCTTCATTGGTTCATCGTCGAGTAGGCCGTTAGAGAAGGCCTCTAATTGAGCCGCTGTGAGCTTTTCAGCTTGAGGGAGTAGTAAGGTAGCCCTTTCCTCTTCCAATGCTTCACGGGCTGTTTTAAGCTGCTCTAAGCTTTCCTGAATCTCCGGCGTGAATCCAAGCGCAAGGAGTGCTTTAGTGGCTTCGCCGATTTTCCGGGAAAGCTCCCCAATCTCTCCATCGATTACAGCTAGGCGCTGTGAGGATGGGTCCGCCTGAGAGCTTGCGCTCTCCATTGCATGCTGTAGGAAAGGGAGGCTTGTAAGCTTCCGCACCTGATCGAGAACAATCACAGGGTAGGTTTTGGAGTTGGAACAGCCTTCTCCAGCTAGGCGAGCCCGGGAAGTGCAGAGCATGGCCGGGTCTGTGTGCTTGCGTTGTTTGTAGTTGTAGTTACGACCACATACCGCACACTTCACTAAGCCTGTGAGGTAATGGGCGGAAGGCTTGGCTCTGTCTACCTTCGGAGCGTCTAGGCGCTGTTGCACTCGGTAGAAAAGGGCTGGGTCTACAACGTGCGGGTAAACATCTGGAATATCGTTCCAGTAGCCAATAGCAGTCTTGTTCTTGAGCCAGCGGCGGACAGTGGTGGCGTTGGTCTTGCTGAACTCCTCAAGGCCAGATTCGCGAAGCTTGCGACAGATGCGGCGCTCTCCTAGGCCATCGGCATAGTCTTGGAAGGCTTGGGCGATGTGCGGGGCGACGTGAGGCACTAACTGACCGTCCGTAGTGAGCCATACGGGCGTTTCTCGCTTGATCCCTAACCCTGCCTTAGCTTTCTCCCTGCGGGCTGTATAGGAGGCGTTTATGCGCCTGCTGAGGCGGTTACTGTATTCGTGGGCTTGCTGAATCTTGGCTACCAGCAGGAACAGAGACGTTTCGTTGACAGAGCTTCTATCGTAGACGTGGCCGTCTTCGAGGGTGATTACAGATACTCCAGCCTTCACGATCCGGGAGAAGAGGGGGAGCATTTCCAGAGGCTCAAGGCGACCTATCCGGTCTACAGCCTCAACCAGAATCACATCCCCGCTCTTGATAGCTCCGCTATCGATGGCGGCAAGGAGTTGCCCTAGGCCGTGGTCGAGATGCTCACCAGAGAAGCCGGAACGGCCTAAGTCTTCGAATCGGAGATCGGAGAGAGTGAAGGAAGGGTGTTGCTCCAGCCACTGGCCGAGCATTGCTCGCTGTCGGTGTTCAGACGATCCCTTGGCTTGCTTGCCAGAGGAGAACCGCACATAAGAGAAAGCAGAAGGCATGAAAAAGCCCCTAACCGGATGGAAAGGGGCTCAGTGTACAGCTAGGGAAGAGGCTGTGTCTATTTCGTGTTGTCTTGCGAGCATGTAGGTCACGGTCTCGAAGCCGCGGTGCGGGTGCGAAGGGAAGCCGGCGACATAGTCGTCCGGGTTCTGGGTATCGAACTGGTCGAGCATCAGGAACGGATCGAAGCGTTCCGGGGACGGGCCGCCGATCACGCGGGTCAGGCGGACGCCGGCGCCATCGGAGGCGGGGTGGCCGGTATGCAGTTCGAGGACATCACGGTAGCGGGTCATGGGAACCTCCTGGTTCGTGTATGGCTCGATGATAGTCCTCTCTGGTCGATATATGGTTGCGAGTTTTATGTAATTCCTATCGATTTATTGAATTGTTCTGAGGAAAAGAAACCGCCGCACAGGGCGACGGTTCTTCGCCTCACTCGGCGATCTGCAGCTTGCGCGCCTCGGTATAGATGTAGCGCAGTTTCTCGTACTCGAACGGCGAGTTCATCTGGCCGTAGCGGAAGCTGGTGTTGTAGCGCCTGTCCACCACGCGCAGGGCGGTGATCTCCGGGTGGTCGCCGCTGGCCTGGGGAACGTTGAGGTAGTTCACCTGGTATTCGCCGACGTAGTCCACCACCAGTCCGCCGGTGTCGCGCAGGTTGGACGGGCCGAGGATTGGCAGCATCAGGTAGGGGCCGCCGCCCACGCCGTAGAAGCCGAGGGTCTGGCCGAAATCCTCGCTGCGCTTGTGCAGGCCCATCTTGGTCGCCGGGTCCCACAGGCCGAGCACGCCGAAGGTGGTGTTGAACAGCAGCCGCGCGGTGGTTTCCATCGCCGCCTTGCCCTTCAACTGGGCGAGGTTGTTCAGCAGGTTGGGCACGTCGCCGAGGTTGTCGAAGAAATTGCTCACGCCGCTGCGGACGAAGTGCGGGGTGACGTACTCGTAGCCTCGTACCACGGGCAGGAACACCCACTCGTCGAAGCGATAGTTGAAGTGGTAGACCCGGCGGTTCCAGGATTCCCAGGGATCGTACATGTTCAGTGCGTCGAGGGTGGCGCGCTCGAATTCGCGTTGATCCAGGCCGGGATTGAACTTGAGTTGGTCCAGCGGACGGCTGAAACCGTCGCCGTCGAGCTGACGTGGCGGCATTTCGACCGGCGCGGCGGCCTGGTCGGCCTGGGCGCTGGCGGCTGCGCTCAGCAGAAGGGCGAACATCCAGTGTGCGGTTCGGCTCATCGATCAGTTTCCTGCCTGCTGGGTGAGGGCCGCGCTGGCGACCTGGGTCTGTCCGGCGGCGGGCGTGGCGAAGAAGTCCAGCATGTCCTGCGCGTTGACCTTGTAGTTGAGGTTGCCGCAGTGACCGCCATAGGGATAGACGGTCAGGCGTTCGCCGAAGGTCCGGCGAAGGAAGCCGAGGTCGCCCGGGCCGAGGATGACGTCGTCGGCGTTGTGCATCACGGCGATCTTCGGGCTGTCGTGCAGATAGTCCTGCAGCTTGTAGAGGCTGACCTGGTTGACCAACTGGGTCAGGCTGCCGCCGTCGTAACGGGCTCGCCACATCGGGATCAGTTGCTCGGTCATGTAGCACTCGAAGTCGCACTGCAGCGCGCGCTTGAAGAAGGGCTCCAGGCTGGTGCCTTCGTTGATCGGGTAGTTCGGCGGGGTGATCAGGCCGCGACGGTTGACCAGGTCCGAGGTGAAGGCGATGTCGGCGGCGGAGAAACGGAACGAGGTGCCGATCAGCATGGCCATTTCCTCGTTGCTCAGGCGCTGCTTCGACTGCTGGAAGTCGTAGAGCATGGCGTCGTTGATGTCGACGTAGCCTTTCTGCCGGAAGTAGCGGGTCAGCTTGCTCAGCACCACCTCGTAGAAGGTGCGCGAGTCGGTGATGCCCTTGACCTGGGTTTCCACCAGTTTGTCGAGGTTGCTCACCGAGGTGTAGAGGTTCACCGGTGGGTTGAGCAGCAGCACCTTCTTGAAGTTGAAGCTCTGGCGGCTTTCGTCGAGGTGGCTGACGAACGCGGCGTTCAGCGCCCCCAAGCTATAGCCGGTGAGGTAGTAGTCGGTCACCGGCAGGTCGCGCTGCTGCGCACGCACCGCCTGCATCACCCGGTACAGGTCGTCGGCGTCGTCGCTGGAAAAGCCCGGCGTGGCGAAGCGCGAGGCGCCGGCCATGAAGTCCCAGCTGGTCGGCGAGGACAACTGCACCACGTGGTAGCCGGCCTGGTAGAAGAGCTTCTTCAGGTATTCCGGGTAGCTGCTGGCATAGTGCGCGCCAGTCCCGGCGATGATGAAGATCAGCGGCGCCGCATGATCCTGGCGGGCCAGGCGGTAGCGCAGCTTCTTCACCGGCCAGAAGTTGTCCGGCAGGGCGAACTCGCGCTCCGGGCGCAATTTCAGGCTGTAGTCCTTCTGGTCGATGTCCTCGCTGTGCGGAAGCTCGGGACGCAGTTCCGGCGGCGTGGTGGCGATGGTCGCCTCGAACGGGTTGGTCAGTGGATAGCCGTAGCTCGCGGCGTCCACGTCCCGGGCCTGCGCCAGATTGGCACAACCGAGGGCGAGGCCGCCGAGCAGGGCAGCGAAACGGAGGAAGTGGGGCATCGGGGGAATCCCTTCGAGGGAAAAGTACTGAGTGAATATACTGCCGCTATGACAACTGCAAGCCTCAGTAGTGCAGTGGGTTATTGCAGCCAGCGTTCCAATCGGTCTTTCCCGCCTCTTGCCGTGCCTCGCGAATATCCCTTCAGGCGTGGCGGTGCAGCCAGCCGTGGGCGCTAGCCGGGCGCGGCGCGCCGTCTTTCTCGAAGCGTTTCCAGATCTTCTCGTGGAAGTAGAAACCGACCGAGTTGCACAGCGGCTCGACCGCCGCCACCAGCCCGCCGACCGCTATGCTGCCGGTCAGCGCATAGGCCACGCTGAAGGCGATGATGAAGTGCATGACGGTGAAGGTCAGGGTCTTGAGCATGGCTGCTCTCCTTTGATCGAGAATCATTCCTCTTTGGCGAAAGCCTATCCAGGCGCTCGGCCAAGCGGAAATCGGCCTGTCCAATCGAGTGCATAGAGCGCTTCGATCGCACTGTCTCGGAGCACATCCGCAGCGTGCCGCAGCGCAGTTCGAGGCATGTCGTTATCGGGTGCGATGGGTGTCGTTCTCAGAGCAGTCCGCCGTCCGGGCGCGCCGATGATGGACGGCGGCACCGCAGAGTGCCGCGACCGCCGGGGAGCGTCCCCGGCGGCATAGAACAAGGGGTACGTCTGATGCGAATGATGCGACGACTGTTGTGCTGGAGTGCGGGCCTGGCAATGTCGGCGGCGGTGGGGATGGCGGCCGCGGCGGACAAGCCGGTGATCACCATCGGTTACGTGGACGGCTGGTCGGACAGCGTGGCGACCACCCATGTGGCCGCCGAGGTGATCCGCGAGAAACTCGGCTACGAGGTGAAGCTGATGCCGGTGGCGGCGGGGATCATGTGGCAGGGCGTGGCGCGCGGCAAGCTCGATGCCATGCTCTCGGCCTGGCTGCCGGGCACCCACGGCGCCTACTACGAGAAGATGAAGGACAAGGTGGTCAACCTTGCCATCAACTACCCGGACGCACGCATCGGCCTGATCGTCCCCGAATACGTGAGCGCCAACAGCATCGCCGACCTCCAGGCGCAGAAGGACGCTTTCGGCGGCCGCGTGGTGGGCATCGATGCCGGCGCCGGGGTGATGATCAAGACCGACGAGGCGATCAAGCAATATGGCCTCGACTACAAGCTGGTGGCCAGTTCCGGCAGCGGCATGATCGCCGAGCTGACCCGTGCCGAGAACGAGAAGAAGCCGGTGGTGGTGACCGGCTGGATTCCGCACTGGATGTTCGCCAAGTGGAAGCTGAAGTTCCTCGACGATCCGAAGAAGGTCTATGGCGATACCGAGCATGTCGACACCGTCGCCAACCCGGCGCTGGAGGCCAAGGCCAAGCCGGTCTGGGAATTCCTGAAGAAGTTCGGCTGGAAGGATGGCAACGAGGTTGGCCAGGTGATGCTGGCGATCCAGGAGGGCGCCAAACCCGAGGATGCGGCGAAGCAGTGGGTGGCGGCCAACCCGGGACGGGTCAAGGACTGGGTGCAGTAGCACGGCTGGTTCGATTGGGGAACGCCGTGCCCGGGCAACCGGGCACGGCGTTTTTCCTTGCCGAAGGCTGGCTCCGGAATCTGCCGGAAGGCCCGGGAATACCGGTCTAGAGCGGCTGGCGAAACGCTACGACTAAAGTCGTCTGGAGCGCTTGCACCAGCGTCCTACAGTGGATATCGACGACATTCCGCGTCACCCCGCTGTGAGGATAAAAACAATGAACGACAGCATCTACCAGCGGATTGATACCAATCCGCGCTTCAAGGAGTTGGTGGCCAAGCGAGAGCGTTTCGCCTGGATACTTTCTTCGATCATGCTTGGCCTCTACGTGATATTCATCCTGCTGATCGCTTTCCAGCCGCAGCTGCTGGGCGCGCGTATCAGTCCCGATTCGTCCGTGACCTGGGGCATCCCGATGGGTGTCGGACTGATCCTTGCCGCGTTCATCCTGACCGGCCTGTACGTGCGTCGCGCCAACGGCGAGTTCGACAGCCTGAACCAGGAAATCCTCAAGGAGGCGCAGCAATGATCGCTCGTCTCCTTGCCGCGCTCGGCCTTGCGGCCTTCGCTCCGGCCCTCTGGGCCGACGCGCTGACCGGCGACGTGCAGCGCCAGCCGCTGAACGTCTCGGCCATCGTCATGTTCGTCGCCTTCGTCGGCGCGACCCTCTGCATCACCTACTGGGCATCCAAGCGCAACCGCTCGGCGGCCGACTACTATGCCGCAGGCGGCCGCATCACCGGCTTCCAGAATGGCCTGGCGATCGCCGGCGACTACATGTCGGCGGCATCCTTCCTGGGTATTTCGGCGCTGGTCTTCACTTCCGGCTACGACGGCCTGATCTACTCGATCGGCTTCCTGGTCGGCTGGCCGATCATCCTCTTCCTCATCGCCGAGCGCCTGCGCAACCTGGGCAAGTACACCTTCGCCGACGTCGCCTCCTACCGCCTCAAGCAGAAGCAGATCCGCACCCTGTCGGCCTGCGGCTCGCTGGTGGTGGTGGCGTTCTACCTGATCGCGCAGATGGTCGGCGCCGGCAAGCTGATCGAGCTGCTGTTCGGCCTCAACTACCATGTCGCGGTGGTCCTGGTGGGCATCCTGATGGTGCTCTACGTGCTGTTCGGCGGCATGCTGGCGACCACCTGGGTGCAGATCATCAAGGCCGTGCTGTTGCTCTCCGGCGCCTCGTTCATGGCGATCATGGTGCTCAAGCACGTCAACTTCGACGTCAGCACGCTGTTCTCCGAAGCCATCAAGGTGCATCCGAAGGGCGAGGCGATCATGAGTCCGGGCGGCCTGGTCAAGGATCCGATCTCGGCATTCTCCCTGGGCTTCGCGCTGATGTTCGGCACCGCCGGGCTGCCGCACATCCTGATGCGCTTCTTCACCGTCAGTGACGCCAAGGAAGCGCGCAAGAGCGTGTTCTACGCCACCGGTTTCATCGGCTACTTCTACATCCTGACCTTCATCATCGGTTTCGGCGCGATCCTGCTGGTCAGCACCAACCCGGACTTCAAGGACGCCACCGGCGCCCTGATCGGCGGCAACAACATGGCGGCGGTGCACCTGGCCGACGCGGTGGGCGGCAGCCTGTTCCTCGGCTTCATCTCGGCGGTGGCCTTCGCCACCATCCTCGCGGTGGTCGCCGGGCTGACCCTGGCCGGGGCCTCGGCCGTCTCCCATGACCTGTACGCCAGCGTGTTCAAGGGCGGCAAGGCCAACGAGAAGGACGAGCTGCGGGTCTCGAAGATGACCACCGTGGCCCTGGGCGTGGTCGCCATCGTGCTCGGCATCCTCTTCGAGAAGCAGAACATCGCCTTCATGGTCGGCCTGGCCTTCTCCATCGCCGCCAGCTGCAACTTCCCGGTGCTGCTGCTCTCCATGTACTGGAAGAAGCTGACCACCCGCGGCGCCATGATCGGCGGCTGGATGGGCCTGATCACCGCGGTGGGCCTGATGGTCCTCGGCCCGACCATCTGGGTGCAGATCCTCGGCCACGAGAAAGCCATCTACCCGTACGAGTACCCGGCGCTGTTCTCGATGATCGTCGCCTTCGTCGGTATCTGGTTCTTCTCCATCACCGACAAGTCGGCGGCGGCCGACGAGGAGCGGGCGCGCTTCTTCCCGCAGTTCATCCGTTCCCAGACCGGCCTGGGCGCCTCTGGCGCGGTGGCCCACTAAGCGCTACGTGAAGGCGTAGCCCGAGGCGGCGGCCGGGTTTCCGGTCCGCCGCCTTTCGTTTCAGCGTCCCGGCCACAGCGAGATGAGCCATGCCTGACAGTTTCAACTTCGCCTCGCCACCCTTCGACCAGTTGCGCCCCCATCAACGCGAGACCTTCAAGCAGGCTCTCAGCGTCGGCTACTATGCGCCGGGGGAAACCTTGCTGGAGGCCGGCTCGGCGGTCCCCGGGCTGTTCGTCCTGCTCAAGGGCGTGGTCGAGGAGCGCGGCGACGACGGGCGGGTATTCGCCCAATACGCCGCGGACGACCTGTTCGACGTCCGCGGGCTGTTCTCCGGCAGCAGCAAGCACCGCTACCTGGCGATCGAGGAAAGCATCGTCTACGAGTTGCCGGCCAGTTGCTTCCACCAGTTGTGCGGGGAGAATCCGGGGTTCGCCCGCTTCTTCCAGGCCGACCTGGCGGCCAAGCGCCAGTTGGCCCAGCGCGATGGGCAGAACCTGGCCGAGTTCATCCTTACCCGCATCGCCCGCGAGCACTTGCTGCCGGCGCTGGAGGTGGAGGCCTCGCTGTCCCTCGGCGACGCCGCGCGCCTGCAATTGAGCCACGGCGCCGATGCCCTGCTGGTGCGGCTGGAGAGGGACGGGCCCGAGCTCGGCATCGTCACCCGCACCGACCTCATGAGCGCGCACTTCCGCGACGGGCGCAGCGAGCTGGAGGCGATCGGGCCGTTGGCCCATGGTCCGCTGGCCAGCGTCGAACTGGGCGATTTCCTGTTCGACGCGATGATCCTCATGACGCGCCAGCGTATCGAGCGGGTCGCGGTCACCGAGGACGGTCAGGTGATCGGCCTGTTGCACCTGACCCAGGTGCTCAGCCTGTTCTCCACCCATTCCCACGTCCTGGCGCTGCGCATCGCCCGCGCCGACGACCTCGGCGACCTGCGCCGCTGCGCGGAAACCCTGGACACCCTGATCGCTACCCTGGCCGGCAACGGTATCCGCCTGCGCTTCATCATGCAGCTGGTCAGCGCGCTCAACGAGCAATTGCTCGAACGGCTTTTCGAATTGTTGCTGCCGCCAACCCTGCGCGGGCGCTGCTGCTTGCTGGTGATGGGCAGCGAAGGACGCGGCGAGCAGTTGCTGAAGACCGACCAGGACAATGCCCTGGTCCTGGCCGACGATCTGCCGCAGGAACAGGCCCTGGCGATGATGCAGCGCTTCAGCGCGGCCTTGCTGGAGTTCGGTTATCCGCCCTGTCCCGGAGGGGTGATGGCCAGTCGGCCGGAATGGTGCAAGCCGCTGGCGGCCTGGCAGGCGGAGCTGCGCGGGACTCTGCTGGAGGGCAAGCCGGAGCAGCTGTTGCGCCTGTCGATCCTGGCCGATGCCTGGCCGGTGGCCGGCAACCTGCAGCTGTTCGAGCCGTTGCGTCGGCAACTGCGCGGTTTCGCCGATGGCGGCGAGCGCTGGCTGGCGGATATCGCGGCAGCGGCCCTGCAATTCGATACGCCGCTGACCTTCCTCGGCCAACTGAAGACCCAGGACGCCCGCCTCGATCTCAAGCGCGGCGGGATCTTCCCCATCGTCCACGGCATCCGCACCCTGGCCCTGCGCGAAGGCCTGGAAACCCGCGGGACCCTGGCACGGATCGAGGCGCTGAAGCGACACAAGGTCCTCGAAGCGCGCCTGGCGGACGACCTGAGCGAGTCTTTCGAGCTGTTCCTGCAACTGCGCCTGACCCGCCAGTTGGCCGGCCAACGCGGCGGTCGCCAGCAGGGCCTGGACGTCAGCGGCATGAGCCGCCACGATCGCGACATGCTGCGCTACGGCCTGCATGTGGTGAAGAAGTTCAAGCAGAGCGTGGCCCGTCAATTCCACCTGGAGACCCGATGAACACCATGGTCAAGTTGCCCGACAGCCGCTGGCCGGGCTGGCGCCGCCGGCTGTATTGGTGGATGCACGAGGCGGTCGAGGCGGAGGAAGTGATCTCCCTCGATCTCGAGACCACCAGCCTCGACCCGCGTCGTGCCGACGTCCTCAGCATCGGCGCGGTGCTGGTGCGGCGCGGCAAACTGGTCATGGGCGAGCGCCTGGAACTCTACGTCGAGCCGCCGCCGAGCCTGGACGCGGAGTCGATCCGCATCCACAAGCTGCGCCGCGCCGACCTGGAGGGACAGTTGCAGCTGGAGCAGGCCCTGCGCCAGTTGCTGGCGTTCATCGGCGACCGGCCGCTGCTCGGCTACTACCTGTCGTTCGATGTCGCCGTGCTGAACCGGCACCTGCGCCAGCTCTTCGACCGACAGTTGCACAACCCTTCCATCGAGATTTCGTCGCTGTACCACCGGAAGGTCAGCCGGCATTTTCCCGACGCACACATCGACCTGCGCTTCGACACCCTGGCGCGGGCCCTGGATGTGCCGGTCAGCGGTCGCCATACCGCCCTCGGCGACGCCCAGGCGGTGGCGCTGATGTTCATGCGCCTGCTCAAGGGGCCGGCGCCCAAGGTCATCCACTGAGGCTGGAGGGCGCGGATTTATTGAATCTTCGTTGCTCGGCGGGGGTCGAGAACTACAAGGGCGGAATCTGCCGCCCTTTGCCCCATGAGCCGAACAGGAGCGACGCCCATGAGTCTCGGTACGATTCTTCTGATCATCCTGATCCTGCTGCTGATCGGCGGCCTGCCGGTCTTTCCTCATTCGCGCAACTGGGGCTACGGACCCTCGGGGATCGTCGGCGCATTGCTGGTGGTGCTGTTGGTCCTGTTGCTGCTGGGCATGATCTAGGGCCCGATCGGGAATGCCGTCGTGGTTGTCCGCCGTCCCGACGGGTATCGGCGGATAACGCCTCCGGCGTTATCCGCCCTACGCGGAGGGTTCCCAGCTTTCGCTCCGCCGTTGCGGCGGGGTATCGGCGGATAACGCCGTTGGCGTCATGCGCTCTACGTAGGATGGTTCGAAGCCTTCGCTTGGTGAAGGGCGGTTTCATCGCGGGGTCCGCCGGGCGCTTTTTTTCCATCGACCGGCTTCACTTGCCTTGCGTCTCGCGCCAGACTGGCGCGCATGCCGATCCAGACGCTCGCCACCCTTGCCGATATCGACGCCGCCGAGTGGGACGCCTTGTTGCCTCCCGCCCAGCCATTCCTGCGTCATGCTTTCCTGTCCGCGCTGGAAGACAGCCGCAGCGTGACGCCCGCCACCGGCTGGCGCCCGGCCCATCGCGTGCTGCGCGATCCGCAAGGGCGGCTGTGCGCGGCGCTGCCGGCCTATGTGAAGGCGCACTCGTACGGCGAGTACGTGTTCGACTGGAGCTGGGCCGACGCCTGCCAGCGGGCCGGTATCCGCTACTACCCGAAGCTGCTGGTGGGGGTGCCCTTCACCCCGGTCGCCGGTGCGCGCCTGCTGGGCGAGGACGAAGGGTTGCAGGGGCTGCTCGCGTCCCTTGGCGAGGAGGCCGAGGCGAGCGGTCTGTCGAGCATCCATGTGAATTTCACCGACGCCCGGGCGGACACCTTGCTTGCCGCGCGTGACGGTTGGCTAGAACGCCTGGGCTGCCAGTACCACTGGCACAACCGCGGTTATCGGGACTTCCAGGACTTCCTCGAGGCCCTCAGTTCGCGCAAGCGCAAGCAACTGCGCAAGGAGCGCGAACAGGTCGGCGGACAGGGCATCGAGTTCGAATGGCGGGAAGGCGGCCAGTTGTCCGAGCTGGAGTGGGATTTCGTCTATCTCTGCTACGCCAACACCTACCTGGTGCGCGACCGCGATCCCTACCTGAGCCGCGAGTTCTTCGGCCTGCTGGCCGAGCGCATGCCGGAGGCGATCCGCGTGGTCTTCGCCCACCAGCGCGGCAAGCCGGTGGCGATGGCGTTCAGCCTGGTCGCTGGAGATACCCTGTACGGGCGCTACTGGGGATGCCTGGCCGAGTTCGACCGGCTGCACTTCGAGACCTGCTTCTACCAGGGCCTGGAATTCGCCATCGGCGCCGGCCTGGCGCGCTTCGACGCCGGCGCCCAGGGCGAACACAAGCTGATCCGCGGTTTCGAGCCGGTGCTGACGCGCTCCTGGCACTACCTGGCGCATCCCGGTCTGCGCGATGCCGTGGCGCAGTTCCTCGAACAGGAGCGGGCGGGAGTGCGCGCCTACGCCGAGGAGGCCCACGGCCTGTTGCCCTACCGCCAGGCCTGAAGGGAGCCGGAACGATAGGGCGTGGCGTCCGCTCAGCCGTTGCTGGTGCTGCCGCCCCATTCGAGGAAGCGGATCTTGTGCAGCTCGCCGCTATGGTCCTCGTAGACCACGGTCACCGGCACTACGCCGGTCCTGGTCGAATTGTCGGTACGGTGCAGGACATTCTTCACGTCCAGTTGCATGCCGTAGTGGTATTCCTCGACCGGCAGGCCGCGGCCCGGGTCCTTGTCCACGTCCTGGGCGAAGGCCATGGGGGCGAGGCTGGTGATGACGGCGGACACGACAGAGGCAAGTTTCATTCTGTGATTCTCCGTAGCGATGGGGCGAAACCCCCGGTACCGAGCACTGGCATCCTTGGTCGTCCGTGGCCGACGCCAGGTGGACGGGGACGATGCGGCAGGCGTCGGGATCGAGCCGGGGCACGGGTTCGATAAGAACACCGTTTCGCTGGCGGAAAAAATCGAAGCGCGTGCTAGTCGAGATCGACGGCGGTGATGATTGCCGCGCAAAGGCCCGTTGCAGAGCCTTTGACAAGGTCACCCAAGCCGGGCGGCGCGAGCCGCCGCCCGGTGCCGAGGCTTCAGTCGACGCCGACGAAGCCGCCGGTCTGGTGTTGCCAGAGGCGCGCATAGAGGCCGCCATGGGCGAGCAACTCGGCATGCGTGCCGCTTTCGGCGATGTGGCCCTTGTCCAGCACCACCAGGCGGTCCATGCGCGCAATGGTCGACAGGCGGTGGGCGATGGCGATCACCGTCTTGCCCTGCATCAGGGTCTCCAGGCTTTCCTGGATCGCCGATTCGACTTCCGAGTCCAGCGCCGAGGTCGCTTCGTCGAGGATCAGGATCGGCGCGTCCTTGAGCAGCACCCGGGCGATGGCGATGCGCTGGCGCTGGCCGCCGGAGAGCTTCACTCCGCGTTCGCCGACATGGGCGTCGAAGCCGCGGCGGCCCTCGGCGTCGCTGAGCAGCGGGATGAACTCGTCGGCGCGAGCCTTGCGCACCGCTTCCATGAGTTCCGCGTCGCTGGCGCCGGGCCGGCCGTAGAGCAGGTTGTCGCGGATCGAACGGTGCAACAGCGAGGTGTCCTGGGTGACCATGCCGATCTGCGCGCGCAGGCTTTCCTGGGTCACCCCGGCGATGTCCTGGCCATCGACCAGGATGCGTCCGCTCTCCAGGTCGTACAGGCGCAGCAGCAGGTTGACCAGGGTCGACTTGCCGGCGCCGGAAGGTCCGACCAGGCCGATCTTCTCGCCGGGCCGGACCTTCAGGTCGAGACCCTGGATCACGCCGCTGCCCTTGCCGTAGTGGAAGGCGATGTGCTCGAACTCCACCTCGCCGCGCTCTACCCGCAGCGGCTGGGCGTCCTCGCGGTCGACCACCTTGCGCGGCAGGGCGATGGTCTGCATGCCATCCTGGACCTGGCCGATGTTCTCGAAGATGCCGCCGACCACCCACATGATCCAGCCGGACATGTTGTTGATGCGGATCACCAGCCCGGTGGCCAGGGCGATGGCGCCCACCGAGATCAGCTCCTGGCTCCACAGCCACAGGGCCAGGCCGGTGGTGCCGGTGATCAGCATGCCGTTCATCACCGTGATGGTCACGTCCATGGAGGTCACTACGCGCCCGGCGCGTTGCGACTTGAGGGTCTGGTCGCCGATCGCTTCGCGGGCGTAGTCCTCTTCCTGGCGGGTGTGGGCGAACAGCTTCAGCGTGGTGATGTTGGTGTAGCCGTCGACGATCCGCCCCATCAGCTTCGAGCGCGAATCCGAGGCCTCCACCGAGCGGCGCTTGACCTGGGGAACGAAGTAGGCGAGGGCGCCGACGTAGGCGAATACCCACAGCACCAGAGGGATCATCAGGCGCCAGTCGGCCTCGGCGAACAGCACCAGGGCGCTGACGGTATAGATCAGCACGTGCCAGAGGGCGTCCACCACCTGCACCGCCGAATCGCGCAACGAGTTGCCGGTCTGCATGATGCGCTGGGCGATGCGCCCGGCGAAATCGTTCTGGAAGAAGCCGAGGCTCTGCTTGAGCACGTAGCGGTGGTTCTGCCAGCGGATCAGGTTGGTCATGCTCGGGTTGATGCTCTGGTGCACCAGCATGTCGTGCAGGGCGTTGAACAGCGGGCGCAGGACCAGCGCCACCACCGCCATCCAGATCAGTTCGTTGGCGTGCACGCGGAAGAACTCCGCGCTGGGCGTGCTCTGGGCGAGATCGACGATGCGGCCGAGGTAGCTGAACAGCGCCACCTCGATCAGCGCGACGATCAGGCCGACCACCAGCAGGGCCAGGAACACCGGCCAGACCTGGCGCAGGAAGTAGACATAGAAACGCAGCACTTCGCTGGGCGGCATGCGTTCGGAAGCGCTGCGGAACGGGTCGATCAGACGTTCGAAACGACGATAAAGCATGATGGCTCTCTTCTGGAGCGGGCCCGTCCTGGACCCGCCGGATCAAGCCCCTGCGGCTGGACTCAGAGGCGTTTGGCGGACAGGATCACCACGTCGTCGCTCGGCACGTCGGCGAAGCCGTTGCGGCGGGTGGTGGGAACCTTGGCGATCTGGTCGACCACGCCCATGCCACGCACCACCTTGCCGAACACCGCATAGCCGAAGTCGCGGGCACCATGGTTGAGGAAGTCGTTGTCGGTCAGGTTGATGAAGAACTGGCTGGTGGCCGAATCGACCACGCCGGTGCGGGCCATGGCGAGGGTGCCGCGCTCGTTGAGCAGGCCGTTGTCGGCCTCGTTCTTGATCGGTGCGCGGGTCTTCTTCTCCTGCATGCCGGCGCTGAAGCCGCCGGTCTGCACCATGAAGCCCGGGATCACGCGGTGGAACAGGGTGCCGTCGTAGTAGCCGCTGTCGACGTACTCGAGGAAGTTCTTCACGCTGATCGGCGCCTTGGTCGGATCGAGTTCTACCTCGATCTCGCCGAGGCTGGTGGCGATCAGGACGTGCGGCTTGGCGGCAGGCGTGGCGGCCAGCAGGGAACCGGCGAAGAGCAGGGTGCAGGTGGCGATCAGGAGACGTTTGAGCATGGTTGTTCCTTGGTTTTATCGATATCGGCGAGGAAGCCGAGCAGGGTGGTGTTGAAAATCTCGGGTTGGTCCATCGGCGTGGCGTGGCGGGAGTCCTCCACCACCACCAGGCGGGCGTCGGCGATCCGCTCGCAATAGGCCTGCTTCAGCGATACCGGCGTGTAGTCGCGATCCGCGCTGATCACCAGGGTCGGACAGGCGATCTCGGCCAATCGTTCCTGCACGCCCCAGCCGATGATCGCGTCGAGGCTGGCCAGGTAGGCGCGCTTGTCGTTCTCCGCCCAGCGCGCCTCGATCTTTTCTCGCAGCCCGGCCTGTTCCGCCTTGGGAAACAACAGCCGGCCGAGGGCGCGGCCGATGGTCCGCAGGCTGAGCAGGCGCGAGAGGAGCCTGCGCTTGGCCACTTCCAGGTGTTCGCGGGGCTTGCGCGGGATGACTTCCGGAGTGCTGTTGACGATGGTCAGGCTGCGCAGCAGGTCGGGGCGGTCGCAGGCCAACTGGAAGCCGATCATCCCGCCCATGCTGATGCCGACCAGGTGCACCGGGCCGCAGCCGAGCCGGTCGAGCAGCGCCGCGCAGTCCTCGGCGAAGCCGGCCATGCTGTAGCCGCCGCGCGGCTTGCCGGAGCGGCCGTGGCCACGCAGGTCCGGGACCAGCAGGCGGTAGCGGCCCAGCAGGGCCGGCAACTGGTATTCCCAGTCGCGGGCGCTCGAACCCAGACCGTGCAACAGCAGGACCGGCGCGCGCTCGGCGGGTCCGGGATGGTCGTCGTAGACGAGGGTGCAGTCGCGGTGCTGGAAGTCAGGCATCTGCGTTCACTCGGCGGCCGGTTCGGGCGCCGCGAAGGGCGCGTTGAGCGGTACGTTGGCGAACGACTTGAGCATTTCCATGAGGATCTGGCTGGCCGGGCCGAGCGGCTTCTCCTTGTTGGTGTAGAGGTAGAAGCGGCTCTGCCGCACGCCGCCCTGGCTCAGCGGCAGCGGCTTGAGTTGGCCGCTCTGCAGTTCGCGCTCGATGATGTGTCGCGGCAGCCAGGCGAAGCCCAGGCCGTTGCCGACGAAGGTCGCCGCGGTAGCCAGGCTGCCCACCGTCCAGCGCTGTTCGGCGCCGAGCCAGCCGTGGTCGCGCGGCTGTAGCCGGCCGCTGTCGCGGATCACCACCTGCATCTGGGTTTCCAGGTCCTGGTGGGTCAGCTCGCGTTGCAGGCGGTGCAGCGGATGGTCGGGGTGGGCCACGGCGACGAACTCGACCACGCTGAGGTCGGCGCCGAGGTGGCCGGGAATGATCAGGCCGCTGATCGCCAGGTCGGCGGCGCCCTGGATCAGCGCTTCCTCGACGCCGGAGAGCACTTCCTCGCGCAGCAGCACGCGACAGCCGCGGCTCTGCGGCATGAAGGCGGACAGCGAGCGGACGATCCGCGCGGTGGGGTAGGCGGCGTCCACCACCAGACGCACCTCGGGCTCCCAGCCCTGTTCCATGTGGTGGGCCAGTTCCTCCAGTTGCCCGGCCTGCTTGACCAGTTGCCGCGAGCGGCGCAGCAGCACTTCGCCGGCCTCGGTCAGCACCGCCTTGCGTCCGTCGATGCGCAGCAGCGGCACGCCGAGCTGTTCCTGCATGCGCGCCACGGTATAGCTGATCGACGATTGCGAGCGGTGCAGGGCTTCCGCGGCCTGGGCGAAGCCGCCGTGGTCGACCACCGCCTGCAGGGTCCGCCATTGGTCCAGGGTTACGCGTGGCGCTTTCATTTCCGCCTCCTCGAATGCAGGGATGCCTCGCCGGCGTTTCCGCGGCCGGCAGGCGATGACGAGTGCGCCGGAGGGGCGACTTCGCTTATCGTGTCGTCGGCGTCCTGTACGGGATGGCTGTCCATTCTCTTGACGTACGGGATGCCGTGGTTTTCAGGGTGTTGCCATTTTTCCATCTGTCGCTACCGGGAGTCCGGCCATGAAAAGGCTTTGCTGTTTCGCACTATCGCTGCTGCCCCTGTCCGCTTTCGCCTATCCGATCGAGGTCGACCCGCAACTCAACGGCACCGAGGTCTCCTACAGCACTCAGGACATCGGTCGCGACATGGGCGCCATCCTCCTCACCAACCTGGGTGGCCAGGCGGCGGAATGCACGGCGGTGTTCCGCAACGGCCCGGAGACCCCGAAAGTGCGCAAGGGCGTGATCCAGCCCGGGCAGAACAGCAACTTCACCGCGCAGTTCGGCCGCGACATCATCAAGTTGCGGATCAAGCTGACCTGCAAGATCGCGAAATAGAGCGTTCTCTCACCGAAAGACTAGGTGTTGCCTGTTTATAAATCAATATGGTCGATATTTAACAGCGGTTTTTTCAACTTTTTAATCGATTAATCATTCTCTACCCTCACCTCCATCGTTGTATCGCAGTGGGTGGAGGTCGAGTCATGTCCCGTGTCCTGGTTATCGAGAGCAGTGCCCGCCAACGGGGCTCGGTTTCCCGCCTGCTGACGGCGGAATTCATCTCCCACTGGAAAGCCGCGCATCCCGCTGATCGCTTCCAGGTCCGCGACCTGGCGCGCGAGCCGCTGCCGCACCTCGATGAATTATTGCTGGGAGCCTGGACCACTCCCTGCGATGGCCATAGCGCTGCGGAAAGGCGCGCCCTCGAGCGTTCCAATCGCCTGACCGAGGAGTTGCGGATAGCGGACGTGCTGGTGCTGGCGGCGCCGATGTACAACTTCGCCATTCCCAGCAGCCTGAAGAGCTGGTTCGACCATGTGCTGCGCGCCGGCCTGACCTTCCGTTACGCCGAGCAGGGGCCGGAAGGCCTGCTACAGGGCAAGCGCGCCTTCGTTCTCACCGCCCGCGGCGGAATCTACGCCGGCGGCGGTCTCGACCACCAGGAACCCTATCTGCGCCAGGTGCTGGGCTTCGTCGGCATCCACGACGTCACCTTCATCCACGCGGAGGGCATGAACATGGGCCCGGAGTTCCGTGAGAAAGGCCTGGCGCGAGCCCGCGAGCGGATGCTGCAGGCGCTGGAAACGAACACTTCCCTTTGCGTCCCTCTGCCAACGCTCCGGTGATTGGACGCAGCACCCGGTCGAACCCCTTCCCCCCGCGTGTTCGACCGGGTTTTTTTATTTCGCGATGGTTCCAGGCCCCGGATTCCGGAGCGCAGACAGTCTGGCAGGGGCTTTCGCGCTGGCGTTGTCGCATCGACACGGGTGAACGGCGCCAGGGGGCCGCGGGGACTGTTGCAAGGAGGACGGTGGACCCTGCCCGCAGAATGCTGTTGGCGGGCCGTGCATTGCGCCACCCGCCTCGCCGGTCCGGATGTTCAGTTGGTGCGTGCGCCCAGCAGATGTTCGATACGTTCGATCACGCTTGCCGCTGTGGTGGCGCCTGAACTGAGTTGCTTCAGATCACCAGCCAGGTCAAGCAGAAGGGTGGGGAATGCGCGTACGCCCCACTCTCCGCACTGGGCGAATTGCCGATAGACGGCTTGCCGTGCAGCGGCAGTGGCGAAATGCGCGCGGAAGTCTTCGAACGATAGCGAAGCGTCTTCGCAAATGGATCTATAAAAGTCCACGTTCTTGGGGTCCTCGCCTTCGACATAGAACTTGCGCTGCACGGCAGAGAAAAATGCCAGGGTCGCGGAGGCGACAGGCCGCTTCTGGTCGAGCATTTGCTCGGCGACCACAACGGCTCGGCAGGCAGGCTCCGTGTCATAGTCGAAATGCTTTGCCGACAGCAGGGAAAAACCGAATGGTTGACCGGTGACCTTGGCGATATGGGTCCATTCCCGGCGTAGAAACTCCCGGAACTCCGGCCCCCATGCGTCGCCCCCGCCCGCGCGCAGGCCGCCCATGGTGAGGGTGAAGCCGATACCCTTCTGTTCGCAGTACCGTGCGAGTTCTTCGAGCGTGGAGGAAATACCCCAGCACCAGGAGCACATGGGGTCGCCGATGTACCTGAGCGTGACTTCGCCGCCAGGGGCCTGCTTCGCCCCCTGGGGGAGGATGGGAGCAGCGTCGGGAATCCGGCAACTGCCGGTGGCCGGATCGCAGTTCATGAGTGTCATGGTTGGAGTCCACAGGTTGAGGCTGTATGGAGGTCTGCCGCGGCTATCGCGCCGCCAGCGCAGTGCCGGCCAGCCAATCGGTCGTCACGGGGCCCAGAACAGTTCGGCATAAGCCTTCTCGTCGAGCAGCGCATCCAGTTGCCCCGGGTTGCTGAGTTTGACCCTGAAGAACCAGCCGGCGCCCAACGGGTCGGTGTTGGCAAGCGTCGGGGTGTCGCGCAAGGCCGTGTTGACGGCGATGATTTCGCCGGAGACGGGGGTGTACAGGTTCGTCACCGCTTTGTCCGACTCGATCTCGGCCGCGGCGGCTCCCTGCGCCAACGTCTCGCCGACGTTGGGCAGGATCACCGAAATCAGGTTGCCCAGGCCGGCCAGCGCCCGTGGGGTGACGCCGACGACAACGCTGTCGATAGCGTGGCCATCGAGGGTGTCGGCGAGGCGAACCCAGTAATGGTCTTTGGAAAATTGCATGGACACGGTCGTCTCCCGTTCAACCTGGAAAAACAGAGGTTATGCTGGCGCCCCCAGGCGTTTCTGGTCGGCGCCTGCGACTTTCGACGCCCAAGGCGTCGCAGCCTGGCCCTAGGCCGTCAGGGCGGCGACCTTGTCTTGTGCGTATTCCCGCAGTGTCCGCGGTCTCTTGCCGGTGAGCTTCATGACATCGTCGGTCACTACGCTCATCCAGCCTTGGCGCACCGGGTGGAAGATCGAGGCCATGTGCGCCGCATTGGCGGCGGGCACACCGTTGTTCTCCAGCATGTCGATGAACGCCTTGTCCGATGTCGCGGCGTATCGCACGGGCTTGCCGGTCACTTCGGACAGGATCGCCGCGGCATCGGCATAACTGAGCGCTTCGGGACCGGTGAGGTTGAATGCTTTGCCGTCGAAAGCGGTTGAGGTGAGCGCGGCGATGGCGCTGGCCGCAATATCGCGCACATCGATGAAACTGGTCCTGCTATCACCGGCTGGCAAGGCGATCTGCCCCTGGTCGAGGCCGGCTTTCCAGAAGTGATGGAAATTGTCGGAGAACCAGTTCGGCCGCAAGATCACATGGGGTGTGCCGGATTTCTCCAGCAGGATTTCCATTTGGCGCATGGGGTTGGCGCCATTCGCATCCACGCCAAAGGCGCTCTGGAAGACTATTTTCACCTTGCGGCTTGCGGCGGCTTCGACGAACGGCAGGAGCAGATCGCGTACGTTCAGGTAGCCGGCGGGCAGGAGCATGTAAGTGCGATCCACACCCTCCAGGGCGGTGGCGATGGTTTCCGGTTTGCCGAAATCGAACGGCGTACTCTCGACTCCATCCATTTTCCGATTTCCGCGGGAAGCGGCCTTGACGGCCTCTCCCTTGGCCAGCAGGCCTTCGACTAACGGCTTGCCGACTGTTCCCGTCGCACCTAGAACAAGAATTTTCTTCGACATATCGATCTCCAGGATGTCCGCCTCGAGCAGCGGGACGCGTTCAGGAAAGTCCAGGGGGGCTGACGTCGGCTGCGAAACCCAGCCACGGGTCTCGTCTGCGCTAGCGCTGGCGTCAGTCCGCGTAGAACCGGTACCTAGCGAGGGCTCAGCACTGGTCGGGGTGTTCCTCCAGTCCTTCGGCCTGTAGCGCGGCCCTGACTGCCGGACGGGCTGCAATCCTGGCCATGAAATCCATCAATGCTGGGAATGGGGCCAGCGAAATGCCGAATTGGGGGCACCAGCGCGTAAGGGCGAAGAGATGTGCGTCCGCGACGGTGAACTCGTCACCCAGGATGTATGGGCGGCCGTCCGCGAGGAGGTTGTTCAGGTAGGCCACTTTGGCTATCACTGGGCGCTGCGCGGCCGTGGGGTCGTCCGAAGGGGACAGGTAGAACAGCGGGGTGAAGGACTTGTGGTAATCCGAAGAGAGGTAATTCAGTATCTCGTGCAAACGGCTGCGTTCCAGCGTTCCGTTGGCTGGCACCAACGTTGGGGCGTAGCGATCCGCGAGGTATTGGCTGATGGCGGCGCCTTCGGTCAGCAAGCCGCCTTCGAACTCGAGGGCGGGCGCCGTGCCCTTCGGGTTGATCTGGAAGTAATCGCCGCCCGAGGCGGTCTTGTGCTGCCACAGGTCGACCTTGGCCAGTTCGTGAGGCACGTTGGCCTCGCGAAGCACGATGTGGATGGCCAGCGAGCAAGAGCCGGGGGAGTAGTACAGTTTCATGATCGATATCCTTCGAGGTAGTTGCAGGTTCAAGCGACGCGCGCAGGGTGCGCCGGTGATTCATCGGCGCCTGGCTCAGGCATGCAGCTGTTGTCCGATCCTGGCGACGCGAGCGGCGTAGAGCTTCACGGTCTCGAGATCGCCGCTGGGAATGGCCTGGGCATCCGCGTCGGACGGCGACTGCACCAGCGCGCCGACCGAGGCGCCGAGGTTGTTGATATCCGCGCGGCTCGAGGCCGAGGTGTTGGCGGGAGCCAGGCCCAGGCTGACCCAGATGCCGCCGTGCTGGGACGCCAGCGTGTGCATGAGGATCAGGGAAACCTGCTTGTCGCCGTTCAGGCTTGCGCTGTTGGTGAAGCCGCCGAAGACCTTGTCCTGCCACTGCCGAACAAACCACTTCCTGGAAGTGGCGTCCGCGAACTTCTTGAATTGCCAAGGCACCGAGCCCATGTACGTGGGCGCGCCGAAGAGGATGGATTGCGCCTGGTCGAGCAAGTCCCAGGCTGCCTCGGGAATGTTGCCCTCGCTATCGATCTCGACCAGCGAAGCCTGTGCGCCTTCCGCCGCCGCTTGTGCTACGCGCTTGGTATGGCCATATCCGGAGAAATAAACAACGACTGCTTTTGACATGATGGTTCCCTGGTGGGTGGACGGAAGGAACCATAATTGGGATTGAGAATAAGAAAAATATTATCCAAAGTTACTCTTGGTTCAATAATCGCGAACAATCTATGGACAAACTCACCGCCATGGCCACCTTCGTGAAGGTGGTGGACGCCGGCAGCTTCACACGCGCGGCCGATGCCCTGGGCCTGCCGAAAGCTCGCGTTTCGCAGCGCGTCAGCGATCTTGAAAAGCATCTAGGCGTGCGCTTGCTCAATCGTACGACCCGTGCCCTGAGCCTTACGCACGATGGCAGCGCGTACTTCGACAAATGCCAGGTCCTGCTGCAGCAGATAGACGAACTGGAGGCCACGCTCAGGGGCGGGACGGCGACGCCCATCGGCCGGCTCAGAGTGGACTCCCTGATCACCATCGCCCGATGGGTGATCGCTCCAAGGCTGCACGACTTCCAGGCGCGCTACCCGAGGATCCAGCTGCGGCTGAGTAGTTCGGACCGGATCAGCAATCTGCTGGAGGACGGCATCGATTGCACGATCCGGGGAGGTGCGCTCAAGGACTCCAGCATGATCGCCAGGCATCTTTGCGACATCCAGATGGGCTTGTATGCCTCGCCCGAGTACCTGGCCTCCATAGGCGGTGTAGACAGTCCGAACGATCTATCGCAGTTCAGGCGGTTGAGCTGGTTCAGCGGCAGGGAGCGCAACCCGTTCATGTGGGAGCTGGAGTCCGGCCCGGAGCGTTTCGTGGTGCAGTCCGGCGATGGAATGCAGTTCGACGAACCCGACGTGGCTATTTCGGCCTGCATGGCGGGCAGCGGCATCTGCCCTGGCGCCCCATTCGCGGTGGCTGGATTCGTACGCGCAGGGAAACTTGTTCCGGTACTGCCGCAATGGCACTTTTCTGCGGCGCCGGTGCATGTCATCTACCCGGGCTCCAGGCACCTGTCGGTTCGTGTGCGCTGCTTTGTGAACTGGGTCATGGAGCTGTTCGCGGAGAACCCCGAGATACAGCTCACGCCCATCGCGCTGGCGCTCGAGTCCGGCCTCGCGCAACGAACCTGAGGCCCGCCGCCATTCCGGGGCAGCTCGTACCTTCCGCTATCCGGTGTGCGTGACCCGGATGCAAGGCTCGGCGGGTTCAGCCCCGGTTAGCGGACAA